>NZ_MWQH01000003.1 GCF_002210295.1 Fibrobacter sp. UWB5 | reverse complement strand
ACCGGTAATGAATATGGTCGTTCATGAACCCACTATTAAAAAACCTACAAATCCACCCCAAATGCCCGTTTCCGACGACAAAAATTAAGGACAAAGTGTAATTGAGTACAAACTAACTAAAAACTTTGTCTGGGTTGCATTATTTTTTGTAAAAGTTGTGTCACGGCGATGTGTAGATTCTACATGCGCACGTAATTTTTTACCAGTTCCTCATCTGGCTCAAGAATTCTTCCTTGGTGTATGCGCCCTCTTCGCTCCGGTCCTTATACACTAGGCAATAGCGATATTCGTTTCCGGCTTTTGACGCCCAAAGGTTCCCGAGTTCAATTTTCCTCGCAGCATCCAAATGGTCGCCCTTGGTTTCCAGCAGGACGATTTTACCTTTTTTCGTCTTGATGATGAAATCGGGATAGTGGTTAATGAACCCGTTGATGCAGAAATCCGAGCGTTCCTTGTTGCGGGTCCAGAATTCCACATTTTCCAAATTGGCGATATCGTTCACGACTTCGGCTTCGAATTCATTAAAACCTTCTTCCGGTTCGTATAGGCTCTTGGCAATGCTCTTGCCTTTCGCAGAATATGGCTTCTGCTTTTTGAACATATAGGAGGGCTTCAAGATAATCTTGTCCGAATCTAGTTCACGGCGGAACTCGTCACGCACATAGGTGTCGGCGTGATTTTGGATGGCTGCCTTGATTTTTGCGGCGTATGGGGCGGAGTTATTCAGCATGTGGTTGAAAGCGGCATCATCGAACGATTCCAAGACGCGCTCAATGTATATCTTGATTTCCTGGTCGGGAATGGGGTACATTTTTCCGACAAGCCCCACTAACAATTCGGCGCATTTTTTGCGTTTGCTTTCGACATCCTTGATACTTAAAATCCATTGTGCGAGGCTTGTTTGAACATCCTTCCCTACTTTGCAGAATGTCGGAGTATTGTCCTTGGAACTTTCATCCAAATCGACCTTGTATATTTCCGCATCGACGTTGTCGAAGTTGATGGATGTATCGCAGGTGCGCAGCGGGAATTTTTTCAGGAGCATGTCCTTTTCAAATTCCATTTCGCGGAGACCGAACAAGTCGTTTTCAATGCCATCCATGTTCATGAAGAATTTAGGCAGGCAAATTCCGCTTGCGCTTTCGATGAAGTTGTCCTTGATGTGGGCGTTTTTCACTTGCTTCTCCAGATCTGCAGGTGTAGGGGCAACTCCAGAAGATTTGCTCTCCCGGATTTGCATTTCCATCGTTTCGTTTTCTTGTCTTGCCAAGCGTTCTATGTCTTGCACGGCAGGGCTTGCAGGACAAACACTTGCCCCAGGATTCCAGCTTGTTGCTGTCGGCATGATTCCACCAAAACTACTTCCCGAAGGCTCTTGCGTTTCCGGTGAAATCGACGACAACAAATCGACTGGCGACGGTGCGACAGGGACCTCACTAGGCAAATCGTTGACCACCTGCGTATCCGCAATTCTGTAGTCCTTGCCGCTGAAGCCTGCGCGGTTCAAACCTTCCACCACATTCTGCACGGTATCCAAGAACTTGTTCGATGCCGTAAGCACATAACTCATGTTCAACATCGGGTTCGGATTTTTGCGGGTATAAGGTAGGCGCAGCACCCTTCCGAGAATCTGTTCCACATCCACAGCGGAGTTCTTGTCGGCAAGCGAAGCAAGAATGTACGCATAAGGACAATCCCAGCCTTCTTTCAGAGCGTTCACCGTAATGATGTAACGGACTTCGCAATCCGGCGACATCAAATCCAAACCAGCCAACTCGTTTTTATCGGCGGTTTTTATCTTGATTTCGCTTTCCTTGATTCCCTTTTCGATTAGCATCGCCTTGATTTTATCGAAGGTGGCGTTGTCTTCTTTTGTCTTGGGCTCCGCCTGGAATAGGATGATGGGGCGAATGGGCGCCCCTCCCTGATTTTGAGCGTCAAAAGCGGCTCGTTCCAAGCGGGCGCGAAGTTCCAGAGCCGAATTTACGACTTCATCCTTGCTCTGGTGGTTATAGACAATCACGGGCAACTTGACCATGCTTTCTTTTTTGAGTTCAAAAGCACTGGTGAAACTCACTATATTGCTGTTCTTTCGTGGAGTCGCCGTCAAGTCCAGAATAAAGCTTGGATTTAGCTGTTTAAGCATATCAACGCTCAACTCACTTTCCGCGTTATGGCTTTCATCTACAACGATTACGGGATTAAGTTGCTTGAAAACCGACATCAAGGATACTTCTTCATCAGCAGATTCCGCAAAAGACAACAAGTTGCCGTTTTCCTTGTAGGCATTGCGATTGTCTTTGTTGCGACTCCGCAGGCTATCGAAACTGAGAATGCAAAGGGACAAGTTTTCCTTTACGGACGAAGCGTTGAATCCCGCACCCTGTAAAAGAGCGGTCTTGTCATAGACTTCCACACGATTCCCGAAATCCGCATTCAACTGTTCGCGATATGGATGTTCCGGGTTCGAAAAATTGCGAATGGTCTGTTCAAGGATGGAATTTGACGGAACAAGCCACACGACAGTCTTTGCATGGTCTTGCGGGAAAATTGAAAAAATCGCTCTCAACGCATTGGCGGCAATGAATGTTTTTCCACCAGCAGTCGGTACCTTCAGACACACATGAGGAACACCTGCAACATTGTTCTTGTAGGGTTCCACGATTTCGCCGGGAAACGGAGTGAGCGGAGTCCGTGGATGCAACCGCCAGAATTCATTGAAACTCTCCGAAATGTTCTTTGTCTTTTGGAGAATTTCCAAATAGCGGGTCAAATCTTCGATGATGTCTTTCTGGTATTGCTTGAGAATCATTAGAACCTCCGGATATCACGCGGGATTTTCTTGAAGGTGATGTCGTGGTCAAACAGGAATTTTTGCGGCATGATGCAGTTGTCCGCATAGATGACATAGCGGTCGGCCTTCTCCGAAATTGACGCAAGAAAAGTTGCATCAAGCGTCGTTGTTTCGTCCTTGTTGTAAAGGAAATAGTAGGCGACGCCTTCGAAGTTCCCTAGATGAGCCGGATGCCCATTGTTGCTTTGCGGCAAAGCATGGTTTGTTTCGGTGTAATAGAGGTATTCGCGAATGGTCCGCTCCGGGACATCTTCGTTGATAAAACCATCCTTCAAAAGTTCTGGACCCAGTTCGTAGTAGGCGAATGAACCGCCGGTGCCTTCAACGGCATTCTTGCCTTCGCCGTAACCACCAATTACGCGGCGGACGCGTTCAGCAGTGATGGTTTCTGCGTAATCTTCCATTTCGACAAGGATGAACTTGCGGTTGCCACCATCTTGTTTGTTCAAGTTCAGCACAGCATGGGCCGTGGTGCCGGAACCCGCGAAGGAATCGAGGACGATGGAGGATTTGTCGGAGTACAATTCAAAACATCTTTTTAACAAATCTACTGATTTTGGGTAATCAAAAACCGCTTTACCATCAAATATTTCTTTTAGTTTTTTTGTCGCTTCCTGAGAATGTCCAACCTCTGTATACTTCCAAATAGTCATTGGGGTTATTCCCTGCTTTACTTCTGAAAGAAACTTTTTCACGGCAGGAACACTATTTCCATCAGGTCCAAACCATATACGATTATCGGCTACCATTTCTGCAAATCTTTCTTTTGTATAAAGCCAACATCTCCCTTTTGATGGTAAAACTTTTCTTTTTGATGGCAACTCAATTTCATACACTTTTTCTTCTACTACAGGGCCGACAGAACAATCCGATGCTTTCCAAGCACCTCTTGGATCATTGTCTGGATTTGAGTATCTACTATTGGCATCTTCAGACCTTGGCAATCCGTTACAAACAAGATTCTCTACTTTTTTTGCATAACACAAAATGTAATCATGACTTTCAGAAAAATGTTTTTTCAGATTAACTGGTGCATATGCTCTTTCCCATATCACCTGAGCTACAAAATTCCCAACCCCAAATATCTCGTCACAAACCAACTTCAGATTCGCCTGTTCGTTATCATCGATGCTTATAAAAATCGCCCCGTCATTGCTCAACAATTTCTGCAACAACTTAAGGCGCGGGTACATCATGCAAAGCCACTTGTCGTGACGGGTCAAGTCCTCGGATTCCTTCCCTACCACTTGCCCCAGCCACTTCTTGATTTTCGGGCTGTTCACATTGTCGTTATAGACCCAGTTCTCGTTGCCCGTGTTATACGGCGGATCAATGTAGATGCATTTGACGCGACCTTCGTATTCAGGGAGCAGAGATTTGAGTGCTTCCAAGTTGTCGCCGTGGATAATCTTGTTGCCCGGCTCGCCATCGCCAAAATCGTATTTCTTTTCCAGAACCCGATAAGGGACATCCAGGTGGTGATTCAAAACGGCGTCTTTGCCAATCCAGGTCAGCGAGGGCATGGGGGCCTCATGTACAAAAAGGTTAAAGGTTCAGTTCTAACCCTTATCCTTTTGCAAGTGGATTCTTTCGCGCCTCGCGCTCCTGAATAATGGGAGCATGTAAAAAAGGCGTGGAGTCATCCGACTTGCATCACTGAGGCTCCGCTAAAAGCCCTGCATACTACAAGCACGAACGACCCACGCCCCATAGGGACGTGAGTGTTCGCCTTATTCTCGTATGCATTTGAAATTTAGCGGATTTCAGTGATGAGAATAAGAGCAACAACTCTAAAAACTGGTAGCCCGTTACCCGACCGGCACACAACCGCCGATGCAGCTAAAAAGCCATGTCGTGAATATAGATAATTGCCGGGCTTTGAAAGTCCGGCAACAGCTGATTACGGATGTTTTTTCTCAAATTCTCTGGCGGTTGCCCTTGGATTTTCAGCGGTTCGCACTAGAACAAGGCCTTAGCAGCCTCTTTAAGGCCACTGCCAATCTTCGCTCTTCCTCTCCTCCAGAGGCAAGGCCAAGACGCAACGAAAATTCCCTTGCGACATAGTCAGCATAGCGCTCGTTAGAAATTTCACTAAAATTGCAGCGTTCCAGTTCTTCACGAGGTGCATCCAGCGAATTTAGGGAATCCGGTTTCGCCAAATAATAGGCTTGCCTGAATAAGTTTCTATAAGATTCTCTAACCGTTTCTTGGCCTGTTTGCGAAAAACGTGACAGCCATCTTTCTGCCAGCCTGTCGAAGGTCCTTTCAAGAAAATCTTCTAAGGATTTACAGGCTTTCCCTTCAAAACAATAAAGTATTCTTTTTTCAGGAATCAAAAATTCGCTAAGCCCGTTTCTTAGACCACGATATATAGCCCAATGTTCTACAAGATTTCCAACCACATCGTAAAGAAAGGCATGGCCATTTTTACATTCGCACATTCCATCATAGTTCCCATACTCATCATATATTTCATACTCTCCATCTATGGGCATGCCGCGCCTGTAATTCAACCTAAATGCAACAGTTCCATTTTCATGATACTCTATCTGCACTCCATCAGGCATTCCCCTATCCATTTCCATTTCGCGGTGAATATTGCCGTTTTCATAATAATTGACAGCCTTCGAACCACAGTATTCATCATCGACAAACAATGAGAGATATTGGTCTAGGTTATTTCGACCATATATTTTTGTAAAGCCATCTCGCTTACCCTTGTTATACCTTTCTTCTGCATACAATTTCCCCTCTCGATAAACATGCCGAATACCGTCAACCTTATGGTCATAGATAGGAACGTCTTCTACAATCAAGCCTTTCTTGTCATATCTGCGTACAATTCCGTTTACTATACCAAGATGAAACGGAGCTTCAAATGCTAAAAAACCCTCCCTAGCATACATTTTCACAAGCCCTTCGATGTATCCATTTTTTATGGGAAGCTTTCTATACACGGAGCCATCGTCATAATAATCCGTTTGCACGCCCGATGGTTCGCCATGTTCGTAAAAGAGTTCGCTCTTGACATTCCCGTTAGCATAAAAAGAGGCACTCCGGCCTTCACGCACGTCGTCTTTGTAATTCTGTTCGGCAACAAGAATTCCGTTTTCATCATACTGCCGGCAAGGGCCATTTTTCTTGCCGCCGGAATATCTTGTTTCTTCCTTCAATTTCCCGGATTCGTAATAAGCTCTCTTTATTTCGTCAAGCATAATCTAATTATAAAAAAATATGCAGTATATCCCGTTCCAACATGTGAGTTTTGCCAGTACATGCCCAATTACCCTTTCTCAGATAATCTTCGGAGAGACATACATTTGCAGATTAGCCCAGTGTCCTACCTTAGCGTTGGTGTCGTGACTAATCGCATATAAAAAAGAATTCAGCCTCTTGGGCGCATATCCAAGACTTCTGGGTTTCCTCTAGTGAGAGTTAAGAGGGTCCCTTGCGGTGCGACTTCTTTCCAGCATCCTATATACTCTCTTTAATGGTGTGGAGCCCAGCCGAATTCACTTAAATTTTAGCAAAAAAAATTAAATCTTGCAAGTGAGTAACGGGCTATCATCCAACATTACGTATTTTTTTCATCCTCTCGTAACTCAAGCATTCCGTCAAGCGGGAAATCAAAATGCACCTTTGCCCAATCGGTCACCATCGGTGATTTTGTCGCTACAAACAGCTGCACATTTTCAAGGGAACCACGCAAGGCAGAAATTGCAGCAAAGATTGATTCAAGAATAGATCCCTGCCAATCAGGGTGCAGGTTCGCTTCAACATCGTCCATCAAGAATGTCATTCTCGAATCATACGACATTCCCGCCACATTACATGCACGACAATGTTCAGAGTATACCCAAGTAAGGCAATAAGCCAAAGTCAAAATGCGGCGGATTCCCGAAGAAGTATGGAGTACAGGAACATTTCCGTAAGGCAACGCCACTGTCGGAATATCTCGAACATCATCAAGCGATATCCGTGTTGGCAAAGACAATCTTATTTTGAAATTTGATGGAGAAAGAACCTCAAGAATCTTTTCGAACATGGCAAGTTCTTCACTTCTGCGATTCTGCCATTTGAGGACATCTGAAACAAGACCCTCGCATACAAACTTGCCGGATTTTTCCCGTCCATTCCAAATTTCATGCAAAGAAAGGGCTAGTGAATTTCCCTGTACAGAATCCGCAACGCAGAGGCTGCCATCCGCCCTTGCATAAAAGACTAATCCTGTATTGTCAAATTTGTCCGGCGACCAGGTCCATTCCTGTTCACTACGGTCAAATGAAGCCGAGTAATCCACATGGTCACCAGACGAATCCGACCCAATGCATTCAATTCTGGCTTTTTTGATAGACGTAACGGGCTCGATGGGCCATCGATGCGTCAAGGCAAACCACACGGAATCCAACAAAAAGGACTTACCAGTTCCGTTTGTTCCGCAGAGAATATTCAGACGCGGAGCGAGCTCCATCGACAAATGCCTAAACACACCCAGATTTTCAATTACGATTTTTCTCAACATTTTCCGTCCAGATTAAAAAGCAAAGAATCCCTACAACAGTCCAAATCCTTTGCTATGTGCAATCATCGTTTCAACTTTGGTTCAGCCACATATTTTTCCTTAAAATATCTTTCCCACATCTCTATTATGTCCGGCCCCCATACGCATTTTTCTCCATATCGTCTTTTACATTCGACACGCACCGTAGAGTTCCGATTAATTTTCTCAAAATCGCTGATAAACCGAACCCATAATGGATAATACTCTTCCAACAAAGCGTTTCGTTCAAACAGGTTTTCTGTACGTTGTATAATCTTTGAACGGTAAGCAAGCGCTTCCTTTCGATCAAAATAATCCTTCAAATATTTTTCAAACCCGGTCAGAATATACCTCTTTTTACCATTGAATATACCTTTTTTCGCTATTCCTCGCAAGAGGACCAACATACAAGCCTAGCTCTCCTTGCCTACTATTGCCATAACGCTCGCCGTTATGTATATTATCTACAGAATGGACAAGAAACTGATCAGATATACCGTTGCATGCGTCAACGAGTTCGCCGCAAACAAGAGCCTCACCGAAAAGCAGGCTTTTGATTATCTATGCAATCACGGAGCGATGGATTTCCTTGTTGAATTCTACGATGTGGAGCATACGCTTTCATTTGAAGACGCCATCAACGACCTAACGCTAGTCAGCCAGCAGAACGGAGGGAAGATACAGTGATTCTCTTCCACTCAGAAAAAGCGATTGCGCTGTTGAAAAAGAAGGAGTCGGCCCATGTCTAAGCCCAAAATGCTTGCTGAACTCATAACGGGAGACATCATCTCGTATATGATGGAAGACCAGAAAATCCCGCTCATCGAGGCGATGCGCAGGCTCTACGCGTCTGAAACATTCGCCAAGTTGGTTGACCTGGAAACCGGACTTTACCTTGAAAGTTCTCCCTATGTCTACGACATATTCAAGGCGGAACAGGAAAACGGGAAACTGACTCAACTCGAAGTCTAGCCTAAGCCGGCTCCTTACGCGGCCAGCCTTTTCAACCTATACTCTACCGGGCTCAGGTACCCGAGCGTGCTATGCAACCTCCTGCGGTTATAGAACGCCTCAATATAGTCGAATATGTCCGACTCCACCTCCTCCATGCAGGAATACTTTCTCCTGTAAAGCAGTTCCGTTTTCAGGCAAGCGAAAAAGCTCTCCACGCAAGCATTGTCGTATGGGCAGCCCGGGGCACTCATTGAAGGCACGGCCTTGTTCTCGGCA
This sequence comes from Fibrobacter sp. UWB5, assembly GCF_002210295.1. Lineage (NCBI taxonomy): Bacteria > Pseudomonadati > Fibrobacterota > Fibrobacteria > Fibrobacterales > Fibrobacteraceae > Fibrobacter > Fibrobacter sp. UWB5. The sequence goes on along the minus strand of NZ_MWQH01000003.1, from coordinate 282,284 downwards.
AGCATTGTCCGGTACCGTCTGCTACTGTATTGCGGCCCACGGTCCGAGTGGAACACTAGCCCCTCATGAACGCCACGCCGTGCAAATGCGCTACCAAGCGCCTCCACAACAATCTCAGATTCAATATTGCGCGACAGCCTATAACCTACAATCTCCTTGTTGCACAGGTCGATGACAACGGCCAGGTAAAGCCAGCCGAAGCTCGTCGCGATGTAGGTAATGTCTCCCGCCCAGACCTTGTTCAACGCATCGGGCAAGAACTCGCGCTGCAAAATATTTTCGCTGTACATGCTGTCGCAGGTTCCCTTGCGGTAGGGCCGCCACCGCCTTCGGGCCACAGGATACAGCCCGTTCTCGTGCATAATGCGACGAATCCTGTACTCGCTGACATCCACCCCCTCGTTTGCAAGGGCGACCTTCATCCTGCGGCAACCGTATGTTCTGCGGTTTTCCTCGAACACACGAATAACCACATCGGCAAGGGCCCTTTCTCGCTCGCGGCGCTCGGCTCGACGGGCCTCCGCACGAATCCACTGGTAATACGAGGCCAGCCTGACACCAAGCGCCTCGCACATCCTTGAAACAGGGAAGCAGTCCCGTTTTTCATGAATGGCCTCGCACTTGAACCGGGTCGTGGAATATAGATGAACCGGGATGGCCTTGAGAATCTCCGCAGTCTCCCTCGCATGGGCAAGTTGCTTTTCTAGCCGACGGTTGCGGCGAACCAACTCTTTCAGCCGAGCCCGCGTCGATTCCCTTCTCCGGCCCTTCCGCTCGGCCCTATAACAAGGAAGGCCCCGCTTTTCGCAGAGCCTATTCACCCACCTACAGACGGTATTGACACCTATCCCGAAAACTTTCGAGGCGACCGAGGCGGAATATCTTCCATCTAGGACATACTCCGCTACCTGGATGCGCTTTTCCTGAGTGTATCTCACATTTGCCATTGTGAATCTCCCTTTTTTAGGCCACACAATGGAAACGATAATACATTTTTACACTCTTGTAAAAACGCAACAGTTCAGTCTAATCCTAATTGTTTTTCGCAGTCCAATTATAAAAAAAGGGTGCGGGGCATTGCCCCGCTATTCTTGAAAAGGAGATGCCCGCCTGCGCGGGCATGACACTTTGTCCTACGATACCAGCATCATCGAGAACACCATGACGAACAGCGCGACGGTTTCGCCGACGCCGAGCACCATGAGGTAGTTCACGAGGCCCTTGCCGGTTTCGCCGAGGGCGTTGCAGGCGTCAGCCGCCGACTTGCCCACGTACCAGGCAGAGGCCATCATGCCGATGCCACCGAAGATGCCCACACCCAGGTATGCAGCCCAGTTGGCAGGGGCCGCCTGGGACTTGTTCAGGATGTACATCATCAGCAACATGCCGTAGATTGTCTGCGCAATCGGCGCGCCCACGAAGATGAGCAGCGTAAACAGCGCGTTCTTACCCTTGAGATACGCCTTCTTCCAGGCCCCGATGGCCGCCATGCCGGCAGTCCCGCAGCCCAGCGCAGAACCCACCGCGGCAAGGCCCAGGGCCGCCACCGCGCCGAGTTTCGCGAGCGTTAAAAGTTGAGCTTGATCCATACGTGTTACCTCGCTGGATTAGAGCACCATCATGGAGAACACGAGAACGAACAGGGCCACGGTTTCCACGATACCGAGCACCATCAGGTAGTTCACCATGCCCTTGCCGGTTTCACCGAGAGCATCGCAAGCCACAGCTGCAGACTTACCCTGGTACCAGGCAGAAGCCATCATGCCGAGACCGCCGAAGATGCCGGCGCCGAGGCAGCCGCCCCAGTTGGTAAAGCCGTTTTCAGCAGCCTTGCTCAAGATGAAGTTCATGAGCAACATGCCATAAATCGTCTGGGAAATCGGGGCACCCACGAACACCAAGAGCGTGAAGAGGGCGGACTTGCCCTGGGCATAAGCCTTCTTCCACATCGTGATGGCGGACATACCGGCCGTTCCGCAACCAAGGGCAGAGCCCATAGCCGCAATGCCAAGCGCAGCTGCAGCACCCATTTTAGCGAGAGTAACCATTGTATTCGGTTCCATTGTTTTTTCCTCATTAAGTAGCGGGAATTATCCCTTGGTTTAATTTTTCTGCTTGGCGAAGGGGGCGAAGGCGAATCCGCTCCATTCCTGGCCAAGTCCATTTGAAAATTCGAGTGTATTCAGACGTACCGCGTGGACCGCGACGCCCATGACCGCAAGCGCGATGTTCAGGCCATGCACAAAGAGCAGCAGGAAGGCTGCACCGGCGATACCGACAGCAGAGCCAAACAGCGGCGAAAGCATGTCGTTGAACGCTTCGGCAATGGCCGCACCGGACATGCCCACAGCGAACAGACGGATATAGCTGATCACGTCGGTAAAGCTGTTCACCACGTCAAGCACAAGCATCGGGATGCTGATGAAGTCCTGTTTGAGGCGCTTCGGCGGAACGGTAAAGAGCACCAGAAGAACGGCTTCCACGATGAACATCGGGATGACGAACTTCGGCATATCGATACCGAGCACCATCTGGCACGCAAGGAAGAACATCACCCAGCAGCCGATAAGCCAGCCCACCTGCGCCATGAACGTGGAATCCTTGCGCTTGATGCGCACGCAGACGTTCCAGATATGAGCGATACTCAGGTGGACAACAGCGATGCAGAAGCAGAACAGCTGGATATGCTGCATCTGGGAGGCACCCGCCGCCTTCGGCACGAAGCTTTCGGGCAAGATCGTGATCGACTGGGCGAAGGCCTTGTAGGCTTCGAACTTCGCAGGGTCAGTCGGGGCACTAGTGCGGATCCAGAGCATCGCGTTCTTCAGCGGTTCAGGCAACCAGCCGTAGTTGGTGATGTCCAGGTAATACGTCCACCCCGCAAGCGAGGGGCTGAGCCCGAGGAAGCTTGCGTTGATGACACCCCACACGATGGTGGCGATGCTCATGAGGTAGATAAAGTGGAAACCAGCAGGATTTGCCTTCGGCATCTTGGAGCGGGCAAAGAGAGCCAGACCGAGGAACAACAGGCCGTAAGCCGAGTCGCCCACAATCATCGCAAAGAAGATACTGAAGAAGCAAAGGAACACGGCCGACACGTCCACTTCCTTGTACCCCGGCGAAATGCCGATGATGTCGTACAGGAACTGCATGGGACGGCTGAGCTTGCTGTAGGTCAACAGCGTCGGGATATCGTCGTCTTCGGCGGGATCGTCCACCAGGAGGCCCCAGCCGTGTTCGCGGGCGGCCTTCTCGAGTTCGCCGACACGCGGAGCCGGGCAGAAGCCCTGCACGGCAGCGACGTTCTTGTCGCCCACCATCGAGGCTTCGGCTTCGACCATACGGTAGTCGTCACCCACTTCGAGGAGCTTGTCTTCGATAGATTCCCTGACGCCCGAAAGTTCACCCAGGCGTTTTTCGACGCGGGCAAGCGTTTCCTTGGCTTTCGCTTCCATTTCGCGGTATTCGGCAAGCGACTTCTGCGGCATCGTGAGTTCGGTGAAGTTACCCTTCACGGCGACAGGGGCTTCTCCCCTGCTCACGACAGCTACATACTTGCCGTTTTCATCCTGACCGAATTCTTCGATGGAACCTTCGCCCTCGAGTTCGAACGGGATTTTACCGTCATGGAGCTGGTACAGTTTGACATAGATACCCTTCGCCGCGAGTGCTGCTGCCGTTGCGGGGTCCAGGTTCTTGAACATGGAAAGTTTAGTGAGTTCCTCTTCGGCCTGTTCCTTGTCGATTTCCGCCTGTTTGCTTTCGGCAACCAGGTTCTGGATTTCTTCAATAAGGCTAGCAGCCGGAGCGGCATCCTTCACGGGAGTCACACCCTTCGGGGCCTTTTCGGGCACCACTTCCAAGGCCTTCTGCACGCGGTTCATCTCGCCACGGGCCTTGTTCAGTTTAGCGCCTGCTGCCGCCTGCAAAGGCGTGAGGTGCAAAATTTCAAGCGTACGGAGCGCCTGGAGCGTCTCTTCAACTGCACTTGCAACCGTCAGCACCGTCACTTTCTTCATAGGAGTAATCATGCGGCAGCCTCCTTCGCGAGTGCATCCTGGGCAGCGGTACGGGCGGTAGCCTTACCCTTAGCAAGCTTGCTGCGGGCAACGCCGGACGTCTGCTGGTCGCCCAGGAAGATGTTGATAACGCGGATATTTTCCTTCGCCTCGGGAATCTTCACCTTTTCGAACAGGTTCACGCGCTGGCTCGTGGTACGCAGTTCCTTCGAGAGGAGTTCGTACTGCTTTTCGAGCACGCGACGTTCCAGACGCAGCGAAATCAGGCCCTGGAGGCTTCTGATACCGTCGTCCAGCCACACGGGCGTGGTGAAGAAATCCGGAATGGCGATATTAAAGTCTACCCCGTCGTATGTCGGAATCTTCACGCCGGCGATGTTACCTTCGCCCTGGCGCACTTCCTTCACCGACAGGTACTTTGACCATTCGATGGGTTCGGCAAACAGCGAAATCCAGGAAGCCATGCTCTTGCGGAGCTTGTCCTCCTCTTCTCGCTTAGCCATCACCCTCTCCTGGAGCGTGCGCATTTCCATCTGCAGCTGCTGCTTTTTCAACAGCAACGTCGGCAGATAGCGCTGGAAGCGCTTCAATGCGTCGCGTTCCGCCTTGAGGGCGTTTTTAGTTAGCTTGACCTTCGCCATATTACCCCTTCTTGGGCCAATATTCGTTGATCATCTTGGTCGGAATACCCGTTTCTTCGGGTGCGAAACAGTCAGCAAGGATTTCCCAGCCAAGGTCCAAAGCCTTTTCCAGCGGAATGTTGACGGAAAGGTCCATCATTTCGCTTTCGAAACGCTGGCCATACTTCAACAGCTTCTGGTCCCAGTTACTCATGTTGAAGCCCATGGACTGCTTTTCCAAAGTTTCCTTGTAGCTTGCGTACAGCTGGATCATGGTGTTCATGATGGTACGGTGGTCGCTACGGGTCTTGCCGTTCACCTGCTGTTTCAAACGAGACAGAGAACCGAACGGTTCGATACGGCCCTTGCGCAAGTAGAACTGACCTTCGGTAATGTAACCGGTGTTATCCGGAACCGGGTGGGTCACGTCGTCACCCGGCATGGTCGTAACGGCCAGAATGGTGATGGAGCCCGAACCTTCGAAGTCCACAGCCTTTTCGTAACGGCTGGCAAGCTGAGAGTAAAGGTCGCCAGGATAACCACGGTTCGACGGAATCTGTTCCATCGTAATGGCGATTTCCTTCATGGCGTCGGCAAAGTTCGTCATATCGGTGAGGAGCACGAGCACGTTCTTGCCTTCGGTGGCGAACTTTTCTGCCACAGCGAGGGAAGCATCCGGCACGAGCAAGCATTCCACGATCGGGTCGGAGGCGGTGTGCATGAACATCACCGTACGGCTAAGAGCACCGTTCTTTTCGAGGAAGTCCTTCAAGTACAGGTAGTCATCGTGCTTGAGGCCCATGCCGCCGAGGATAATCACGTCCACTTCGGCCTGCAATGCGATACGGGCCAAGAGTTCGTTATACGGTTCACCGGCGATAGAGAAAATCGGGAGCTTCTGCGAAACCACGAGCGTGTTGAACACGTCGATCATCGGGATACCCGTACGCACCATCGTCTTCGGGATGATACGCTTTGCGGGGTTCACGGAAGGGCCGCCAATAGTAATGCGTTCGCCGTCCACTTCGGGGCCGTTATCGCGGGGCTTACCAGCACCGTTAAACACGCGGCCAAGCAAGGCCTCGCTGTACGGAACCTTCATCGGTTCGCCAAGGAAGCGCACTTCAGAGTCGGTCGAAATACCACGGGCACCTGCGAACACCTGCAAGTCCACCATGTCGCCGTCAATACGGATCACACGGGCAAGGGATGTTCCGAACGAGCTTGTCACTTGGGCAAGTTCCTGGTTTGCTACACCTTCGGCACGGAGCGTAATCACGGAACCGGCGATGCGTTCAATACGATGGTATGCCACATTATGCATTAGCGGAAACCTCCTTCACGGAAGCAAAAATACTTTGTTCAAGGTCCTTGAATTCCTGGGAATCGAACTTGACGCGGTTCCAGTCCTTCGTCGATTGAGTGAGCTTGAGGAAGAACGTACGGGCGACGTCCTTTTCGCTGAACTTCATCGGGGTCTTGAGAATGGTGTAAACCTTGTCGAACACGTACTTCTGACGTTCGGCAGAGCAAGCGGCGTCAATTTCGTTATAGGCGTCCTGCTGCAGGTAAACGGCATCGAGGTATTCGGACTTCAGGTAAATCACGAAGTCGTCGATAGAAGTACCTTCTTCGCCCACCACCTTCATCATGTTGTTCACGTCCACGCCGTTTGCGAGGATGTGACGGGCTTCGGCAACCTTCTTGCTGTCGATGATGCCTTCGTACTTGGACCAGGAATCCAGCGGGTGGATTGCCGGGAAGCGGCGCTGGTCGGAACGTTCACGGCTAAGGCCGAGGAATGCGCCCACCACCTTCAAGGTAGCCTGGGTCACCGGTTCTTCGAAGTTACCACCTGCAGGCGACACGGAACCGCAAATCGTCACGGAACCGGTAGAGCCGTCCTTCAGGCGAACCACGCCACCGCGTTCATAGAAGGCGGCGATCACGGATTCGAGGTAAGCCGGGAAGGCTTCTTCGCCCGGAATTTCTTCCAGACGGCCGCTCATTTCACGCAGAGCCTGAGCCCAACGGGAAGTCGAGTCAGCCAAGAGGAGCACGTTCAGGCCCATCTGGCGGTAGTATTCGGCGAGAGTCACGCCCGTATACACGGAAGCTTCACGAGCAGCCACCGGCATCGAAGACGTGTTACAAATAATCAGCGTACGTTCCATGAGGGACTTGCCGGTACGCGGGTCAATCAGTTCAGGGAATTCGCGGAGGGTTTCCACCACTTCACCTGCACGTTCACCGCAAGCGGCCAAGATCACGATATCCACGTCGGCGTAGCGGCTCATGAGCTGCTGGAGCACGGTCTTACCGGCACCGAAGGGGCCCGGCGTACAGAACGTACCGCCCTGCATCACGGGGAAGAACGTATCGATAATGCGCTGCTGCATGGTCAAAGGCTTGCTCGGGCGCAGGCGTTCTTCATAGGCCTTGATCGGCATCTTCACCGGCCAGGTCTGCACCATGGTCACGTCCTGGGTTTCGCCCTTGTCGTTCTTGAGCTTGGCGACCACATCTTCAACGACATGTTCGCCAGCGGCAGCGACCGATTCCACAGTCCACTTGCCCAGCAGGCGGAACGGCACCATGATGCGGTGCGTGAACACGCCTTCGGGCACGGTGCCGAGCGTATCGCCGGCGACCACCACATCGCCCACCTTCGCGACCGGGGTAAACGCCCACTTCTTGTCGCGCGGGAGCGCCTTCAAGTACTTACCGCGCTGCAAAAAGAAGCCGCATTCTTCGGCAAGCTTCGGGAGCGGGTTCTGCAGACCGTCAAAGACCTGGGTCAAGAGGCCGGGGCCAAGTTCTACGGACAAAAGTTCGCCGGTGAATTCCACCTCGTCACCCGTCTTGAGCCCCGTGGTGTCTTCGAACACCTGGAGTTCGGCGTAGTCGCCGCGGATACGGATGACTTCGCTCTTGAGGGGGATAACTTCGGACTTGCCGTCCTTGTTTTTCTGAGTAAGCTTGGCATACGCCACTTCGTTCTGGGACACGGCGCTTTCGAACTTGACGCGAATCAGGTTACCGTTGACGCCGATGATTTTTCCGATACTAGCCATTGAAAATGGACCTCCGGTCATTCCTGTGCCGCCGCAGAGGCGTATGCAGGATCGTTTGCATTAATAACATTCAACACGGCAGCGTCGCCCGCTTGTTCGGAGAGGCGCGCCCAACGTTCACAAATCTTCAGTTTGATCGCATAAGCGTAAACATGCTTGACGGTACCCTCGCCCACTCCTGCGAGCGAGTCCACAAGCCAGAAACGTGCCTTGTCGATATCCTGCTCTTTTTCCATAGGATTCGACTTGGCAAACGCATCTTGAATCATCTTGGCAAAGGCGACATCGTAACCCGGAAAGGACTTTTCCGTAAAACGGATATCGGGCCCCCATGCGCTTGCACGGAGCCTGCCCGAAACGTTCTTCATCTGGATTTCGTGGGCCTTGTAGGCGCGCACGAACTCGTCGTCGCACTCTTCGCATTCACCGTCATCCAAAAGCGCGTCCAGAGCCGCAAGTTCCGGCTCGGACAGCACGCCGATGCAGCGGTGGCGAAAATCTTCCATACTGAGCGGGGCTGGATCGCCGAACTCAATCATCGGAAGAGATGCCATCAAGTAAGAAGGACTGCTCATCAAGTACCCGCGTTACTTCGCCTGTGCGGCAGCGTTTACCACTCTGGCAAGTTGCGGACGGAGCAGGGCCGAAAGAGCGTCGGCCATTGCAGCTTCTGTAAATTCGTGGGTGACCTTGCCGCCATCGAGCTTGATGCGGAAACCGAACTTGACACCCTTGTCGCTTTCGACCTTCACGCCGGCGGAAAGCTGCTTCTTGAACTCGCCCATCACGAAGGAGCTGAGCTTACGGGCATCGGCATCGGAGAAATCCACCTCGATGTCGGAGGTATAGGACTTGGCTACCGTGAGGAGCATGCTCTTGACGGTGGATTCGTCCAGGGACTTTTCCACCTCGAGGTTCAACAGGTCCATAATCATCTTTTCGAGATTCTTGCCTACCGAAAGCAAAAGGTCGCGGGCGGACTGTTCAAGGGTGCGTTCGCTGCGTTCCGTGAACGCTTCGGCGTCCTTGTCGGCCTTTTCCAGACGGGCGGACGCTTCGGCCTCGGCAGCCTTCACGATATCGGCCGCCTTTTCCTTGGCCTTGGCAATGATAGCCGCCGCCTCGTTTTCTGCTTTATCGACAGCATCTTTCTGGATGCGTTCCATAAGGTATTGCAAGTCTTCTGCCATATATATCATCTCCAAATAACGTTTCCAAAAGATTCCAATAGCAAAAAACGCACCAAAAGAGTCTTTTGGGAAAATTTCGATAGTAATATACAAGTAATTTTGACAAAAAGTCGAAAAAAACGGCAAATTTTTTGAAATAATGGATAAAATCCACGTTTTTGGCGATAAAAACGCAAAATTTGCGAAAACTAAAGTTTACAAGAAAAACTTTTGGATTTACAGGATTTGCTTTGGAGCCAAAACAGTTTACAGAATTTGTTTTCTACGCAAATTTAGCGGTGCTCGTTAGTCGAGGGTTCAAGGCCACGGAAAAAAGCCAAACCATCAAAATCGTCCTTGAGAACCTGCACCGTTTCGCCAATCATATAGAGGCTGCCGGTCACTAAAACAGGAATATTTTCGTTATCTACAGAGGCAATTTCGGCAACTTGGTCCAAAAAATTTCGGCTGAGTTCGCCTTCGCTAGCCACCTTCAAACCCAAGTTCGAAAGCTCAGAACGCAAATCGTCCAATTCACGGAAACGCGGGTAGGGAGTCTTGGTAATATGCCAGTGGCTTACAAATGGAGACATGAGTTTGAGCATTTCGCCCACATCTTTATCCTTGAGCGCTCCGAATACGCAATGGAACTTGGTACCGGGGTAATATTCCGCCAAGGTTTCAACCAAGCGACGCACCGCATGAGAATTATGCGCCCCATCCAGAATGTAGCGGACAATTCCATTCTTGTCAGCGAGTTGCTGCATGCGCCCCGCCCAAGAGCGGGATTCAAGAGTCTTGAGCGCCAAGGCTTCATCATAAGGACGGCCGGCACCCTTTACAAAGCATTCGGCTGCAGCCAAGGAAAGGCTCGCGTTTTCTATGTAATGGCGACCCAAATTCGGGAGTCTGATGTCCGTCCGAATTTCGGGAACGAGGCATTCAGCACCGAGTTCACTTGCATAAGCACTAGCTTCTGCCAACAATTCTTCGGAAAGGCCTCCGACCACAAAAGTCTTATTGCGGCGACGATCCGCTTCGACAACCGCCATCTTTTCTTTAAGAATGGCGCTTTCAGTGGGGCCCAAGACTTCAGTGTGTTCAAGACCGATACTCGTGAGCACCACGATATTGCCGCACGCCACCGCCGTACTGTCCAGGCGACCGCCCATGCCCGCTTCCATAGAAACCACGTCTACACCCTGCTCGGCGTAATACAGGAACGACACAAGCGTCAAAACTTCAAAGAAAGTCGGTTCCACCTGCACTTGTTCTGCAGCAGCCTTCACCTGGAGAAGCAAGCGGTTCAAATCAGCATCACTAATGGGATTGTCGTTTACACGAATACGTTCGCGAAGGCTTACCAGATGCGGGCTCGTGAAAAGCCCTGTCTTAAAACCATGGGCCTGCAATACGCCTGCGAGGTAATAGCTTGTAGAGCCCTTGCCGTTCGTACCGACGATATGGATTGTCTTGAAAGTGCGTTCAGGATTTCCGAGAGCGTTGCAGAGTTTTCGAGTCGATTCAAGCCCCGGCACCATGCCGAACATGAGCCGAGAATTCAAATAATCCATACCAAGCGATTGCATGCGCCAAATGTAGAAAAGATTTTAGTTGGTAGAACTTAGTAAGTAGAGCTTAGAGAGATGATGATGTTCTAAGTTCTAGTATTCTATATTTCTAACGTTACTACATGGTTTTTATATGAAAAGTTTTGGAATTATACTGCTTCTGGCGGTTTTTATCGCTATTGCCTGGTCACGCGTAGACCCGACTGCCGCCCCGCAACATTACAACTACCGCGACGCGAGCAAGCAACTGAGGCGAGTGTACTACGGTGAACTGCAAGAAACCCTTTACTGCGGTTGCCGATACGACGACAAGAAGAACGTCGACTTTTCGAGTTGCGACTTCAAGCCCCGCGAAAATCCGAAACGCAAAAGCTTTAAGCGCGCCGAGCGTATCGAATGGGAGCACATGGTAACCGCCCACAACATGGGCCAACACCTCCCCTGCTGGCGCGACGGAGGCCGCAAGAACTGCAGCGCCAACGACACCACCTTCAAGATCATGGAAGGTGACATGCACAACCTGTACCCCGCCATTGGCGAAGTCAACGGAGACCGCAACAACTTTATGTACAGCCAGTGGACCAACGATCCCGAACCCATGTACGGCGGTTGCAAGACTATTGTGGATTTCAAGCAAAAGAAAGCACAACCTCGCGAAGAGGCCCGTGGAATCATAGCACGAGCCCACTTTTACATGGAAAAAACCTACGGCGTTAATTTGTCCAAACAAGACCGAAAACTATTCGAAGCCTGGGACAAAATGTACCCCGTTACAGACAAAGAATGCGAACGCGACCGTCGCATTTTCAAGGTTCAAGGGGATCACAACCCCTTCGTGTACGAAAAATGCCCTAAATAGCGAAAAAATGTTGGACAAATTACATATTTAATTGTTCATTTTTCTTTTTTAATTCCCACCTACATTTATTTATATATATTTACAAATGAGGTTAGTATGTACAGGACCCTATTCTTTTTTATTGTCTTTTTTGCAGTTTCTGTGTGCGCCCAGGTGGAATTCCCCATGGCGTCCAAGATTATTAATGTCACAAAAGACCCATACTACGCTAAGGGTGACGGCAAAACCGATGACACCGAAGCTATTCAGAGGGCCTTGAACGACCATCCCGATGGCGACTATATTATTTATTTACCCCACGGAATCTACAAGATTACCGATGGGTTGACTTGGCCTGTTACCAAAAAAGCAGAATCCTCGAGCCGTCGTACTATTTTGCAAGGTCAAAGCATTGGCGGAACCATCCTGCAACTCGCAGACAACACCTACGGTTTTGACAATCCCGAATTCCCGAAAGCAGTCATTTTCACAGGCGAAGGCCCCGGCCCCAAGTACAGAAACGCCGTCCGCGACATGACTATCCGTACCGGTAAAGGAAACCCGGGCGCAATCGGCATCCAGTTTAACGCATCGAACCAAGGTACAATCCACAATGTCAAGATCCATTCCGGCGACTCCCTGGGTGTGTACGGCATTGACCTCGGCTTTACCGAAGGTATTGGTCCGCTTTTAATCAAGAATGTCGAAATCAACGGCTTTAACATCGGTATTTACGCCAAGGGCGAAACGGGAACGGCAACGCTCGAACATGTAACCATGGGCGGCCAGAGAAAATACGGCCTTGAAAACGACAACATGAACCTTGCTGTTCGCGCCCTGAGATTCAAGGGTAGCGTTCCTGCTGTTTACAATCACGGCGATTTCGCCATCATGAGTTTGCTTGACGGTCTGCTTGAATTCGACAACGGCAATAAAAAAGTCAAGCCCACTACAGCCATTTTGAACGAAAGCCACCTGTTTGCTAGATCCATGAAGGTTTCGCGCTACAAGACCATGATCAATTCCAAGAAGAAAGGCTACAACGAGGAAATGATCCAAGGCGAAATCATTGAATTTTCGACACAAGAGACCAAGCAGCTTTGCCACAGCCCCAAGCAGTCCATGCGCTTAGCCGTTGCAGAAACGCCGGCATTCCCGGAACAGAAACCCGACAACTGGATTACAATCGCCGGAGACTACGGTGGAAAATCGAACACGGGTTCTGATGACTCGAAGGCAATTCAAGACGCTATTGATGACGGTGCCGAAACGCTGTACTTCCCGCCGGGAGGCCGCTGGACGATCAACCGCGACATCTACATTCGCAACCGCATTCGCCAGATTATCGGTATCGAAGGCCGCATTGACGGTAAAGGCAAGTTCATTATCGAAGCCGGAGCATTCAACGAGCTCACGATTGAACGTTTCTCGGAATTCGGTAGCGGAATTATTTTGAAGGCAAAGCGCAACCTACTCCTGAAAAACATGATGGTGCGCTCCCTCGAAACTGCCGAAGTCGGCGGGGGCGATGTTTACCTGGAAGACGTGACACTTGGAAGCATCCAGCTGAACTACCAGAAACTGTGGGGACGCCAAGTGGCCTTGATTGGTGACACGAAGGGTCCGAAGATTACCAACAACGGCGGCTCAATTTGGATTCTCGGCCTTACCGCCAAGAAGGGCAACACCATTCTCCAGAACTTCAACAAGGCTCATGCCGAACTCATCGGTGTTGAAATCGTTGCAAGCGACAAGGCAAAAGACCGCCCGATGTTCATTAACGACAACTCCGGACTTTCGGTGACGGGCCTCCGTGAAACGCTTACCCGCGGAAACGCCTACCCCACCATTGTCGAAGAATCCAGAAAGGGATCCAAAATCAAGTCGCTGTACGGGAAAGACCTGAAGCACACTCCCAACGGCGGCGTAATGATTCCGCTGTTTACGGGTTACGCTCCGAAACTTGGCGCAAACGAAAAACCACAGGCGTTCATTCCCGACGAAATGGTGATCGTGCAGCCGAACCTGCTTCGAATGAAGGGTTCCGTGGTCGATGACGGTCGTGGCGACGGTCTTTGCGAAGACCCCGTACGCTGGACGAAGGGACTTGGCCCCGGAAAGGTCGTGTTCTCGGACAGCATGGCTTACGAGACCGACGTTTCATTTACGGCAAGCGGCCGCTACAACATTATCTTTACCGCTGACGACGGATACCAGACGGGCTCTGACACCGGTAAGGTTTACGTGTTCGACTTGCACTACACCACGCTCGACAACACCGGCGACGGATTCCCGAGCGGTAAGGGTGCCGCCACCTGGATTTCGGAATTCGACAACTTCAGCCCGCACAACTCCGACCACGAATTGCATGTTGCAAACGTGACGACCGGAAACGCTGGAAAGATCTATCTGCGATTCGACTTGTCTTCATTGCCGGGTCCGTTGTTTGATGCAGCACTCAAGCTGGAATTCAACAAGGATTCTATCAAGAAACCCGTACAGCTGAACATCTTTGGCCTTAAGGAAACAGGCAAAGACATGAACTTTGGCGACCAGAAGTTGGGCGTTGACTGGGTCGATTACGAACTCACTTGGGAAAACGCACCGGCAAACCTCCCGCAGCAAAAGGGCGGTCAGTTCAACATCCGTAAGAACTCGGGTGGCGGCGTGGACACCAAGTACGCAGATTTCTTGGGCATTATCACCATTAACCCGAAGGCTCCTCTCGGCGCATTCCTGCGCACGCCGACCTTCACCGAATTCTTTAAGCGCAAGCATCCTTCTCAGCTTTACACTCTGATTTTGACCGCTGTAGAACCGGGCGAAACCGTTTTGGCAAGTTCAGCCGCAGGCAAGGAATTCGCGCCTTCGCTCTATGTCGGCTACTTTGACAACTCGCGCTCTGTAGGCGGCGAAGCCATGGACGGCGGTTACACGCTTACCAAGGTGAACATCGACATTTACAGCCTGGAATGTGACTTCGACTTGACCGTCGGTTACCCGCAATTCGTGCAAATCGAAATCGTGAACGAATTCGGAAAGCGCATGCTTACGGTTGCCGCCCGCGATCTCGCCGGCGAAAAGAAGACTCACTTCAAGTTTAAGGCCATGGCCTTCCCCACCGGCAAATACGTTCTTCGCGTGATTGGTGAAGCATTCACTGCCGAGCAGCAATTCTATATCCTGAACTAGGAGACACCAGATGCAGTTCAAGAAACTTTTAAGCCTTAGTGCAGCATTATTCATGACCGTCGCCTTTACCGCATGCGGCGACGACTCCAGTTCTTCAGCCTCGGACGAAGAGTCCAGTTCCTCGGTTCCCTCGTTCAAGTCGAGCAGTTCCCTGAGTACTCGCGCAGACATTGACTACAAGGATACCGTCAAGCTCGGTGATACTCTCCGACTTTATGTAGATCTGTTCAAGGGTGATTCCTCCAAGATGGACGAAAGCGAAATCTATCTTGACAGCACGGCAACAACGTTGCCGATGTACTTGGGCGAATTTCCGAAGGGCAGCCGCATCAATGTTTTCGCAAGCACCTCTAACATTGAGAGCGAACAGATTCGCATCAAGAGCGAATATGGTGATTACCTGCAAGCAATCAAGGCTGCCCCCAAAACGGCAGCACGCAAGGACTCCGTTTACAGGAATTCCCTGATTCCTAGCTACGGTGCAGACTCCACCGCCACCTTCAGAGATTCCAACACCTTCGTTACCTTTAACGACAACCACTACTTCCTGGAAGTTGAAGGCGAATTCAGCGACGAATCCAGCATGAAGCTCAAGGTTCTCGTTGACACGTCTTACTACAAGTATACCGGCGAAGACGAAAAGATTTCCATGAAGATGAACGACACCTTGCGCGGTATTCTTTTGATTGACAACGCGCCCAAGGAAGTGTCTATCGCATTCTCCGCCAACGAAGGCTACAGCGTAAACCTGACGACCGTTGGCGAAAACATTATCCTGTACAAGCTTACCGATGGCGACAAGGAGCTTGGCTCTTCAAAGACAAACCTGGACACCATGCTCGTACCGAACGATTCCGTAAACTGGTCCATCAAGATCAAGCCTGAATCTTTCTCTAGCATTTGGACAGGCCCGTACGCCTTCTTTGAAACCATTACCAAGGCCCGCGAACTTGAACAGGGCGAATACTTCTCGAACCCGGATTCGATCAAGTACCCCGGCGAAGCTTACGAACGCACTCGCCCCAAGGACGACATTGGAACCTACAAGTACAACTTGCGTCAAGAACAGTTCGTGTGGATCGGCGACTACAAGAAGGGAGATTCCGTCATCGTCAAGCACTGGATCCAGAACTACAATGACGAAAATTTCCAGAACGTGTCTATTGAAGTTCTCAACAAGAAAAAGAAATCGCAGGCAACAATCAGTAGCGTATACGGCGGCAGCTTCAAGGTTAGCGAAGACGGTCCCTATTACCTGCATTATCTCCGTTTGAATTCCGACCCGCTTGACCAGGGCATTCCCGACAGTCTGCGCTACGTGTTGCAGCTCTACACCATGGTCCAGCAGCCCGGTCTCTTGAAAGAAATGAAATTCTACGATTCCGAAAAAGACGCTCCGCTAAAAGAAAAAGTTCTTGCTGTAGGCGACACGATGCGCTTTGAAGACTTTGACTTTACGATGACTCCCCATTCCAAGACATCCTGGAAGATTATCGGGTCTGACATCGCTTGGTTCGTGCCTTGCAAAACGCTTGACTACCTGAACAACAGCAGTAACTACAAGTCTGGAACATGTGACGAGGAACAGGAAATTTCGTCGAATTACCTGATTGCACTTGAAGGCGGAATTGGAGAAAAGGCGGAATTGATTGCCCAGAGCGTTGCCGACCCATCCATGCGCGACACGCTTACCATTACGATTATTGCTAAAGCGGACTAATCTTCCCAGATTTGGTTCGGAAGCTTACCGATATCGCGAAAGTCTAAAAGCCCTGCCGTCGGAGCGTCAACACTCACAAGACGAGCCAAGGGCTTACCGGCGCGTTCAATGACAATCTCTTCGTCCTTGAGCGAAACCTGGTTCAACATCGAGCCAAAATTCTGGCGGACTTCCATGGCTGAAACAACTTTAGACATGCCGTAAAAATAGTATATTCTGCGCATGGAATCCGAAAACAAGTCCTACACCGTTACGCAATACATGAAAGCCTTGAAGCAGAAGGTAGAATCTACCCCTGCCGTATGGGTGCGTGGCGTGATTACCCAGATTAACGAGAAATCGAAAGTCGTTTACCTGAGTATTGCGGACTTTGAAGAAGGGAACGTGAATCCGCTCGCGACCGTGCCGCTTTACTGTTTTGCGGCTAAATTCGCCGCCATTCGCGCCAAAGTTGAAAATTACCCGCAGCCATTTGAACTGAAGGAACAGCTCAAAGTCAGCTTTTTAATCAAGGCCGACCTGTACGTGCCTTACGGGAAATTGCAAGCGCAGATTCTGGATATAGACCCGGTTTATACGCTTGGCGAACTTGCGCTCACCAAGAGCGCCATTTTAAAGAGGCTCGCGCTTGAAGGCCTGCTCGAAAAGAACAAGGCGTTGGCGCTTGCCGACGTTCCCGTTCGTGTGGGTTTGATTACCGGTGAAGGCACTGCCGCCTACAAGGATTTTACGACAAAGCTTGCTGAATCGCCGTTTAGCTTCAAGGTGAAAACGGCCTATGCCAAAATGCAAGGATCCGAAACCGAATCTACAGTTCTTGCGGCTCTCGAAGAACTCGCCAAGGATTCGGAGCTGGATGTAGTATGCATTATCCGCGGCGGCGGAAGCAAAACCGATTTGAACTTTTTCGATAGCGAAGCCTTGTGCCGCGCCGTCGCAAACTTTCCGCTGCCCGTATTCACCGGAATCGGGCACGAAATCGACCGCAGTTTGCTAGATGAAGTCGCCTACCAGTCCTGCATTACGCCCACCGATACCGCGAAGCGCTTGATAGACCGCGTTGCCGACAGTTGGAACAAGATGCTTTCGACGGCGCAAGAAATCGCCGGACAAACTAAAGAAGTCCTTCACGACTACAAGCAAGAGCTTTCGAATACAGGCAACCGCCTACAACAAAAAGTGAACGCCCTGATTCAGAAAGAAGCCCTCAAGCTTTCGCTCTACAGAAGCAACATGCAAAAGGACTTGCAGTTCATTTTTAGAGGCGAGCGCGAACGCATTGCCCGCAACAGCGAAGGTCTGCACCAGGGTTCCCGCAAAATTTTGGATCTTGAAAAGTCCAGATTCAACCTCGTGGAACTACGCGTCAAGAATGCAGATCCCGAGACAACACTTTCAAAAGGCTACACTCTTACGCTCGATGCCAACGGCAAATTCGTGCGCAACAAAAGCCAGCTCAAGCCAGGCGACACGCTGACCACCAAGTTTAAGGACGGCAACGTTATTTCTGTGGTGAAGTAAATTCCGGCAGTTTTTCAATCTTCTTAAAACGCTTGGTGGTTGCGTCCAGTTCAAAGTATCGCACAGCGTCGCCCAAAGAAAGCATCACATACTTGGGCGTAAGCACTTTCAAATACTTATTCAATTGCACTTGCAACGCTTGCCAAGTATACTCGCCGGGAGCCTTGCATTCCACCAAGAGCCACGGGTGTTTTAAATCGCCGGACGCCTTGAAGTCTTGCACCAACAAATCCACCCGGTCATCGTTCTTGGGCTCCACCATCGAAAGCGCAAACTCCACCGCAATCAAGTTCTGCGGTACCTTGACTTCATCTATCAGGAACCTGATTGTCGCCTGACGCACCCGTTCTTCGGGCGTATCGGGAACATCTTTCCCGCGAACCGGATCGTAAATGGTACCGTGAGTCATGCCGGCAAAAATAAAAAAATACCTGACAAACCTTGACAATCTCGCGTAACAGGTAGTATATTTGGAGACATGAACAAAATCTTTGGACAGAACATCATCGCAGCGAAAGCGTTCGCAGCAAGCCAGGCAGCGGCCCGAGCTATTGTGGGGCTGTCCAGAGAAACCAAAATCTGTAAAGCGTAACGCTTAAATCCAGACAAAAAGTTTCAAGGGCAGCCCCGTAAAAGGCAGCCCTTTTTTATTACCCCCTTTTTAACCATTAACCATAAGGAAAAACGAAAATTCTTAACAGATTATATTCTATAATTACAACGTAAAAACAAGAATTTTCGATACCTATACAGGAGCATAAAATGCGCAGAAGACTATTGAGCGAAGGAGCCAAGGAACTCTCTTACGAAATCCGTGAGATCGTGAAGAAGGCAAACCAGCTCAAGGCACTCGGTCTCCCCATTCACTGGGAAAATATTGGTGACCCCATCGAAAAGAAATGTCAGATTCCTGACTGGATTAAGGATATTGTTGTTGACCTCGCCCGCACCAACCGCAGCTACGGCTATTGCCCCTCCAAGGGCATGCTCGAAACGCGCGAATTCCTGGTGAAAGAAAACAACAAACTGGGCGGCGCCCAGATTAACGTCGACGACATCCTGTTCTTCAACGGCCTCGGTGACGCCATCGCCACCATCTACGGTCTCCTCTCGATGAACACCCGTATCATCGGACCGGCCCCGGCCTACTCCACCCACAGTTCCGCCGAAGCGGCCCACGCCCACACGGCCCCGATTACCTACCGTCTGCAGCCGGAAAATCACTGGTACCCGGATCTCGAAGAACTCGAGAACAAGGTGAAGTACAACCCGAGCATTGCGGGCATTCTGATTTTGAACCCGGACAATCCGACGGGCATGGTTTACCCGCTCGACATTCTCCAGAAGATCGTGGACATTGCAAAGCGTTACGGCCTGTTCATTATTTGCGACGAAATCTACAACAAGATTACGTACAATGGAGCTCACGCTTACGCACTCGCTGAATACATCGGGGACGTTCCGGGTATCGCCCTCAAGGGTATTTCCAAGGAATACCCGTGGCCGGGTGCTCGTTGTGGCTGGGCAGAATACTACAACCGCGACAAGGACGAACAGTTCGACGCCTTCTGCCGCGCTATCGATAACGCCAAGATGGTGGAAGTCTGCTCAACCACACTCCCGCAGATGACGATTCCGCGCGTGCTGGGCGATCCGCGTTTCATGGAACACCGCACGGCCTTGAACGAAAAGATTGGCCGCCGCAGCGCCATCATCAACGAAATCCTTTCCGACATCCCGGAACTCTACTTCAACCCCACCTACGGTGCGTTCTACAACACCATCATCTTCCGCGAAGGCACGCTCAACAGCCACCAGACCTTGAAGATTGACAACCCGATCATCAAGAAGAAGGTGGAAGAATGGTGCAGCAAGACCACGAACCTGGACTACCGCTTCGTGTACTACCTGCTGGGCGCGAAGGGCATCTGCGTGGTGCCGAGTACAAGTTTCTGTACTGACCTGAAGGGCTTCCGCGTTACGCTTCTGGAAGAAGACGAAGAGGAACTGCGGGAAGTGTTCACCACGATCCACGACGCCATCGTGGAATACCTGCACAGCTAGTCTACGCCTAAAGGGGATTAGGAGGACTGTCAAAGAAGGATGGAGTGGGTATGAGAAAAATGGTTTTTCACATCGCTGTTGCAATGGCTCTCCTTGCGACAGGAATTCTTTGTGGTTGCGACAAGAAGTCGCAACAGCACCCTGTGACAGTCACAGTCCTTACTTATAGCGAATACATGGATCCTGACATGATAACCGATTTTCAAATGAAAACCGGTTACAAGCTGCAGTTGGTAGAATACGAAGCCCAAGAAGAAATGATTGGCAAACTGCAAGCCGCCATGGAAAAACAGTACGACGTGGTTATCGCTTCGGACGTAATGATCCAGCAAATGATACACTTGGAACTGATTAGACCCATCGACATGGACCAGATTCCAAACAAAGTAAACATTGCGGATCAATTCAAGAATCCCGTTTACGACCCGAACAACATGTACACGCTCCCCTACCAATGGGGAACCACCGGCATTCTGTACCGCGACACGACGCTTAACCCCAGCGGCGTAAGCTACAACACTATTTTCAATCCCATGCAGATCAAAGGCAAATTCAGTCTGCTTGACGAATCCCGTTCTATGCTTTCTATTGCATTGCAGGCGAAAGGCATAAACGCCAACAGCTTTAGACCGGAAGACATCGAAAAAGCAGTTGAATGGATCAACGAAATCAAGCGCGATCCGAATTTCGCCGGCTTTGAAGGCTCTGTAAGCGCCAAAGACAAGGTCCTTGCAAACGAATACTGGGCTGCTATCGTATTCAACGGAGAAGCGATGGATGCCATTGCGGAAGACCCGACGCTTCGCTATGCCATTCCCGTTGAAGGCAGCTTCATGTGGGTAGACGCCATGACTCTCAGCAGTCGAGCACAGAATGTTGATGGCGCATATGCCTTCATGAACTACATTCTGGATGCACAAAATGGAGCAAAGCTAGCAACAACGATCAACTACGCTTCTCCGAACAGTGCATCGCTCAAGCTCATTGACGAAAAGTTCAAGAACAACCGGGTAATTAACCCAACCCGCGAAGAAATCGACCGCATGGTATTCTTGCGCTACCCGGGCAATGCAGTCAAGCTCTTTGACGAAGCCTGGAAAAGCGTCAAGGGAAGATAATAAAAAAACGCTCCTCAAAAGGAGCGTTTTTTTATTGTTCGTAAGCAGGAGCCGGAGCCGCAATCGGCAGCGGTGCAAACGGAGGTTCGAGTTCAATGCTGATCGGGCAATGGTCCGAACCCATTACATCCGGATGAATTTCGGCATTGATAATATTGGGGACAAGGCCTTCGTCTACGAAAGCGTAGTCGATACGCCAACCCACATTGCGCTTGCGGGCTCCGAAACGGTTTGACCACCAGGAATAACGGTCACGTTCTTCGGGGTGCAACAGGCGGAAGGAATCTATAAAGCCATTTTCGACGTACTTGTCCATCCACGCACGTTCAATCGGCAAGAATCCGCTGACGTCCTCGTTTTCCTTGGGGCGGGCGATATCGATTTCCTTATGGCAGGTATTGTAATCGCCGAGCGTCACCACGTGCTTGCCATCGCTAATCCAGCGCTTGCTGTTTTCGAGGAAGGCGTCATAGAAACGAAGCTTGTAGTCCAGGCGGTCATCGCCCTGTCCACCATTCGGGAAATAAATGCTATTGAGAACCCAGTCCGGGAACACGAGCTGGAGCACGCGGCCTTCTTCATCGAATTCTTCGATGTCGAAGCCATAGTTCACGCGGTCAGGTTCGATTTGGGTATAAATGCCTACACCGCTGTAGCCCTTCTTGCGACGGCAAGGGTTCCAGTAGGCAAAGTAGCCGTCAGGATTCGCCACCTCTTCGGGAATCTGGTCTACCTCGGCACGGACTTCTTGCAAGCACAAGATATCCGGCTTTGTTGCAGCAAACCAGTCCGTAAAACCCTTTTTGAGGGCGGAGCGAAGCCCGTTCACGTTCCAGCTATAAATATTCATGTTATACCCAATCTTAATCCGCGCCAAAAATACATTTTTTTGACTGCACTAGGGAGTAAAGATGATTTTATCCCCCTAAACTCCGACTTTTCAGCCTAAAAACCAACTAAAGAAACTAAAAGTTTACATTCGATAATTAAAAAAAATAAACTTTCTAAAGAAAATAAATGCAAAACGAAATAATAAAATTATATTTAAGGCATGAAATCTACAATCTTGCTATTCTCTGGTTTCGCTATAGCTACTCTCCTTTCCGCCTGTGCCGGTTCAAACTCTGGCGATAATCTGGAAGTCCCGACGAACCTTCCCCCTATCTGCCGCGATATTGACTTTGTTGAGCAACCCGATATGCGAGAAATGTGCGGCGTTCGCACTGTCCACACCCTGGCCTATAAGAACATTCCGCAACAACGTTACCTGATCAAGCCGCAAGAAACATCGATTGTAAAATCAAACGGGAAAATCGAACTCCGTTTCCAGAACTCCCTGCCGCTCCTTTTGGAAGGCCCCATTACCGAAGAACTTGAATTCTCCCAGCAAAAGCGCCTCGAAAAAATCAAGAATTCCTACGATTACCACGAAATTTACAATAAGGGAGCCCAGCGTATCCGTATTTTCAAGATGGGAATCCCGACTGACAAGGGCAACGTCTACAATTTCTGCTTCCGCATTCCCGAAAAGAAGGGTAATGCCCGTACCCGTAGCGTAGCCATGGGTAACCATATTGAAACCTTGAGTTGCGAAGACTTCGACAAACTCGTCGCAGAAAACGCAACGACCAAGTAAATTCAAAATCCGTATTTCGGAATTCAGAATTGAAAAGGAATCGCGCCGAAAGGCGCGTTTTTTTTATATTTGGCGGTAAAGTTTTACAGTCATGGCAGAGAGTAAATACATTCATAACGCCTTGAAGCAAGTACACGTGAATACCTCGTGTACCTCCGTTGTCGGCTTCTCGATTTCGGGGCTTGCGACCTATATTCAGCTTCCGGAACTGGATTTTTGCATCGATATGGGCGAATGTCCGCTTTCGGCGACGTCGTTGAATCACGTTTTCTTGACTCATGCCCACGGAGACCACGCCCGTTGCCTGATGCGACACTACAGTTTGCGCAAAATGATGGGCGTTGAACGCGAAAGTACCTATTACATGCCCGAACGCATTTGCGAAGGGGCTCGCAGCTGGATTCATTCCGAAGCCATGTTCGAAGGCGTACCCGAGACAAAGTTCCGCTACCCCGAAATTGTCCCTGTAAATAGTGGCGACCTCCTGTTTTTGGAACACCGCAAGGACTTGGCGTTCGAAGCCTTCGAAGTCAAGCACTCGATTTACGCCATGGGCGGCACCTTGTACCATTACAAGAGAAAACTCAAGGATGAATACCTGGGAAAGACTCCCGACGAAATCATCAAGCTGCGCGAAAGCGGTACCGAGATTACGCGCGAGGTATACGACCCGCTAGTAAGCTTTATGGGTGACTGCATGGGCGAAAGCCTGTTGGAAAACCAGCGCGTATTCCAGTCTAAGGTCTTGATTACGGAATGCACGTTCCTTGCCCCTGAAGACTACGAGATGAGCCACAAGAAGGGCCATACGCATATCACCCAAATTGCAGACGCATTAAACCGCATGGGCGACCAGGTGAAATGCGAAAAGATTATCCTTGCACATTTTTCGATGAAGTATTCCGAAAAGTACATTCGCGAAATGATTGCAAAAGAAATTCCGGAAAAGTTTTTGGATAGGATCGTCGCGTTTATTTAAACGAAAGAATTTTTATGGCAAACGAAGAATTGAACGAAGAAAAAGAACCCAAAGAAGTCGTTATTCCTGAATTTTACCGCGACTTGAAAGAAGACTCGGAATCGAAGGGCCTTTGGCATTACGTGTTCCGTACGCACGGAGACCGCAAGCCGATTGCAACACCCGACGGACTCCCCCACAAGCTGGACTTTAACTGGAAAGACATGTTCCCGAACATGGGTGACCGCGTGGAAGTCGAAATCGGAAGCGGCAAGGGCGGATTCCTTTCGGAATATGCTCCCAAGCACCCCGACACCGTCATCATGGGCAGCGAATGGGATTACACCTGGGCCAAGTTTGCACAGCGCAAGATGGACAAGGCCGGCGCCCTAGCCAACGCCACCATGCTCCGCGGCGACGTATTCTTCTTTTTGCGAGACTGCGTGAAGGATAACACGGTGGACGCTTTCCACATGTATTTCCCGGACCCGTGGCCGAAAGAACGCCACCACAAGAACCGCCTTCTGCGCCCGGATTTTCTGGTTGAAGTCGCCCGCGTGTTGAAACCGGGCAAGCGCATTTTCTACTGGGGTACCGACCACCAGGAATACAACGAAGTCGCGCTCGAAGTTTTCGACAACTTTAAGGGTTGCAAAATTCTGGAACGAAACACCGCAGAACCTACCGAAGGGATCATGACCGGCTTCGAAAAGAAGTACCGCAAGGAAGGTCGTCCCATCTACCGAAGCGTTGTCGAATTCGAGAAATGACACTTAGTGTCAAGCTAAATTGCTAATTTATTTGTCGTATGTTAAAGCACCTGTCGATTAGTGGATTTACTTTGATTGCGAATGCGGAAGTTCCGTTCCGCGATGGTTTTACTGCAATTACCGGCGAAACCGGCGCAGGAAAATCGGTACTCTTGAAATCCCTCCGCATTGTATGCGGCGACAAGGCGCAATCCACCATGGTGCGTACCGGCGAAGAAAAGGCTGTGGTCGAAGCGACATTCGATATTGCAAACGAGCCGCAGGTCAAGAAGGTTCTTGAAGAACTGGAGCTCGACAGTGATGACGAACTGATTATCCGCCGCGAAATCCAGGAAAACGGCAAGAGCCGCGCCCGCGTGAACGGTGCCGTGGTGGCACTCCCCGATTTGCAGCGTCTGGGCGAAGAACTGATCCAGATGCACGGCCAGAGCGAACAGCTCTTGCTGCGCGACATCCGCACGCATACGCAGATGCTCGACGATTTTGCCGGAAACGGCGAACTGCTCGCCGAATATACAAGCGAATGGACCGCCTGGAACAAGATCCAGGACGAAATCAAGGCTACCGAAGAGCGCGCAAAGAACTTGGCCGCCCAGAAGGACTTTTTGAAGTTCCAGTTCGATGAACTTTCGAAGGCATCCCTGAAAGAAGGCGAAGAAGAAGCGCTCGAAGAAAAGGTCAACAGTGCAAGCAAGCAAGAAGCCGAAACCCGCTACTTGAACGACATTCAGGGAATGCTGGGTGGCGAAAACGGGCTCTTGGACCAAGTGCAAATATTGCAATCCAAGTTGCGTTCACTCGCCGCAAAACTCCCGGACTACGAAGATTATTTGAAGTCGCTTGACGAAGTGACCGACCCGTACGAAAGTGTTTGCAAGGATTTGTTGCGTCTGCGCCCGTCCGCAGCCATGAGTGCCGCCGACATTGACCGCGCCAACGCCCGCATTGCCCAGATTCAAAAGCTCAAGCGCAAGTACCGCACCGAT
The DNA here is from genome assembly GCF_002210295.1 of Fibrobacter sp. UWB5. Lineage (NCBI taxonomy): Bacteria > Pseudomonadati > Fibrobacterota > Fibrobacteria > Fibrobacterales > Fibrobacteraceae > Fibrobacter > Fibrobacter sp. UWB5. The sequence goes on along the minus strand of NZ_MWQH01000003.1, from coordinate 257,028 downwards.
GTCGCGGGCCTAATTGCCTTGACCGAACAACGCAAGGAAGAACTTTCCAGCCTTGAAAACTTGGACGCCGATTTGGAAGAACTTTCCAGGCAATCCAAGAAGGCGCATGAAGCATTGCAGGCAACCGCCCTCAAGCTGACGACATCTCGCCAGAAAGCCGCAGAGCGCTACGACAAGGCCGTAAGCGCCATTCTGAACACGCTCGGCATGCCGAAGGCAATTTTTGCGACATCGATTACCATGCAGTCTTTGTCGCCCAATGGCGCCGACAAGATTGAATTTACGCTCGCCCCAAACCCCGGCGAAGGCTTCAAGAGCCTGCAAAAAGCGGTTTCGGGCGGCGAACTCAGCCGCGTACTGCTTTCGATCAAGAGCGTGATGGCCGACCTCGACCGCGTTCCCCTCTTGATATTCGACGAAGTGGATTCCGGAATCAGCGGCGAAGTCGGCAACAGCATCGGCGAGGCATTAAAGAACTTGGGCCAGCACCACCAAGTGCTCACGATTACGCACTTGCACCAGGTGGCAAGCCGAGCCAAGAACCAACTCGCGGTCAGCAAGGAAGAAATCGACGGCCGCACGTACACGCATGTGGTCGAACTGGACCACGACGGTCGTATTAAGGAACTTTCTCGCATGCTCGGTGGTGAAAGCGACACGATTCGCGAGCACGCAAGACAACTATTAGAAGTTTGACAGAGGCTTTAAATGACACAAGAACAGACATCCGATATTAGACTGCGCTCACGAGTTTGGAGCGTTTTGCGAGCTATGGTTTTTATAGCCGTCATTGTCTTTATCTGGATGGGCATGGCCAAAACCGCCACCGCCCTGGTTGCAATCGCCCTCATCATGGGTTGGGTTAATTTGTACCAACTCCGTTCGCAAGAAATTGAAAAGCCCTATTACCGACTCTGGCTGAACGTGGTTGACGGATTCCTTTCGTTTGCGGTGATGACCAGCATTTTTGTGCGCGACTTGCTCCAAAACGATCAAGCCGAAAAGTTACTCGCCGTCGGTTGCGTATTCCTGTTGGCCCGTCTTGTCGCCCACACGCTCTTTAGCCTCGGCGTGCTACGCGAAGGCAAGTCGCTCCCCCGTAAACGCCGCTGGAGCAAGATGTCGAACATCGCGATTACGGTGACCATGGGCGTGTACTTGTTGAATCTCGAAGACTACCAGCAGATTTGCATGGTGACGTCGATTCTCTTGATTATCGCTTCTACTGTCGCCTACGCTTATTGGTATTACCGCGACCCCGCCCACCGCAAACCGCTTTCGATTGCAAGCCAGCTCACCATGAGCCGCATTGTGCTGACTCCGTTCTTCTTGTGGGTATTCTTCTACGACAACGATCTGGATTACAGCAACAACAGTCTCGTTTTCAAGAGTCTTTCACTGGTGATGGTGCTCGGCTTTATGCTGACGGACTTTTTGGACGGTTACCTGGCCCGCAAGCTCGGCGAAGTGAGCACGCTCGGCAAGTACCTGGACCCGTTCAGCGACAAGATTTCAAACATGACAATTTTCATGTGCTTTATTGCCACAGGTTATGCCCCGGTATGGATGGTCGCCCTTATTTATTTCCGCGAATCGAGCGTCGAGACACTCCGCACTCTCGCTGCAAGCGAAGGCTTGATTATGCCGGCACGCCGTAGCGGCAAGTGGAAAACCGCACTCCAGGGTATCGGAATTGTCGCCATCCTGCTCGGCGCCCTCGACCCCATGGAAGCGATTATCCCCAATTATCAAGCATTCTGGGCCATTTTCCCGCAAGCTGTGATGGGCGTCATCACCGCAATTACCATTATTAGCGGTATTGATTATTTCGTCGCCAGCAAGCATATCCTGAAAAAATTCGTGTAAAAAACCCTTGACAGGGCTATAAAAATTTACTATATATGGTGCAACCTCGACGCGGGGTGGAGCAGTTGGTAGCTCGTCGGGCTCATAACCCGAAGGTCGCAGCGTTCAAGTCCTGCCCCCGCTACTAAAAGAAACCCGTCCTTCATAAGGACGGGTTCTTTTTTTATGTCCATATCAAAAAAAAGACTCTCTTTCTTGCTAAATTTGAGCCGTGGCGTTCTACTCTAACGAAATTATTCAGCAACTCAAGGCCCATGCAGATATTGCGTTGGTCATTGAAAATTTTGTACCGCTGAAGCGTTCCGGAAATGGCCGCTACCTGGGCGTCTGCCCCTTCCATGACGACAGAAGCCCCTCCATGAATGTGAATCCGAGCCTGGGCATTTACAAATGCTTTGCCTGCGGTGCGGGCGGAGACGTTTTCAAGTTCGTTCAGGAACACGAAAAAATGGATTTTAAGGGCGCTGTGGAATGGGTCGCAAACTTTACCGGTTTTGCACTCCCCCAGCTAGGTGCGCCCGAAGACAGCGAAAAGACCGAAGAACGCGCCATGGTCCGCAGGTTGAACGAACTGGCCTGCGAATGGTTCGAACAGCAGCTTACGCTTTCGCCCAAGGCGTTACAGTACCTGTCTAGCCGCCACATTACCGATGAGACCCGCAAGCTGTTCCATATCGGCTACGCCCCGGATGGTCGCGAAGGCTTTATCGGCTATGCCGTCAAGAACGGATTTTCACCGCTGGACTGTGTCAAGGCAGGACTTGCCGTCCAAAAGGAAAACGGCGGAATCTCGGACAAGTTCCGTGACCGCTTAATGATTGCCATCCAGAACCTTTCGGGCGTGATTGTCGCCTTCGGTGGCCGAGACTTAAGCGAGAATAAAGATTTTAAACGCGCAAAGTACATGAACAGCCCGGAATCGGCGCTGTACCACAAGAGCGACATTCTGTTCGGCCTGCATCAGAGCCGCCAAAGCATCGCGAAAGAAAATGCGGTGATTATCGTGGAAGGCTACTTTGACATGATCAGCCTGTATCAAGGCGGTGTCACAAACGTGGTGGCAGCCTCGGGAACGGCGCTGACCGAAACCCACGCAAGCATTCTTGCCCGATACGCCAACACCGCCTACCTGGTATTCGACGGTGACGCAGCCGGCCAGAAGGCAACTCTCAGAAGTTTGGAAATTGTCTTGCCCAAGGGAATTGCGCCCCGCGTATTCGCGCTTTCACGCCCCGATGGCACCAAGATCGACCCCGACAACTTTGTGAACGAACGCGGTGCAGACGCATTCCGAGCCGCTTTGCGCGAATCCGAGGACTGGCTTTCTTATTTGGCCCGCCAGCATGACATGCAAAGCCCCGAAGAACGCGCCCGCTTTGTAACTTATACCAAGTCGCTTGTAAAAAGCATTACCGACCGCGAACTTCAAAATCAGTATGTGAAGCTGATTGCGGAACGATTCAACACGAGCCGTTCCTTGGCCCAAGTGAAAAGCTTGAAGCCGCAAAAAGGTCCCGAAGAACGCCGACCGATGGGAGCAACCGCAGCCGCCCCTGGAGCAACAGAAGTGATTCCGCAACTGGAGCAGGCAGCCACACTCGACTGGGCAAGCATTCCGCCGATGGAAATCCGTTTTGCGAACTTGGTACTTCGAAATCCGACGCTGATGGACCGCGCGCTGGAATACTTCGACATGGACTGGGCCGCAAGTGGAGTCCGCATGTTTGAATCTCCGGTGGTCGAAGAATTCGTGAATTCGGCAATTGCACTTTACGCCGAAACTGGCGCCGTTTCGCCGCAGCTGATGTACGAAAACGTATCGCCCACGCTTAGGCTCTTTTTGGAAGGCCTGCCCGAAGAAAAGTGGAAGACGCCGCAAGAAATCATCGAATTTTACCAGACGCTGACCGTATTTTCGACAAAGCTCTGCGACAGGCAAAAGCACCTGATTCCGCTGACCAGCAACGAAGCGGTTGAAACGCGTATGCAGATGTCCAAGTTTACGCAGGGCATGCAAAAGTTGAACGCCCTGTTCAACGCCGAAAAGATTACCATTGACGCCTTCGCCGACCAAGTGGTCCGCAGCAAGGCACAACTGATATTGTTCCAGTCAGTCATTCAAGGCGCCCCGATGCCAGCAGCACCGATCGTGATTACACCGGCCTCCATTCAGGCTGCGCCCGCACCGGTTCAAGCAGCGCCCATCCAAGCCGCACCTGCACCGCAGAGCCAGCAGCCGAGCGCCCCCGCATTTACAGAAAATCCGCCGCAGTCCCCCGCTGAATTTGCCTCTGAAAACTATTCCGAAGAACAAATGCCTAGCGACGAACCGCCCGAGGGTTTTGAGCCCCCGCCGCCCGAAGACGACGAAGAATATTCCTACGGCAACGATGATTTTAACGCCGATTCAGACGATTTCGGTTACTAAAGCAATCTAGCAATGCTTCCTACGGCCCTTGAAAAACGAATCAAACGCCAGATAATCGGTAAGCCTCACCGCTTTTTGGCGATTGTACCTCTCGGTTTTGAACAGACTCTCGTTCAGGAACTGCTGGGTTTCGGGCTAGAATTTGCCGACGCCGAAACCGCCCCACGTATTGCCGGCGACGGCAAGGTCGAATTTACTACCAAGATTACCGAAACGTGGAAAGCCGTCGCTTACAGCCGTATCGCTAACCGCGTGCTGATGCATGTCTATGATTTCAAGGCCGAAAATTTCCGCGACCTCGAAAAGAAAGCCGCCGAAATCCCGTGGGAATTATACCTCGCACCGGACCCGGTCCAGATCCACGTAACCAGCAAGCATTCGCGCCTGTACCACAGCGATGCCGTCGCCGAAAGATTGCAGAAGGTCTTAGAAGGGGTAAGTCTCCCCCTCGCTCCAGCCGCGGCTTCCGCTACCCCCTCTCCTAGGGGCTTAGCCCCTAACACCCCACATTCCGCACCTCAAAACCTCTACGTCACACTTATCGATGACCGCTGTACCATTTGGCTTGACCTTGCCGGCGAAGAACTTTACAAGCGAGGCCACGAGCGTTTCGTGAACGATGCCCCGCTCAAGGAAACCATCGCCGCCGCGATGCTATTTGAAGCATCTAGCATTGCGCCCAGCAAAGAAATCGCAGTCTTCGATTTAATGGCCGGCAGCGGCACATTCAGCCTCGAAGCAGCCTACATGGCAAACGGACTCATTCCAGGCAAATGCCGCGATTTCGCCTTAAAGCACCAGCCCGCCTTCAAGGAAGCCACGTGGAATTTCATCACGAAAAACATCGTTGCAGGCGACAGTGGAGCGAAGCAATCCATCGCGAGAATCATCACCTCCGACATTTCGCCTAAGGCGGTCGAAATCGTCAAGCACAATGTGGAGTGTTCACCGCTCGCAGGCATCGAGCCCGCCCCCGTCTCGCCGCAGCTTCGCGACTTTTTCGACTACACCGCCCAAGAAATTGCCGACGCCTGCCAGGTCGGAATTCACTCTGACAACTCGAATCCGAGCGAAGCCTCCCCCGTCATCGTACTGAATCCGCCCTACGGCAAGCGTCTCGATTTTGATGCGCCCAAGCTCTACACGCGCCTCGGCCGCCGACTCGCCGAGCTCGCCCGCGCCCTGCAGGCCCTCGGCCAATCGCTCACGGTCGCCATCCTTGCGCCTAAAGACGACAACCGCCCCGGCTCCGCATACACCTGCACCGCAAACTTGCTGCGAGAGTGCCCCGGCTTGTCGCCCGAGCACAATCCAGCCGCCAAATGCATCGCCACAAGCCACGGCGGCTTCAGCCTGAACGCATTTATCGCAAAAATCTAGATCTCTGCTTCCGGCAGCACCTTCGTGCGGCGCATAAAGGCGAGCGTTTCCTTTTCACCTTTTTCAGCAAGCATCTTGAGCAAGTACAGTAACTTGCGGTAAGTCTTTTCGGTCATCTTTTCGCGGGCCGTACTTTTAGTCAAATACAGCAGCGGAGATTCTTGCGTGTAACTGGATTTGCCATAAGTCTTGGATGCCGCCACCCGGTCGCAGAACATCTCTTTAATGTAGCGGTCCGGCATATCAATCGGCACAAGCTTCTTGGTCGCCATTTCGTAGTCATACCAGAATTCAAAATGATGCTTGTTCCGACCCTTATGATGCATCCAAGCCAAGCTATAGCCCTTGTCGTAGCGTTCCCCGTTGTTAGGAGACTGATCGCCCATGTAATACTTGGCTCCCGGAATAAATTCGGTCGGGCTGTATTTCGACAAATCGTGGAACAACCCCTGGAATCCGATTCCCGCCTTAAAGCAAAGCCGAATCACCTCGTTCCGGTGCTTCGTAATCGTTATAAAGTGTTTAAGCGGATGCATTTTCGCTCACATGTTTTTCACAGTCGGACAACTTCGTCGCAAATTTCAGACATTGCCGAACGGTGCGTCACAAAAATCATGGTCTTGTCGGGGTAAGTCGCAAACAGTCTTTCGAACAATTCGCGCTCCGTCGATTCATCAAGCGAAGAACTCACCTCGTCAAACAACCATACGTTCCCGGGCCGCAAAAGACTGCGAGCAATTCCGATTCGCTGCGCCTGGCCCTCGCTCAATCCGCGGCCGCGCTCCCCGATTTCGGTATCCAAGCCATCAGGCAAATCCAGCACAAAGTCGGCGCACGCCGCGTGCAAAGCCTGCAACATTTCCTGCTCGCTCGCATCGGGCTTGGCCAGCTGCAAGTTCAGGCGAACGCTCCCGCTCAGCAAGGTATTGCCCTGCGGCACGTACACAAAATTCGTGCGAGTTTCTTTGCCGATCGCACACACCTCGGAACTTGAATAAACCAGCATGCGCCCGCTATCAGGCCTTACAAAGCCGAGCAGCAGCCGGAACAAAGTCGTCTTTCCGGCACCAGTCTTGCCCATAATCGCCGTTTTGGAGCCAGGCTCAAAATCGTGACTGAAACCTTCTAGAACCTCGTGCCTTCCCGCCGCATAGCCAAAATGCAGATTTTCGAGTCGCACCCCGAGCGAACCTTCAAGCGCCATAGGCGTTCCGTCACCTTCGGGCTCCTTAGATTTTTCAAGATCTTCTAGGCGGTCAATGCTCGCCGTAGTATGCACCACTTGCGGCACCATGTTCAAAATCGAAAGAATCGGGTGCTGAATCTGGCCAACCAACTGCAAGAACGACGTCATCATACCAAACGTAATCGCCCCATCGCGCAGCCCGAGGCCGCCCCAAATAAAGGCCAACAAGTAACCCAGCCCAAAGGCAGACCCGAGTGCAAACCGCGAAAGCGTAGTGAATCGCGTACGGCGCAAAACATCGCTTTCCAAGTGCTGTTGCATGTCACCCAAGCGGCCCGCCACCCAGTTTTCACTTTCGAGCGAGCGCATGAGCACATTGTGTTCCACGCCCTCTTGCACCTGCATCTGGATTTTCGATTCGCGTTCACGAATCGCAAGCGTCATGTTCCTGAGTTTGCGAGACACCAGCTTTCCGAGCACAATCGCCACCGGCGTAAGCAAAAGCAAGGCCCAGGCAAGCCGCGGGTCAAACCAGCGCATCAAAAGGAACGCGCCCACCAGCTGTAGCGCCGTCACAATCATTTGCGGCAATGTTTCCATGGTCGTGGTCGACACCGACTCGATATCTTTCGAAAGTCTGGAAGCCACATCGCCCGAATGCAGTTCCGCCCCCGCGTAAAGCTTGCGAGAGAACAGGCCTTCGAAAACCTGCAAGCGTAAACGGTTCGACTGGCGGACCATGGCCACGTTCGTCATATAATAAAACACAATGCGCAAGACAATCGCGCCCACGACCGTCGCCACAAGCAACGCAATCATGCGCACAATATCATCTTGACTACCCGTGCGAATCGTTTCGTCTATAAAGCGCTTGCTGAGCCATACCATCAACAACCCAAGCGAAATTCGCCCCACACCAAATACAATGCGGAGCGCAATGTTCAGGCGGAATCCATCCGTCCTGTTCCATAACCACGAAAGGTATTTCATTCGACTACGTTCACGTTTTGCCACTGCGAAACAATGCCCTTGACATCGTTCAAAGCATCGTCAGCGGCAACGTCGTATTCGCTACAGAGCGCATCGGCTAGCGCTTCGACCGTAAATTCGCCGAGTTCGCTTGCGCGCGTCCAAAGCCAAGACGCCGTTTCGTTCAGGCAAAGGAGCTTCCCGAAATCGAGAGCGCCAACGCCTTCGCCCATAATTACCTGTTCACCGCAAACTTCGCGCAGAACAAATCCTTTTTTGATGTGCATGGTGTACTCTCCTTCTAGAAATTCCGAATACGGATGTAGACTGTATATAATTTAAGCAAATAACGACGCAAAGGTAAAAGGCTCACCCACATTTTTTGGACAAATTGTATAAAAGGCGTGTAAAGAAATCTTTTGTAACCATTTGGATGCACAACATGCGTTACTTTGGCATAAATTTGTTTACATTCCGCATGCTCACGGCCTTGCAAATTGCCGTCACCCATCAAAGTCACACGCTCGCCCGCCATTTCCAAAACACGGTGAATCACGTACCGATTATCCTCGGTTTTGGCAAGCACGACATCCATCGGCTTCACATTTGTCGGACGAACAAGCACTACGCTGTCGCGGCCACCCTCGATAAACGGGCGCATGCTCCGCCCATTCACCGGGAAGGTCACTTCGACTCCCTCGCCCACCAGGCGAATCGCCTCAGCGAGAATCATCGCATCATCTTTGGGAGCGCCAATCATAACACAACGCTTTCCTTGCAGACTCGCGCGGCCTCTTCGTCAGGCAAGCATTCCAAATGCCATACCGGCACATTCATGGCAAGTGCATTTTCGGTCTTATGCAAACCATCAGCAATCACGCGTTCCCAGCGTTTGCCCGAAATACAGGGAACAAGCGCAGCAAAAGCCTGCACGCCACGCAAGCGGACAATCTTGTTGTACGGTGCCTGCGAAAGCAGCACAAAGCCACCCAATGCAAATTCCTGATTCTTGTAGCAAGGAGTCTTGCCGCTCCACGGCGAGCCGTAAACGACCGCACGATTTCCTTCAAAAATGCGCACCACCGGGTTGTCGTCATTCAAAAGATCCGTGCCTGCAATATGCTTAAGCCAAAGTCTAGCATGAGTGCTCTTGCCCGTACCGCTCTTGCCCAAGAACAGATAGCCGCAATCCTTGTAACTCACGACCGCCGCATGGAACAAGGCCGTATTGCAAGAAGCCGAGGCGATAGCATACAAAACCATCATGGCATTGTTCACCGCAAACTTGAACAAAGAAAGCGGTTCATCCGGAGGAACAATCAACTTGGCCGTCTTGTAATCTTTAGCGCAAACGAGCACGCCCGTCATCTTGAAATGCAGGCGAAAATCGAACACCGACTTGTCTTGAATGGTTCCGCAGAGAATCTGCTGGCCTTCTTCATCCTGGCGCAGTTCTTCGGTATATTCCGGAGCATCGCCACATTCAACATCCATCACAAAAAGACATTCGGAATCATGCACCGCCGGAACCGCAAACGGTTCGTAGTTATCCATGCATTCACTGAACAATTTATCGCAAAGGTCTGCAGACGCGGACACCTTAAACACATGCCCCGCCACCTTGTAACAAGCCGATTGAATCATAAAGCAATTCTCCTGCGTTTAATGCGCACAGGAATCAGCGAAATCGTCGCTCGCCAGTACTTGAGTTCCTTGAAAACCGCATTCACCGGATCAAATGTCAACCATGTAATAGCCTGCAAGCGGTCCTTGAACCAGCGTACAAAAACATTCTTGGGCTTAGGTTCCGTCTTGTACTGACCAAAATTTCCGCCCGAAAGGGCAAGTTTCAAAAGGCGTTCACCACGCCAGCGATCCGGCGCACAAAGCATCAAGCCGCGTTCAAGCCCAAACACCTCTTGCAGCATCCACATCACGGCTCCACAGGCGCGCATCATGCTCAGGCGTTTCATGACAACTAACGCAGCACTACGATCGCTTTCGGTAGAATGTCTAAGCAGCATCAGGTAATCCGTATACTGCCTAAGACCAAGACCGCCGCTATAAAAATGCTGCTGCAAGTGCGCCATTTGCATCACGAGCGCAAACTTGATTGACGGAGAATAAAAGCCCTCGGGCACCATTTCTGCCTTACGGATTTCTTCGTTCAAGAACTTCTGCAACGCTCCATTGCGGAACGGGATTCCCGACGCGGGCTTGAAATGCACCTCCACCGTGACTCCATCCTTATTTTGGGGCAAGTGAATATGGTGCCGCGAATAAGCATGGTCATCAGTTTCCGCATTCAACAAATTCAACTTATAAAGCAATTCGGTTACACCCTTGCGGCCGCCCTCGACCCAAATGTCGATATCGCCACACTGCCTACTCTGCGGATCCGGATAAAGTCTTGCATTGGCGGGGCCCTTCAAGATTGCATTTTTGCGACCCGCGCCCTCGAAAACCCGAGTCAAGCGCGCCGCCTCCAGGTTCAACAGCTTGTTCATGCCCGCGGTGCCCTCGGCATCCATGGACCAGCGCAACAAAAGAGCCCTTGCAGGCCTGAAATTTTCCGGAAGTTTCTTGACCGCGATAAAAACGACGCCCAAAACACTCTGGCGCTTCGCCAGCTTATAAATAGCCTTCCAGTCTTCTTCGGAAGGCGCCTCCTCAAGCCCCTGCAAAGCGCCCGTCGTATCGAGCGCAAGCTGCAACAGTTTAAACAAGAGCTTGTCTGTTTTCTTCAGAATTAAACCCATGGCCGCAAAGATAGAAAAAATGGGCATTCTTCAAGAAGCCCATCTTTCAACCTAATCAAGCAAAGAACCTTGTCCTACGTAAGATCGCCTTTGTGACTGGAGTCCAAATTGACCGGATTCTCATTGTAATTCAAGATGATGCAATTAGAATCTCCAGACGAGCAAAGTAAATCTGTTCGACTTAGAAGAGGAAATACTTCCATCTTCGGCGGTTCATATGTAGCTTTCTGCTTATTCATATTTACTCAACATTAATATTATCCGGCAAACAACTTTCTGGATCAGTACTACAATCTAATAATGCTGAGTTGCAGGGCATTTCTACAATTTCCATTTCCGGTTTTTCGTATGTCTTTTTATTTTCCATCTTTTACCTCACAATTACACGCTTACCATTATAGTAATATGTTCCCTGTGTCGTGGGCTTAGCATTGAGTCGACGGCCGGACAAATCATACCAACGATCCATTTTTAGCTCACCAGTTTTGGTGTTCAGCTCTCCGCCACCAATAACAATACCCTTTTGACTTACAATTTCTACATCCACTAAATCAGGGAAGGATTCAGGTGCATAATTATATGCTTCTTTCGATTTCGCCAATGCTAGAGACACGTCGTAAACCAGGTAAGCTCTCATGGGAAGCAGCGTAGCTTCGGTAAACTGACTAGTCTTAAATCTAAAGAATTTACCCTTTGTCAAGCCATTTTTATCTTCAGCAGAATAACCATACCCGTAGGTCCAATCCGGATGAGATTCATTCAAGACAATCTTTTCATACGAGCCCTTGAAGATCCAACGATTATCCACAGAAGGATTCATTTCTTCCGTACTAAAGGAAACCGGTTTACTCAAATTAAACGTGATATTCTTAGAATCCGGGTCAGCAATAAAGATGTACGGCTTGTTTGCTTTCAATTCGTTATCTACAGGCTCTTCAACACGGAAAGTCCATTTTTTCGTTTCAGACGAATATTCCATTGCCTTAAATTCACAGAACTCACCGCCACTAACTTCATCCAAACTTACCGTAAAGGGGAACATAACGGTTGACTTTAAGCCACCAGAAAAGTCTCGATTAAAGATAATCTGGTCAACTACAACATTGTCTGCCGTAGGAATATTTACCGTTTCTTCAGATACGCCATCAATTTTTGCAATAGCCTTGTCGGAATATTTTTCAATCGTCACAGCACCATAATGGGTTACCACAGGATTTTCCACCCAGTGCGGATACAGTGTGATATTTACGTTATCCGTATAATCGAATCCCACATCATACACTTTTTCGCCACCATCGGTCAACGACCAGCCATCAAGGGTGTAGTTTTCAATCGCATATTTAGTATTCGGTATACCCAAGGTATACGTTTTATTCAGATCTTTCTGCTTTTCTACCTTGCCAGCGCCTTTGTTGAAGTTTTTCAGTTTAGTTCCGGGCTGGAATGTAATTACATTATACCACTTTGCATAAAGAGTCGTATTTTTATTAATACCTTGGAGATAGCGAACAGATGTCTTGAAGTTTGGATCCAAATACCAATCATCCATCTTTACAGGGTTACCAGAAACAAACGCATTTACCAACTTAACCTTTTCCGGACCTGTATAGGTCGAAGAATTTCTATTTGTCGCCTCAACACCATACAATTCGTAAGTTATAGTATATTCTCCGCAAGAAGTCCAATGCGGGAACAACTTGAGGTTTGCATTGTCTCCATATTTAGCACCAAATGCATAGTCAACTTTATATCCTTCCTGACCATAATCCACTTTAGACCAGCCATCGAAAGTACACCCACCAACAGCGAACTGAGGAGGAGCATCCCTAAGCGTAATTGTATCGCCATAAGTTTTAGTAGCGCCGGGCACCGTTGCCGAAATCGTAGTCCCGGAAAGGTACTGGATAGTGTAGGTCGCAACAGTCCACTTGGCATAAATGGTCTTATCGCCCGTAGAGCCTGAATCAATCTGAGTCGCAGGATTAGTCAGATTTGCATCATAGAACCAGCCTTCAAACTTAGCCCCATCCTTGGTCGGAGCAGCAAAGACAATGTCGCCACTGTTGACATTATATGTGGTTAGATTCGTAGAGGCATTTGTACCACCATCCAACTCATAAACAATCGAATAGGATTCTATTTCCCACCTTGCATGGAGTACCAGATTACCCTTTAGCGTGTCAGCAAAGGAATATTCGTTTTGCTCTGTGCAATTTTCAACAACACACCATCCAACAACCTTGTATCCATCATCCGTAATGACAGTATCAGGACGAGACACCTTTTCCCCCTCAGTAACCATCCGAACAAAATGGACATCCGTCTTTCCATGCAAAGAGGCATCAAAAGTGACAGAGTATGTCGTAGCCTTAGTCCATACAGCATACAGAACAACAGGTTTCGTCACATCAATGGCAGAAAGGTGAAGCGTGTCATTTGCACCAATCACATCATCCTTACCAAATGACTTTGGCTCATAAGCCCAACCTGTAAAGTAGTATTTCACCTTATTGGCACCAGTTCCAATTTCATATACCGTGGGAACAGAAAAACCATCTACAGAAACCGTGCCATGCTTTGCCACAGAAATTTTCTTGATTTTACTTCCATCAGGGAATGTTGCGTCGGAGAAATCCCCTTCAGAATCAGTCTTAAAAGTCACCTCATAAAAATCATACCAAACAGCATAAATAGTAACGGCAGAGTGGGCAATACCCAGATCTGAAGATGTATCTGCATCTGCTGTTACAGCCCATCCGGCAAATTTTTTTCCTGTACGCGTAGGCTCACCAATTTCATCCGCCGTAATAGCAGCATTCTTAGCTAGAATTTTCGCAGTTCTTGCTCCAGAAGCAAACGAACCTCCATTCGCGTTGAAAGTAATCTTGTAGCCATCAGAACCGTTCATGGAAATATCGGACTGGCCAACAGACCATACATCGGATGTGTCTCCGGTACATACACCTTCATTCCATGTACCGCCATTCAAGGCACAGACAACACTGTCTGAATTCAAATCGGCAACTTTTTCTGTATTAAATTCTTTTCCATTGGGTAAAACACCAATTCCATCATAATTGGCAGAATAGTACAAATTCTCCGTTGTCAAAGTTCCCTTAGAATTTTCATAGCTACCCGCTACGGCACCGATGGAACCATCAACCGTGTAAAGATGGTCTCCAGAATAAACACATGATGTCAGAGTAACATTACCATCGTTACGAATCGCCCCAACGACACCACCCACATTGGTATTCGCACCACTAGCGGTCACGCTTACGGAACTGACGCAATTGGATATCGTCACATGCTTCACATTTCCCGCGATACCACCGACACGGTTTGTTGCACCGCTCGTTTCAATGGAACCTGACGCCACGATATTTTCAATTTTTACAACCGTTTTATCAGTCGCACCAACCCAGCCGACAAGAGAACCCACAGAAATCGGCTTATCAGACCCAAGACCCGTGGTTCCAGAAGATGCCGCAGCATATATTTGTATTTCCTTCAAGATCAAGTTCTTGACCTTTGCGTTTGTAGAAAGAACACCAAACAATCCAATATTTTGGGCATAGGCAGTAATACCATTCTTGGATTTTCCAGTAATACTGGATATATCACTGTTGATTTCGGATGTATTAACATAAAGATTCGAAATGGTAAAGCCCTGACCATCAAAAGTTCCTTTAAATCCAGTATCTTCACCAGTACCCGACCCAATAGGAATAAACAGTTTCCCCTGCATATCAAGGGACTTGGTCAACTTGAATTTTTCTGAACTTAAAGCCTTGTTCGTTACCTTGCAAGAAACCCACGCCAACTTTTCCGGCGTATCAATCTGATAATAGCCGTCGCTACCTTTGGATGCCTCTTGCGTCAGGAAATCGCCCCAGCCCGTACCCGTTTTGCAATCAAGGGCAAAAGCCTGTGCTACAAACAACATAATGGCGCATACAAATACACCACAAAATCTATTCGTGAGAATATTCTTGTCCATCAAAACCAACCTCGTTTTTATTGACGCGCATAATATAGACTTATCCCCACAAAATTCAAAGGGATTTACATCACACCCCGTTTGACCAAAATACAACAACCGCGAAATTTGCGCAAAATCGCCATTTATAAGATTATTTTAAGATTCCCATAAGAAATATACTACATTTAAAAGTTTGCGTTTTTAGTTCAAAAACGGCAATTTGGGGGTCATTTTTGCAGATTTAGCCCTATTTTGGCACCGTTTTGCGCGTCAACACTCAATTTTTCTACATTTTAGCCCGAAATTTGGCGTCTTTTTCCCCGCATTTTTTACGGGTAACGCCGCAGATTTTAAAGACACAAAAAGAGGATTATTATGCCGAAACTTCGTTCGCTCAAGACTATGGAAGGCCGCGAAATGGCCGGTGCACGCGCCCTGTGGCACGCAACTGGAACCAAGGTGGAAGACTTTGGTAAGCCCGTGATTTGCGTGGTGAACAGTTACACCCAGTTTGTTCCGGGCCACGTTCACCTGAAAGACTTGGGCCAGGTTGTGGCCCGCGCGATCGAAGCAGCCGGTGGTGTCGCCAAGGAAATGAACACCATCGCCGTTGATGACGGTATCGCCATGGGCCACGACGGCATGCTCTACAGCTTGCCCTCTCGCGACCTCATCGCCGACTCCACCGAATACATGGCTAACGCCCACCGTGCCGACGCCCTCGTTTGCATTTCTAACTGCGACAAGGTGACTCCGGGTATGCTCATGGCTGCCATGCGTCTCAACATTCCGGCAATCTTCGTTTCTGGCGGCCCGATGGAAGCTGGCCACGTCACCACGAAGGACGGCAAGGACCGCGCTCTTGACTTGATCGACGCCATGATCGATTCTGCCGACAACACCATCAGCGACGAAGAAGTGGCAGCCATCGAAGCGAACGCTTGCCCGACTTGCGGTTCCTGCTCCGGCATGTTCACCGCAAACTCCATGAACTCCCTTACCGAAGCTTTGGGCCTTAGCCTCCCGGGTAACGGCACCATCGTTGCAACGCACGCCGAACGTAAGAAGCTCTTCGAAGCCGCCGGTAAGCGCATCGTGGAACTCTGCCACCAGTATTACGATTTGAACGACGAAAGCATCCTCCCGCGCAGCATCGCTACGAAGGACGCCTTCGAAAACGCCATGCGCCTCGACATCGCCATGGGCGGTTCCTCCAACACCGTGCTCCACTTGCTCGCCGTCGCACAGGAAGCTGGCGTCGACTTCACCATGAAGGACATCGACCGCCTCTCCCGCAACACGCCGTGCATCTGCAAGGTCGCCCCGACCGTCCACAACATTCACGTGGAAAACGTGAACCGCGCTGGCGGCATCATGGGTATCCTCGGTGAACTCGACCGTATGGGCCTCATCCACAAGAATGCAAAGACCGTTCACGCAGCCTCCATGGGCGAAGCTCTCGAAGTGAACGACCTCAAGCGTAACCCGAGCGCCGAAGCCAAGCAGCGCTACCTCGCAGGTCCGGGCCGCAAGTACAATATCGAAGCCTTCTCGCAGAACTTCATGTATCCGGATCACGATCTCGACCGCGCAAACGGCGCTATCCGCGATGGCGAACATGCCTACACCAAGGACGGCGGCCTCGCTGTTCTGTACGGTAACCTCGCTATCGACGGTTGCATCGTGAAGACCGCAGGTGTCGATGAATCCATCTGGAAGTTCACTGGTCCGGCCATCGTGTTCGAAAGCCAGGAAGAAGCTGTCGAAGGCATCCTCGGCAACAAGGTGAAGGCTGGCGACGTGGTCGTCATCCGCTACGAAGGCCCGAAGGGTGGTCCTGGCATGCAGGAAATGCTCTACCCGACCTCTTACCTCAAGAGCCGTCACCTCGGCAAGTCCTGCGCCCTCCTCACCGACGGTCGTTTCTCCGGCGGTACGAGCGGTCTCTCCATCGGCCACGCTTCTCCGGAAGCCGCCAACAAGGGTAACATCGGCCTCGTGCACACGGGCGACGTCATCGAAATTGACATCCCGAACCGCACCATCAACGTGGAACTCACCGACGCCGAACTCGACGCCCGCCGCAAGGAAATGGAATCTCGTGGCGCCAAGGCTTGGAAGCCGGAAACCCGCAACCGCGTGGTGTCCAAGGCTCTGCAGGCATACGCTGCCATGGCATCGTCCGCAGACAAGGGCGCTGTGCGCGACCTGTCTCTGATCGGAGTAAAGTAAGTAAAGGAGATTCCCGGTCAAGCCGGGAATGACATTTAGGAAAAGTAATGGATTCTCTCCTTAAACCTTTTATGAATTCCCGCAAGGTGTATGTTCCGGGCAAGATGTACCCGGACATCCGCGTGGGAATGCGCGAAATTTTGACTGAAGACCCCGAAACGCCTGTCGTGACGGTGTATGATACGAGTGGCCCTTACAGCGATGTAGACGCCAAGCTCGACGTAACGAAGGGGATTGAACGTTTTCGCGAACCCTGGATTATGGAACGTGGTGACGCCGAACAGCTCGACGACATGACGTCTGCTTATGGCCGCGCCCGCCGCGCAAACCATGAACTTGACCACCTGCGCTTTAACGCAGAACACCACCCGCTCCGCGCCAAGGCTGGTCACCACCTGACCCAGCTTGACTACGCCCGCAAGGGAATCGTCACCAAGGAAATGGAATACGTGGCCATCCGCGAAAACCAGCGCCTTGATGAATTGCAGGCCCAGGGTAAAATCCAGGTGGCAGGCTCCCCCATTACGCCGGAATTCGTGCGCGACGAAATCGCCGCGGGCCGTGCGATTCTGCCGGGGAACATCAACCACCCGGAATGCGAACCGATGATTATCGGCAACCGTTTCCTCACGAAGATCAACAGCAACATCGGCAACTCGGCCATCACCTCTTCTATCGAAGAAGAAGTCGAAAAAATGGCCTGGTCCGTGCGCTGGGGTGCAGACACCGTGATGGACCTTTCCACCGGAAAGCACATTCATGAAACGCGCGAATGGATCATTCGAAATAGTCCCGTACCTATCGGCACGGTGCCTATTTACCAGGCGCTCGAAAAGGTAAACGGCAAGGCCGAAGAACTCACGTGGGAACTGTACCGCGACACGCTTATTGAGCAGGCGGAACAGGGCGTGGACTACTTCACGATTCACGCGGGCCTTTTGCTGGAACACATTCCGCTGACCGCCAAGCGTACCACAGGTATCGTGAGCCGCGGCGGTTCCATTCTTGCCCTCTGGCAGATGCGCCACCATCAGCAGAATTTCTTGTACACGCACTTCCGCGAAATCTGCGAGATTCTCGCTGCCTACGACGTAGCAGTCTCGCTCGGCGACGGGCTTCGCCCGGGGTCGTTGGCCGATGCCAACGACGCAGCCCAGTTCGGAGAACTGGACACGCTCGGCGAGCTCACGAAGATTGCCTGGGAATACGGCGTGCAGGTGATTATCGAAGGTCCGGGTCACGTGCCCATGCACAAGATTCAGGACAACATGGCGCGCCAGCTCGAAAAATGCCACGGAGCCCCGTTCTACACGCTCGGCCCTCTCACCACCGATATCGCCCCCGGTTACGACCACATCACGTCGGCCATCGGTGCAGCACAAATTGGCTGGTACGGCACAGCAATGCTCTGCTACGTGACGCCCAAGGAACACCTCGGGCTCCCCGACCGCGACGACGTGCGCGCCGGTGTGGTCACCTACAAGCTCGCCGCTCACGCGGCCGACCTTGCGAAAGGGCACTTTGCGGCACAGTTCCGCGACGACGCCCTTTCCCGCGCCCGCTTCGACTTCCGCTGGAACGACCAGTTCGCGCTTTCCCTGGACCCCGAGAAGGCCATGGAATTCCACGACAAGACGCTCCCCGGCAGCCAGGCCAAGGCAAGCCACTTCTGCAGCATGTGCGGGCCGAACTTCTGTTCGATGCGCATCACGCGTGCCGTGCGCAACTTTGTGGCCACAGGCGAAGTCGGCGACGTTTAAGGCGCAGGCAGAACGCCAAAACAGAAAATTCTAAAACAAATCCCCTGGACTCTCGTCCAAGGGATTTTTTAATTACTGTTGTTGCGGCTGTGTGGGAGCATTTTTTTCGGTTTGCGCAGTCTCTTTCGGCGGCACCTTGTTTTTCACACACCGGAGCGAGAACGCATTCCCGTCAAAATCCTCTTCGTTCTTGAATTCATCCTTACTGCTTACGACATACCAGTAAGCGGCTCCCGAACCAGCACCGCCTTCGGCCGCCCAGAAATACGCGCTCGTTCCGAGTTCCGTATATTCGCCGTCATTGCGGAATCGGATACCCGCCGGCAAGGCGTTAAAGCCGCTTGCATTGTTGTTCTTGGTCATATCGCCCTGAGCCCAGCCTTCGCGGCTCTTAAGGGCTGCAGCCAAGCCCTTGCGCTTGTTAATCGCAAACTGCCCTAACCGAGTCCATTCTTCCTGTCGCGGGATATGCCAGCCTTCCGGGCAAATTCCCTGGTGTTCTTCGACAACGGCCCCATGCGACACGCTATCCAGCGAATTCTCGATAAAGTCTTCGGGCAAGCGCATCGCTACATGCCACGGGTAAAGCCTTCCGTAATTGCGGCAACGGATATCCTTGTCCTCGTAGCAGAAACTCCCCGGAGCGGCAAAGCGCAGGTTTTCCGCCATCCAGACATCTTCGCCCACAGCCAAAGTCTTGTAGCGGTTATCGTCACGCTTGTCGTAAATCGAAGTACTGTCATAAATTTCGTCGATATCCGGCGGATTCATCAGGCAACGCACCGGATACGCCTTATTCTTCAGACTCGAATCCATCACGAAATCATCATTGTTATTCGGAAGCGTCCAGACGATTGCCCGCGACGAATCAAGTTCATTCACCGTCCAGAACCCTGTAAAGGTTCCAATTCCAGAATACGCCGAAACAGTATCCGCGGAATCGCGCACACCGGAGGCCAGCGCCGTAAACCCGAAACCGTTTTCACCCATAAGCGCAAGATCGCTTTCCAGCCAGGTTTCTCGGGCACGCAAGTTCGTACCCACGCCCACCGCATCGTCAATATCTTTCAAATAAATATTGAGCCTGTAAAAGTCAAGCGATGTCGGCACATGCCAGCCATTAGGGCAAACATCCTTCATCTTCGATGTCCCCGTAATATTGGTGGCGGCCTCCCACGTGTAAAGGCGTCCGAATCGTTCGCAATTTTCTTCCCTGTCATCGTAGCAATAGCTACCCGGCACCTTCACGTTCAAGTTATTGACCATCCACACCTGATCGCCAATATGAATCGTGAGCACGGCCTTGTTCTGCACATTGACCACTTGCGGAATCACCTTCGGGCGAGGCGGCGGAGGCGGCTCCCTAAAGGGGTACACCTTGTTTTCGATACAGCGGATAGAGGCGCCGTCGTCTTTGGAGGCGTAGACCTTATCGAAAGCCCTCGAATCGTAGAGCAAGCCCCAATAGATCGCCCCCACGTTGTCTATTTCGGACGATGACCAGAACTGGGCCGAAGTTTTCAAATCCATAAAGCCCGTATACTCGTTACGTACCCCCGCCGGCAAAGCATTAAAGCCGAATTCGTCGGAACCCGCAGGCACACGCAGTTCCTTTTCCCACAGTTCAGGAGACTTAAGGCTCAAACCGACGCCATCACTCTTGCCGATTCGCCCTACGTAACGCTTCAGAGTCACCCAGTCCTTATTGGCCGGCAAACGCCAGCCCGCAGGGCAAGCGTCATGATAGTTTTTCCAGTCCTTCTTGGTAAAATCAATATCTGCAATGGAGTGGTTGTTATAATAATCCACCAAGCGCATCGCCATCGCCCAATTGTACAACCTGCCGTATGTTTCGCAGTTGTAATCGCGATTGTCGTAGCACCAGCTCCCCTTCACGTTAAAACGCAAATTCTCGGCAAACCAGCGCTGGTTTCCGATCTGCACCGTCTTATACACGCGGCCATCGCGTTTATCCTTGAAATCAGGCATTTTGAGGACATGCGCACTCGCAAGCCCCGCCAAACTAAACAACATCACCAACAAAACAACTTGGATTTTCATTTTCACCCTCTTACCAAGCAATATATACTCAAAACCGCCCAAAAAGCAAGGCCGCGTAAACTTTTTTATTCCAAATTAAAAAAGGGGGATAATTCCCCCTTCAACTACCTTACATTCACCCGGTGAACTTTAGCACCGACCCTCACAACATAGGTTCCTGTAGCAAGATTCTTGACAACAGGTTCAGCTTCGGTAGTGAACCCCTGCTGCACGACTCGCCCCTGTAAATCCATCACGACGAACTTCCTTGCACCCAAGCTAGATGCAACCGGCGTCTTCTTAATGCTTTCGACGCCTGATTCGCTAAAGAACAGCGGATTATAGGTAGCCTCTGCAATATCCCCTTCAATCATGACAGCAACAGTTGCAGGATTAGAAAGAGACGCATCCGAGTTCCAAAGATAATCCTTCGATGCGCGCACCGAAATTGTCGCATAGCCATCCTTGAATTGAGCGTCTTCAAACAGGAACTCGACCTTTGCAGACGTCATATGTCCCTTGTACACATTGATTCCATTGCATTCTTCCGTGCACAGGTCATAAGTTCCATCTTTGGTAGGCTTAAGAATCGCTAAGAACAAGTCCAGAACGGATCCCGTGTGATATTCTTCGTAAGAGCCATCTTCCTTAGGCTCTTGGCCCCTAACGGCTTTAGGCGACTCTCCCGCTGCAGGAATCTGTTCTACAAAGGTTATTTGCGGCTTAAAGAAGTTCCATTCCAAGGCGTTCTGTCTACCCGCCAGGCTAATTTTGAACGGCGTAACCACACTAGGCAAATTATACATGTCAACTGATACATAGACGGTATCTACACCGGAAACTCCAATCGTACGCGATTCACCTTCTTTAAGCTTCTCGTAGAAGTTTCCTCCTGTAGCATCGCTAACCTTGTAAAAGACTGTCACCAATCTATCATAAGAAAGCGTGTACTGACGTCCAGCCGCTTCTTGCGGATAAATTTCAAGACCGTTTGCAGATTCCGCTACAGAAGAAATGTAGACAGGAACAAACTGTCCTCCCATGGCGAATGTATGCAAAGTGTACTTGCCATCCGGCAATTCGACGCCGTTCGTATCTTTTGCGATTGCGTCGGCATAGACCACATCCAGTTCTCCGGCAAAGCTATACCCAGCAAGGGCTATCGCCAGCGTACAAAGTATTTTGTTCATTCCTTACCTCTCAAAAATGTACAACACATGTTGCACACACATAAATTATAACTTTTTTTACAAAAAAAGCCCCCGGCTTTTGACCGGAGGACTTTTTGAAGTGAATTCTTTTTGAGAATTACACAGCGCCCTGCCACTTCATGGCATCGGCAACCTTGAGGAAGCCAGCGATGTTTGCACCCATCACGAGGTTGCCCTTCTGGCCGTACTTGACAGCGGCAGAGGAAGCAGCGGCGTAGATGCTCTTCATGATGCCTTCGAGCTTCTTGTCCACTTCTTCGAAGGTCCAGGAGAGACGTTCGGAGTTCTGGGACATTTCGAGACCGGAGGTAGCAACGCCACCAGCGTTAGCAGCCTTGGCAGGTCCAAAGAGAACGCCAGCCTTCTGGAAGGCTTCGATAGCTTCCGGAGTAGACGGCATGTTTGCACCTTCGGCAACGGCCTTCACGCCGTTAGCGATAAGGGCCTTGGCACCATCGAGGTCGAGTTCGTTCTGGGTAGCGCACGGAAGAGCGATGTCGCACTTGACCGTCCAAACACCCTTGGAACCTTCGTGGTATTCAGAACCCGGAACGAGCTTGGCGTATTCGCTAATGCGGGCGCGCTTCACGTTCTTGAGGTCGAGAACGACGTCGAGGTTGATGCCGTTCGGGTCGTAGATGTAGCCGTTGGAGTCGGACATGGTCACGACCTTGCCACCGAGCTGAGTAGCCTTCTGGCAAGCGAACTGAGCAACGTTACCAGAACCGGAAATCACCACAGTCTTGCCCTGGAAGGAGTCGTTAGCGAGGTCCTTGAGCATTTCGCGAGTGAAGTAGCAGAGGCCGTAACCGGTAGCTTCGGTACGAGCGAGAGAACCACCGTAGGAGAGGCCCTTACCGGTGAGAACGCCCACAAATTCGTTGCGGATGCGCTTGTACTGACCGAACATATAACCGATTTCGCGAGCGCCAGTACCCTGGTCACCAGCCGGAACGTCCGTGTCAGCACCGACGTGCTTGCAGAGTTCAGTCATGAAGGACTGGCAGAAACGCATCACTTCGTTGTCGCTCTTGCCCTTAGGATCGAAGTCGGAACCGCCCTTGCCGCCGCCCATGGGGAGCGTGGTCAAGCTGTTCTTGAAGATCTGTTCGAAGCCGAGGAACTTCAGCATAGAAAGCGTCACTTCGTTACGGAGACGGATACCGCCCTTGTACGGGCCAATGGCGGAGTTGAACTGCACGCGGTAGCCACGGTTCACCTGAACGTTACCCTTGTCATCGAGCCAAGGTACGCGGAAAGTGATCACGCGTTCCGGTTCGACGAGGCGGTCGATCACGCCGTTAGTTTCCCAAGACTTGTCCTGTTCGAGGACCGGGTCGAGGGATTCGAGGAATTCGCGGACAGCCTGGTGGAAGAGGGCCTGGTCCGGATCACGGGCGACGACCTTGTCATAAACCTTCTGAAGGTAAGCATTCTTGATTGCCATTTTATATATCTCCGTTGAGAGTTTGATTGTTAATGTTTTCAACGGCTGTAAAGATAGCAAAGACGATTGAAAAAAAGTGAAAAACTGGCAAAAATCTTCAATTTCTTACATTTTTGTAAGTTACTTTTTTAACAGAAATCAAAAGTGCGTTTTTTCGTTAAAAATTAAAGGGTGTTAGCACAAAAACCTACATTTTTGTAAGTTAAAACATCTTTCAACAATAAGTAAAATTAGTTTTACAAAACAGGATTGCCAAAAGTGTAAAAATAAACCCCTGCCGAAAGGCAGGGGTCCATCAAAAGCTTGAATTACAGATTTATTAATAAGCCTTCACCGTGAACATCTCGCTCGCTCGAGCCGAGATAACACGCACCCGGAATACGCCCTTACCCTGAATCTTGAACTGAAGGTTGTGACCTTCGCCCTTGATTTCCTGCAAAAGCTTACCGGTCAGGTCAAAGACCTGCACCCTGAAAGGCATATTCAAGACCTGAGAGATGCTCACCATGGAGCCGCTCGAAGTCAGGTTGAAGTTCTTGGTCAGAGAAAGACGCGGGATGATTGCATCGCTGGTATCTTTCTTGGTGGTGTCCTTTTTGACTGTATCCTTGCTAACGGTATCTTTCTTGACGGTGTCTTTCTTGGCAACAGACTTGACGCCAAGTTCTTCGTCGGTCTTCGGAGCCTTCTTGCTCAAGATGAAACCGAGAGCACCCACCATCGGAGCGTTCATGTCGACGCAGACTTCGTTAAGCTGCCAGTTCGACACGTCACTGCTATGATTGCCATCGTTAAAGTTTCCTGCAATCATGCCGCCCAGATACTTGTTCTTTTCAGGAGCATCGCCCATGCCGCCAACTTCACGACCCGGATCTTCGTTGCCATAGTAGCCACGGTGATGCGGGCGCTTAGGAGCATTGGCACCATTCTTGGTAAAGCCTACCACATAAGACTTCTTGTTGCTATTGTCACCGAGCAAGTAGGCCACATTCTTTTCGACCAAGCCATCATAGGCATCATCGTCGAAAAGCTTGGAATAAAGAGCATAGAGGAAGGCGCCACCAGAGGGGGTACGCACATGGAAATGGTCGCTATTGCTGGTTTCGCCCTTGAACACGTCATTGGACATATTTTCCTGGTAAAGCTTTTCCAAGAAACGTTCCACGTCTCTGTACTGTCCACCCGGTTCAAGGCCAAGGGCACCGGCACCCATCACCACAGAAAGCGGCACTGCGTTGCTGTAGGAGAATCGGGTATACATACCCTTCACGAATTGAAGATCGTCAAAATACTTTGTAGCATCTTTCTTGTAGGATTCGTCTTTCGTCGTACGGTAAAGTTCCAAGGCGGCAAGGAAAACGCCATCCTGCGTACGGCCGTCCCACCAAGTCGATTCATAGAAGTTGCCCGAATTCGTCACACCCTTGTGATTCTTGGAATAGCTGTATGCAACCTTTGCTGCATCAAGGTATTTCTTCTGGTTCGATTCTTCGGGATCCATACGGGCCATCACGGCAAGCATAGCGGCTGCCATACCCGGCGTGTAAGAATCGTTTGCATTACCGGTAATCGAGCGCGGTTCGCCACCTTCGCCCGAGCCGAGTTTGCTCATGGCACCGGCAGTCACCCACTTCTGGTGGTCAGCGTTACCGTCACCCTTGACCGTCACAAAGTTATTGCCATCGATAGCGGCCTTGACCCAGAAATCTGCTTCGTAGCGGAGTTCTTCGAGTAAGTCGCGTTCCTTGTTGGGCTTGCCGCCCTTCATGGAATAGTCCTTGCTGGCCTTGTAGTCGGTGTAGTCACCGGTATAAAGGTCGTAGAAACCTTCGGTAAATTCAGCGTAAGCCAAAGCGAGCACGTAAGAGGCGAAGCCCTGGGACTGACCATACATCACGTGGTCGCCGCAGTCAAACCAACCGCCGCTCACGTTTTTGCCGTTATAGCTGTCCTTGGTAAAGCTAGTCGGATTGTTTGTACCATCCAGAATCCAGTTGGGGCCTTCACCGGAGCGCTGTGCTCCGAAAAAGCGGGTGGTCATCCAAGCTGCTTCTACATAATCATCTGTGCTGAGTGCAGCAAAAGCAGCTGTCGAAGCCAAGCCCAAAAGGGCAAGACCCGAAAAAAGGTATTTTTTGCAATTCATGACTTTCTCCAAAAATACACACCAATCCCAAGTGTGCAATATAGTTTAATTTGGAGATTTTTCACACGAAAAGAAAGTTTACAAGATAGTATCTATCAACGTTTTATGTAAAATTCCATTACTAAAAACAACTTGTTCGGCATCCACGAACTGCATGGGAGAGCCGTCAATATGGGTCGACTTGCCACCGGCCTCTTCGACAAGCAGGGCAATGGCCGCAATATCCCAGGGGTAGCTCATGGTCATCACAAAGCAGTCCAGGCGCCCGCAGGCCGTAAAGCAGCCTTCGATTACCGCCGAGCCAAAGCACTTGACACGTTCGAAAGTTTCTGCCTCGCGAGCGAAATTCTTGGAATTCTGGGCGTTGATTTTAGCCACATCGCCCACGTTAAAGTCGCCATTGCTCACGATCGCATGGACCGGGTCCGACTCGTCGCTCACATGAATCGGTTTGCCGTTCATGAAGGCGCCTTCACCGCGCACCGCGGTAAAAAGTTCACCCAAGCGCGGCAGATTCACGACCGCGACCAAGGGCTTGCCTTCAAAGTGGAGCGCAATCGAAATTCCCCAGAACGGAATTCCGCGGCTAAAATTCACGGTACCATCGACCGGATCGATAATCCAGCGGTAACGCGGGTCCGAGCCTTCGATAACGCCAGCTTCTTCGGTGCGAATGGAATGTTCCGGAAACGCCTTGCGAAGTCCTTCCACAATCAGCTTTTCGCTTGCAATGTCGGCACGGGTCACCACGTCCTTCTTGGACTTGTATTTGACATCGCCCAAATTCTGTTGGATTTCAAGACAAAGAGCGCCTGCTTCCTTAGCAAGCGCTTCAGCAACTTTCAAAAAATCACTATTCTTCATTTTGTTCTTTATAGGCGCAGCAACGGAATCCGATGCTTGATGACCTGTAGTAGTTCGAGGCCCCGCGGTAAGCAACGCGCTCGCCCGTCAGGAACACGACCTCGATATGGTCCGGCACATACTTCATGCCGTTGGAAATGGTTTCAAGCCATTCATCGCCGCCCTGCTTGTATTCAGCATAAGGCACGTAGTCCGTACCCACGGAATTTCCGCTAGAATCCTGAATGTCAAAGAACTGCAAGGTATCCTTGAAATCTTTCTTGGTCAGTACCTTGTACAGGGTTCTGGATGTGTCGGCGGTATAAACGGTATCGACCCTGGTACCTTCGCGGTACAGGTATACGGAATCGGTCGTGTAGGCCAAACGGGTAAAGTACGGGAAATAACGGTTCGTGCAAAGGGCCTGGGTTTCGCGGCCAAACTCGCCACTTTCAAGCCCGCTCATCACGCGGTAAGAACCACCCTTGACCACGGCAATCGTATCTTCGGAGCGACCCCTCACCCATTCCTGATACTGGCCCGGCAAGTCGCGAATACCCATCGGGTTCATGCAGCGGGAACTGCGCTTGGCAGGATTCGCCGCCGAGGCAGAATCGTTGGTCGCCACATTGCAGTACTTGAACAAGAATTCAGCCGTCTCAACAGTATCGTCTTGAACCACGCCATAGGCAAGCGTTCCGCCCGAAAGGCAAACGAGTTCCCAGTCGCGTTCGTTACACAGACTCACCTTGAAACCGCTCGCCGAAATCGCTTCGCAGGTTGCCAGCGCTTCGGAATGCAAAACGTTCGTCATGAATTCGCCAGAATCATTCTGGTGTTCCATGCGTTCCATGCAGAAGTAATTGGTATCGGACGCCTTGACGGCGACAAAGCCTTCGGGACATTCGATTTCATTTGCGATAGCGCCCGGGGACACGGCAATCGTGTCGATCAGCGGAACAGACCAATAGCCGGATTCATCAATGGCAATAATCCGAAGCACAAGCGTATCACCAGGGGCAACATAACGGATCGTGTCAGAAATAAACTTACCCGTGGCAGAAACCTTCATGGTATCGCCCGAGGGCTTGTAAAACTTGGTGTAGCGGTCCAGAGTATCCACATCGCTGCTAATCACCCACTGTTCGGTGTAGCGGTCCCAATATTCAACCCTGTACATTTCCACTTTTTCATAGCACAAGTCAACGAGGCATGTATCCGGAATTGAGAGAACCGTATCGACCTCGATGTCGTGTTCGCGCTTGTACGGGTCTACACTTTGGCTCCAGAAAATGAGCAGGCGGTTATTGCTGTCGAGCCTTGCCATTTCAGGGTACAAGGTATCCTTCATCGTAAAGATCTTGGTGGGCATCAAGGGTGCGACAGAATCCGTCGTATTGATCGTAAGCCATGCGCGCATATCGGAACGGTCTACGCCCGTATAGTTGCCGCAAGTATCCCATGTTGAATAACCGATTTTGTATTCGGTTTCTGCCTTAAGGCCTTCGATAGTCAAACGGAAAATATTAGAATCGGGGTTATCGTTGTTGTAACCCTTACCATCGGGAATGGCCAGGAACAGTTCGTTCTTGCGGCTGTCGCCATGTTCCTTGGACTGCAGGAACACGGAATCCACGTTAGAATGATAACCCTTGTGGCGCAAATAAAGCGTCTCGCCAGTAGAATCGATTCCGTCCGGAGATTCAAGCTTAACCTTCAGCTTGCGCAAGTCCTCGTTCTTGTTCTCGCTATAGATTCTGATATTGTAACCAAGAATCGGGCCAGAAAGTTCATTCGGCTTGTAGTGATTCGTCTGGTCTGTTGGACGCGTCCATTCTAGAAGCGCTCCGGTAGTCCAGGTAGAATCAGAGATATTGATATCGGACGGAGCAAGCTTGTCGCCAAAATACAGATAAATTCTTTGAACCGTTCCCGGACGTCCACCCGAATAGTCGCAATAGAGCGCCACCATCAGACTTTCGCGTTCTTCCACATAATCCTGGATATACGGAGTCACGTCAATCGTGTCGAAAAGTTCCTCAGTCTTCGAGGGGTACGCAAAGCGATCAGTCGCCTTCGACTTTTCCTTGTCGCCAACCGACTTTGAAGTATCGTCCAACACGTCGTTGCCAACCCATAAGTAAATGCTGTCCAAGCTTTCTGTATCGTCCGGATAGCGGAAACGGACCATAAAACAGTAGGCACCGCTATCGGCACCCTTGGCACACTGCAACAAGGTCGAAATATCGGAAACTTCGCGTTCTACCCTAAATTCAACAGAACTATCGTCGTCAGAACAAGCCCAAAAAACAGCCGCCATCGAAAAAAGAAAGGCGACAAACAAAGAACGAATCGTCATAAACCTAGACATTGGCTATAAAATAGCAAAATACAATAAAAAAAACCGACGGCACTTGTGGTACCGTCGGCTCTAAACGATTCAAAACCGATTAGTTTTCTTCCGGATAGACAGAAACTTTCTGACGCTTTGCATCGAGGCGTTCGAACTTCACCTTGCCATCGACGAGAGAGAACAGAGTGAAGTCTCTGCCCATACCCACGTTGGTGCCCTTGTGGAAGTGAGAACCGCGCTGACGAACGATGATGTTGCCAGCCTTGACGACTTCGCCCGCATACTTCTTAACACCAAGGTACTTGGCGTTACTGTCGCGGCCGTTACGTACTGAACCTTGACCTTTCTTATGAGCCATGGATTATACCTCCTTAGCCTTACGCAGAGAGTTCTTCTTAACCTTGGCGGGCTTCGGGAGACCCTGGGCAATCTTTTCCTTGCGAGTCAGAGGCACAGACTGTACCTTCTGCTTGGCGAGGGCAGCCACGCGAGCGCGGTTGCGATCGATAACCTTGGAGTCGACCTTTGCGGATTCTGCGCCGGAGCGAAGTTCCGTAACCAGCACCTCGGTATAGCCCTGACGATGACCGTTACGACGTTCGTAACGGGTACGGCGCTTCTTCTTGTAAACGATGACGGTGTCATACTTGCCGTGAGCAAGCACTTCGACCTTCACGGAGGCGTCGTTCAGGACAGGGGTGCCGATTTGCACTTCTTTTCCTGCGAAAAGAAGAACGGACTTGAGCTCCAGTTCGGAACCAACAGCGGCATCGAGCGTGGGGACCTTGTAAGCCTTGCCCAGCTCAACTTTATACTGGAAACCACCTGTTTCAACAATAGAATACATTTTTGTAATCCTTTTTTGGTTGCTATTGGGACCCCAAATGTAGCAAAATTTGGAAAAATGTAAAGACAAAGCCCCATTTTTTTCTAAATTTCACCTCAAAATTTCATAAAGGAACCTCGAATGAGCAAGATTTTGAGCCTTGATGGCGACTGGCAGATGATTTGGGACACCGAAGATGCCGGTATTTCTAATCGTTGGTACGCTACTTACCCCAAAGACACCCAGGAAGTGCAAGTTCCCCACATTTGGGAAAGGGCTTTTGACAAGCTCCTGATGTCGCACGACTGTGCGTTCTATTTCAAGCGTTTTACCATCGACGACGAAAAACAGGTCGCAAAGCGCATTTTCTTGCGTTTTGAACGCATTGCAAGCCATGCCACGGTCTGGCTGAACGGCAAGCTCCTGGGCACCCATTTCGGCGCCTACACCCCCTTTATTATTGAACTCCAGAAGGCTTTGAAGCTCGGCGAAGAAAACGTACTCTGCGTGCGTGTCGCCAACATGGGCGCCCTCAACAGCCGCATCGACTTTGGCCGCGAAAGCGCCGACGGTGCCGATGACCGCTTTGTCCACCCGGGCGAACTCCCGGTCGGCCTCCCCTGGACCCAGTACCCGTTCGGCGGTATCTTTGGCCATGTGGACCTGATTTTGGGCACTGCAGCCTTTATTTCTGACGTGAAGCTCGAACCCGATGCCGATACCCAGCGCATCGCCTGCGAAATCAGCTTCAACAACCCCCGCGGCTTCCAGACCAGGCTTCGCGTGCTCATGCGCAACCCCGACGGCGACGTTTACGAGCAGTTCGTGAACAACCTGAAGCTCGACAAGGAAAACATGACCCAGCGTTTTGTTTTCGAAGTCAAGGAACAGCAGCGCCACAAGTTCCAGTGGAGCCCCGAACACCCCAACGTCTACGCCATTGAATTCCAGATGGAAATCAAGGCCAGCAAGGAAAAAGACGGCAAGGAAATCAAGCGCGCCGAATACGCATTCCCCGTGGTGCGCACCTTCGGTTTCCGCAAGTTTGACTGTCTCAAGGGCGACTACTACCTGAACGACCAGATTTTGAAGATCCAGGGCATTACCTACAACCAGCAGTGGAGCGAAGGTGGTCTCTGGACGTTCGACAACCCGAAGCTCGAAAAGGACCTGCAGGCCGTGAAGGCAGCCGGTTACAATGCTATTCGTAGCTGCGGCGCACCTCTCTCTACGCAGGCTCTCGACATCTGCGACAAGCTCGGCTTGATCGTGTTCCAGGAATTCCCGATCCACACCATGAGGTCTACCGCCCAGGGTCTTGAAATCGTCAAGAAACTGATCAACGACATCGTGGCCGAACAGCACCACCACCCCTGCATCGGTGCATGGGTCATGGGCGCCGAAAACGGCACGCTCCTGTTGCAGAACGGTAACAAGCTCTTGAACGCTATTAGCCCGGTCGACATGACCCGCCCGGTCATTAGCAACCTGAACAGTATTTACATCGACAACGAAGGAATCTTCCGCAAGGATACTGGCAAACTCTTGCCGGTTACGGTCGACAAGATTTCGCCTTACGCCACGCTCCGCATGAACCCGCGCATGACGCCGAATGCCGCCTATACGCATTTCTTGGCTCACAGTTTTGACCGTGACGCCGAAGAAATTTCCGTGCCGGATACAGGCCTTGGCGACAGCCACTTCCAGGACGAAGAAGAAAACGTAGTCAGCGACATCAACAACAAGATGCTGGTGACGCTCAAGAACCACACGCTCCTCCCGGAAACGGCCACCAACATCAAGGGACCGCGCAGTTCCAAGAACCAGAAGGCCATCAAGAACGCCATCAAGGCAATCGAAACCTTCGTGGAAAGCGACATGTCCATTTGGAAGGACTACAAGAGCTTTGTGGCCGACGCCAACCGCATCGCCATCAAGAGCAAGCTCGACCAGATTACCGCCCTCCAGAGCAACCCGCAGATTGCCGGTTTCTTCCTGGACCAGTGGGCCGACTGCGGCACCGAATTTGACGGTCTGTGCGACGAAAACCGCGTCAGCAAGGGTTTCGAAGATTTCTCGAAGGAAATCACGACTCCGAGCCGCGCCTTGATCAGCGAACTGGAACACGTGGTCGCCCCGCAGAGCGAAATCAGCTTCCAGGTGACGCTCCTGAACAACAGCCGTTACGAAGACGTGTCTGTGGAAGTCAAGCTGGTGGACGACAAGGGCAAGGAACTCGCCACCGACAAGATTTCCCCTGAAGAACCGGCCGGCAAGACGAGCCTTACGCAAATGGGCATTTGCACCATGATGGCTCCGCGTGCCGAAGGCAGCTACAAGTTGCAGATGACTCTCATCAACGACGGCAACAAGATCCACACGACCGAAGAAGACTTGATCGTGATCGCCGAAGCCGATGTGAAGAGCGCCATGAAGAAGGTCTGCTTCCTGGACAACAGCGAAGAATCCAGCGACGCACTGGCCGCTCTCACTGGTCCGGAACAGGTGATCTTTACCGCCAACCTGAGCTCTTGGCCCGACGAAATCCTGGACAAGCTCGTTGACGTGGTGAAGAACGGCGGCAAGACGCTTTTGCTCTCGGACCTCACGCAGGAAGATATCGACTACCTGAACCAGAGCCACCAGTTCGACTGCAATATCGAATCTCACTGGAGCACGGGTGCAAACGAACTCAGCTTGCACTACCTGCCCAAGGGTTCCGAACTTGCACCGGTATTCGGCGAAGCCTCTGTTCTCGACAGCAATGCTGCAGCCGTGATGCCGAGCCTCTCGCTGAACGAACTGCCGGGCGCCAAGGTGTTCGCACGCTCCGTCACTTTGAAGGACGGCGAAGTCAAGACCGGTTCGGACTTGCAGCTCTACCCGTTCGGTAACGGCAAGATCATGTTCAACCAGTTCAACGTATTCGAAGGTCTGGAAACGAACGTGCTCGCCGACAAGCTGTTTGCGACGATCGTGAACTTGCTGTAAAAGATTCGAACAAAAAAAGACTCGGTGCTTCCCCGAGAGAGAAGGATTGCACCGAGTCTAAACACCCAAGTCCGATACCTTGCGACTATAAACCCTCGTCGCGGGTAAAAACAAACCTGTACGACACTAACTTATACTCCAATGTGATGAAAATCAAGTTTTACAATGTAAAACAATTGAAACAATCACGATAAATGCTCAAAAAAGGATAAAAACGGCTTATGACTTGCTCCAATTTGAAATATTCCAACTTGGAAGAATACTCCGACCTTTTGGCCAGAAATGCCCAGAAGGCAAGCAAGACGCTCCGTACCCTGCCGGGTGAAAAGCGTAGCGCCGTGCTGAACCGCGTTGCCCAGATTTTGCGCGAGCGTAAGCCAGAAATCCTTGCAGCAAACAAGATTGACCTTGAAGCCGCCGCCGGAAAGCTCGACGACTCGAAGATGGACCGTCTGACATTGAACGACGCCCGCATCGAGGCCATGGCCAAGGGTGCCGAAGAAATCGCATCCTTCGCAGATCCGCTGAACAAGGTTCTCGAAAGCCGCGAACTGAAGAACGGCATCAAGATTAGCCGCGTGGCCGTACCTATCGGTTCCGTATTCTTTATTTTTGAAAGCCGTCCGAACGTAACAATCGATGGCGCATGCCTCTGCTTTAAGGCAGGCAATGCCGTGATTTTGCGAGGCGGTAAGGAATCTCTGAATTCTGCCAAGTGCCTCGCCGGGATTTTCCATGAAGCATTGGCCGAAGCAGGCATCGATCAAGACGCCGTGCAGCTCGTGACCGAAACGAGCCACGACCTGGTCGGTATGCTTTTGCAGCGCAATGACTGCCTCGACCTCGTGATTCCCCGCGGTGGCGAGCGCCTGATTCGCGCGGTCGTTGAACAGAGCAAGATTCCCGTGATTAAGCATTTCAACGGCATTTGCCACGTGTACGTGGACAAGTCTGCCGATATGGACAAGGCAGTTAACATCTTGATTAACGCCAAGACGCAGCGCACGGGTGTGTGCAACGCCATGGAATGCGTGATTATCGACCGCCATATCGACGAAGCCACAACGAAGAAATTGATTGATTGCCTCGCCGATCGTGGCGTGGAACTCTTTGGCAACAAGGACGCCCAGAGCCATGACAGCCGTATCAAGGATATTGGCGATGACAGCAATTACCACCACGAATACTTGGCCCTCAAGGCAAGCGTCAAGTTCGTCGATAACGTTGCCGAAGCCTGCGACCACATCGAAAAGAACAGCAGCCGCCACACTGAAGCCGTGGTTGCCGAAGACACCGCCGTTCAGGACTACTTTGTCGCGAACGTGGACAGCAGCAGCGTGATGGTGAACGCCAGCACCCGCTTTGCCGACGGTGGCGAATATGGCCTCGGTGCCGAAGTGGGCATTTCCACCGACAAGTTGCATGCCCGCGGCCCTATGGGCGTGGAAAGCCTCTGCAGCTACAAGTGGATTCTCCGCGGCAACGGTCAGGTGAGAGGTTAATCATGAAGTTCGAAGATTTGATTAAAGAAGTAAAGTTCGAAGTCGTTGTGGACGGTGTTGCACTTGCGCCGGTAATCGTTCAAGATGCCGACAAGGGCGACGTTCTGATGATGGCCTGGATGAACGAAGAAGCACTCCGCCGCACCCACGATTGTGGCGAAATGGTGTTCTGGAGCCGTAGCCGCAAGGAATACTGGCACAAGGGCGACACCAGCGGAAACGTGATGACCGTCGTGGAATGGGCCGCCGACTGCGACAGCGATGCCTTGCTTTTCAAGGTCCGCATGCAGGGCCCGCAAGTGGCTTGCCACACGGGCGCTCGCAGCTGCTTTTTTAAGAAATGTGAAAAGTGAGCGGCTCCGCCGCAATGAGCAATGTGTAATGTGGGATGCGGGAGAATAAAATGAAAAAAATTCTTGCGTTATTGTTCGCGGTAGCAATTTCAGGATTTGCCC
The DNA here is from genome assembly GCF_002210295.1 of Fibrobacter sp. UWB5. Classification (NCBI taxonomy): domain Bacteria; kingdom Pseudomonadati; phylum Fibrobacterota; class Fibrobacteria; order Fibrobacterales; family Fibrobacteraceae; genus Fibrobacter; species Fibrobacter sp. UWB5. The sequence continues at coordinate 222,652 of NZ_MWQH01000003.1, read as the reverse complement.
AGGACCGTCACCAGATGGGTAGCAACTACTACGCCTACCCCACTCCGACCGCCAAGTACACCAAGGCTCCCGCCGGCTACAAGCCGTTTTATCTGAGCCATTACGGCAGACACGGCAGCCGTTTTCACCAGCCTGCCGACCATTACCATGCTCTGTACAACACGCTAGCCAAGGCCGATTCTTTAGGCAAGCTCACCGATTTGGGCAAAAGCCTGCTTGAACGCGCCAAGTACTTAGACGAATACGCCGCCCCGCGCGCAGGCGATTTGACCCAGCTCGGCGTGGCCCAGCACCAGGGTATCGCAAAACGCATGGTCAAGAACTTCCCGGAAGTGTTCAAGAACGACGCCTACGTTGAAGCCTACGCCAGCACTAGCGTGCGCTGCGTCGTGAGCATGGCAGCATTCCTCGAAGAACTGCACGCGCTAAAGCCCAAGGTCGAGATTCACCAGGAATCGGGCAAGTACCTGATGAGTTTCATCAGCCCGCTTGATTTCGGCAAAATTATCAACGAATCGAACACGCCTGCCTGGCAAAAGGAAAACGAAAAGCTATACAGCCATGTGAATCCGACACGCATGATGCGCGCCCTTTTCAACGATTCCAACTACATCAAGAAGAATGTAGACGGAGGCGATCTTTTAAGCAAGATTTACGAAATCGGAAACAGCCTGCAAGGCAGCCCCGAAATCGAATTCAACTTTGACGATTTGTGGACCGACGAAGAATTCACCGCTCGCTGGCACGCACAAAATGCCTGGTGGTATAGCGTTCTCGGCAACAATCCCTTCGCCAAAAAGCAGGGGCTCGAAAACGCACGTCCGCTCCTGAAAAACGTTTTGGACGAAGCCGACAAGGTGATTGCCGCCGACACAGCCAAAACAGACAAAACCGCAGGTAAGAAGCCCGCGAAAAAGACCACCGCGACGCTCCGCTTCGGCCACGACACCGTCATTTTCCCGTTTGCAGTACTTTTACAACTAGAAAACGGCACGCAGAACACCGGCATCGAAACCGCCGACATGGAAAACCTGCACAAAATCTGGCGCGACTACGAAATCAGTCCGATGGCCGCCAACGTACAGCTCGTATTCTACAAGTCAAGCAAGAAGGGCGCCCCGATTCTTGTGAAGGTGATGCTCAACGAAATCGAGCAAAAACTGCCTGTGACATGCGATTCAGCAACCATAAAGAACTGTCCCGACGTCCCGTATTACCGCTGGGAAGACGTCAAGGAATTTTACGGCAAGATTGCAACGGGCAAATAACCTGCTGCGGCCTGTATAAAAGGGAAATCCCCCGCATCGGCGAGGGATTTTTTGTGTTTAAGGGTTCTGGTGTACTTCGTCTTGTCGCGGACGATTCTAGTCCGCAGTGTGGCTCCATTCTGGGAGCCGTCAATGCGCAGCATGCGCAACATCACGCTCTCCTTGGCGGTTTCGGCCAATTTGCCAGCCGCCTTACTGTTATGTTTAGCCATAGTGGCCTCCTTGAGGGGCAAATATAAATTATTATCTTTAGGCAGTAAAGGGTTTAAGGTTTCTTTTGAAAGATTCCATCGCAGATAGAATTCGACGTCATGGGTTCAAGCGCCTGTTGCTTGCGGTTTCGGGCGGTCTAGATTCTATTTGCCTGGCGCATTATTTCATCAAGAATCGCGAAGCGCTCGGGATTGAATGGCTGGGAATTGCGCATGTGCATCACGGACTGCGCGAAGGAACAGCCGACCGCGACGCCACATTTGTCGAAGCATTCGCCCGCAAGTACAACATACCATTTTTCTTGAAACGCTTGAACGGCGAAGCGCTAAAAAACGCCGAAGGTTCGCTCGAAGAAAACGCGAGAGATGCAAGGTACAAGGCGCTACAAGAAGCCGCCGAAAACTGCGACGCCATCGTGACAGCGCATCATGCAGGCGACCAAGCGGAAACGATGTACATGCGACTCCGCCGAGGAACAACGCTTGCGGGACTCAAGGGGATTCAGGAAGTACGAGACAACATTTACCGCCCTCTGCTAAACACGACTCGGGCGGAACTTCTTACGTATGCTCGCGAAAACAATCTTGAGTGGTGCGAAGACGAGAGCAATTCCGACGTAAAATTTGCACGAAACAAGGTGCGACACGAATTTCTCCCGCAGCTAGAAAAAGAAAGCCCCGGCGCAGCGACGCAATTATGCAGAATTGCCCTGTTGGCGGATAAGGCGTATGCGAAAGTGATGAATGCAGGCGAGTCGCTTTTCGCGCCTGTTTTGAAGGCAGGAAATGCTGATGCTGACCTTCGTCAGCATGACATGTGGGCAGGAATCGCATTGGACAAGAAAAAACTTCGCAAGGTTCTGCTCGCTCACGAAAGTACAGACCTTTCCGAAATGTTTCGTTTATGGCTTTCGGAACAGGGATTCCGCTTTCCGATTGGCTTCTTGTACAGCCAAACAGAGCCCGCCCATGTTAAAATTCCCGTACGCGCCGCTTACCGCAAGCGTTCTATCGTCAAAAAGGGCTCTACCGTCTTGATTTGCGAATTTGAAAGCGTCGAGGCAGCCCTAAAATTTGTATCTTGCAAGTGAACGTATAAAAGGAATTTATGAGTCAACCTAAACCGACCCCTCCCTACCGTAGCAAGAACTTTATCATTTTGTTAGTGATGATTCTTTTGTTGTTCGTCATGTTCCCGCTTGCAGGGAAAGACGGCGAAAATGACATTACGCGCACCGAATTTTTGGCCATGATGGGCGACTCCACCAAGGTCATTACCGAACTTTCGCTCCAGAAGACCCCCGATGGCGTGATTATCGAAGGTAAACGCGAAATGAGTGCCGAAGAAAAGGCTGAAGCGAAAAAGAGCCAGAGCGCGCTCGCCCGTTTCACCAAATCGGCCGACAACGGCAATACGAAAGCCTTCCGCAGCCACATGCTGGAAGTCAGCAACGACCAGATTACCGCCTGGGAAATGTTCAAGGGCGTCAAGGTCAAGGTCATTCACGAATCCAGCACCTGGCTCGACACGATTGTCGCTTTCTTGCCAGCGATTCTCCTAATTGTATTCTTCTACCTGATGATGAACCGCCAGATGGGTGGCGGCGGCAAGGGTCCATTCAGCTTTGGCAAGAGCCAGGCAAAACAGTTGAACGGTAAGCAGAAGACCACCTTTAACGATGTGGCCGGCTGCGACGAAGCCAAGCAAGATTTGCAGGAACTCGTGGAATTCCTGAAGGACCCGAAAAAATTCGATGCCCTCGGCGGACGTATTCCGAAGGGTGCATTGCTCGTTGGCCCTCCGGGTACCGGTAAGACGCTCCTCGCCCGCGCTGTTGCAGGCGAAGCAGGAGTTCCGTTCTTTAGCATGTCCGGTTCCGACTTTGTGGAAATGTTCGTGGGCGTGGGTGCTAGCCGCGTACGCGACCTCTTTGAAACAGGCAAGAAGAACGCCCCGTGCATTCTCTTCATCGACGAAATTGACGCCGTAGGTCGCCAGCGTGGTGCTGGTCTCGGTGGCGGTCACGACGAACGCGAACAGACTTTGAACCAGTTGCTGGTGGAAATGGACGGCTTTACCGCCAACGAAGGCGTGATTTTGATTGCCGCAACCAACCGCCCCGACGTACTCGACAAGGCATTGCTGCGCCCCGGCCGCTTTGACCGCCAGATTGTGGTGGGACTCCCCGACCTAAAGGGCCGCGAAGAAATCTTGAAGGTTCACCTGAAAAAGCGTAAGGTTCCCCTGGCCGACGACGTGGACGTGAAGGCCGTTGCAAAGGGGACTCCTGGTCTTGCAGGTGCAGACCTCGAAAACTTGGTGAACGAAGCCGCCCTCTTGGCCGCTCGCTTCAACAACAAGAAAGTCACGATGCTTGACTTTGAAGAAGCCCGCGACAAGCTCAGCATGGGTGCCGAGCGCCGCACGCTCCTGATGACCGACGAAGAAAAGCGCCACACCGCTTACCACGAAGCAGGCCACGCCTTGATGACGCTCTTGTGCAAGCATTCTGACCCGCTCCACAAGATTACGATTATCCCGCGCGGCCGCGCCCTCGGCGTGACCATGAGTCTGCCCGAACGCGACCAAGTAAGCTACAGCCGCGAATACGCCGAAGAACGCATCATGATCATGATGTCCGGCCGCCTCGCCGAACTCATCTTCTTCAACCACCAGAGCACGGGTGCCAGCAACGACATCCAGCGCGCCACGGAGCTTGCCCGCAAGATGGTGACGGAATGGGGCTTCGACGACGAAATCGGACCGGTATGCTACAGCCGCACCGACGGCGAAGTGTTCCTCGGCCGCGAAATTAGCAAGCCGAAAGAAATGTCCGAAATGATGGCCGAAAAGATCGACAACGCGGTGAACAACCTCATCAAGCGTCTGGACCAGGCCGCCAAGAAACTCATCGAAGAGAACAAGGACAAACTCATCGACCTCGCCGAAGCGCTGTTTGAATTCGAAGTGCTCGACCGCGAAGAAATTGACCGCGTGATGGCCGGCGAAAAACTGACCGGCACCAAGAAGAGCCGCCAGTACAAGGCGCTCGAAGAAATGGAAGAAAAGAAGAAGCGCGAAAATACGCCGCCGCCTGACCCGGGCAAGCAACCGCCGGTAGCACCGGTCACTGATGCACCCGTAGCCGAAATCAAGCCCGCACCCGCTGCCGGAACCACTCCGGCAAATGATGGCGATGCCCATACCGAAACGCTAAAGTCCTCCGAAGAACCGAAACAGGAAAACTCGTAATGTTCAAAGAAGTTCTGGATCATAGTCGCTCTCTCCCTTGGAAAATCGGCAACAAGGTTCTGCCTTGCAAGACTCCGCTGATTATGGGTATTGTGAATGTGACTCCGGACAGTTTTTTTGACGGCGGCAAGCACAACAAGCCTGACGCCGCCTACGAACACGCCTTGATGCTCCTGGACCAGGGCGCCGAAATTCTAGACATCGGTGGTGAAAGCAGCCGCCCGGGAAGCGCGCCTGTCAGCCTGCAAGAAGAACTGGACCGCGTATGCCCCGTGGTAGAACGTCTGGCCAAGCTCGCCAAAGAACGCGAATTCTATATCTCAGTCGATACGGTCAAAGCCAAGGTCGCCGAAGAAACCATGAAGCTCGGGGCCCACATCATCAACGACATTAGCGCCTGCGCCATGGACCCGAACATGCTCCAGACCGTCGCAGACACCAAGGCAGCCGTCGTGCTGAACCACATTCGCGGAAACTTCGGTACCATGCAGCAGGACTTCAAGCCGTACACGAACGTGGTGCAGGAAGTCCGCGAAGAACTCTTGGCGCAGGTGAAAAAGCTTTTGGACCTCGGCGTCGAGCGCGAAAAGATTTGCATTGACCCGGGTATTGGATTCGGAAAAACCGCGCAGGACAACATCGATTTGATGAAATCCACCGAAGAATTCCTGAAAGACGGCTACCCCGTTCTCATCGGAACCTCGCGCAAGTCCTATATTGGTAAAATGCCCGGTCTCGAAACAAGCGACCGCCTGATTCCGACCGTTACGGCAGGAATCGTTGCCGTACTCGGTGGCGCCAGCTGCATTCGCGTGCATGACGTGAAAGAGGCCAAGGAATCCTTGTTGTATTTGGAGGCGTTAAGAAATGATTCTGTTTAAGCTATTCGGGATTATCGATGTGCGTCCAGCAGATATTCTGGACGTGCTCCTGATTTCGATTATCATCTACTACATCTTCTTGCTGTTCCGCGGAACCCGCGCCGCCCAGATGATTTTCGGTGGATTGCTTTTGATTCTCGCCTGGATTATTGCGCAGTGGTGGGAACTCCACACCGTCGTATGGCTTATCAGTAACCTTGCGACCCTCGGTATTATCGCACTCGTGATTCTTTTCCAGCCCGAAATTCGAAGCGCCCTCACCCGTATCGGTCAGGCCGCCAGTAAGCTCGATTTTCACAACCTGTTTTTCCATTCCAGCGGTCTCGACGAAATCACCAAGACCATCGCAAGCGCCTGCCAAGACCTGGCAAAGACACACACCGGTGCGCTGATTGTGCTTGAAAAGCGCGTGGGCCTGCGTAACTACGCCGACACCGGTGAAATCTTGGACGCCCGAATCAGCTCTAGACTTTTACGTGCCCTCTTCTTCCCGAATTCCGCTTTGCACGATGGCGCAGTCATCATGAACACCAAGCGCATTATTGCCGCCGGCTGTATCTTGCCCATGCCCACGGGTAACGCCGAAAAAGAAGCGGGCTACGGCATGCGCCACCGCGCTGCTAAGGCTTTGGCCGCCGAATGCGACGCCCTCGTGATCGTGGTGTCCGAAGAAACGGGCTACATCTCTATCGCCTACCGTAACACGTTGCGCAGAAACATTAGCGTTCAAGAATTGAAACAAGAAATCATTCGCCACTGGGGCGAACTCTTTAACGACGTCCGCGAATCGGCAAAGTCCGAAACCGCCGAAGAAAAAGCAGGCTAGATTTTATGGCAAACGAAAACGAAGATCAGTTGAAGAATAAGCGCAAGAAAAAGAACATCGCCATTCTCGTGTTGATGTTCCTCTTGTTGGTGACCCTTTTTATTGTGCAGTGCCACTTGGACCAGATCAAGCAAGAAGCGCTTGCCAAGGAGCAGGAAACTGCACTTGAAATGCAACGCCGCCAGACGCTCGACAGTCTGCGTGCTTTGGAACAGGCTCATGCCGACAGCATCCGTATGGCCGATTCGTTGGCAAAGCTCAGTGCCGACAGTTCCCGCATCGCCGACAGCCTGCGCATAGCAGACTCTTTGGCTGCACTCCAGAACAACGTGAACCGCGATAGCATTCGCCACGTGCGCGATAGTCTGAACCACATCAAGGATAGCCTCGCCGCTATCGACAAGGCTCGCGCCGACAGCCTGCAGCGCATCGCCGATTCGTTGGCGGCTATCGAAAAGGCAAGGGCCGATTCGCTCGAAAAGAAGCGCATTCAAGACAGTATCCGTGCTGCCGACCAGGTGCCGCCCGTCGCCGAAATCGCACCGCCTGCAGGCCGTTACTACGACCCGATTAAGCTCAAGGTCAAGTGCGAAGAAATCAAGTGTAAGACATTCCTCTCTATTGGCGACACGCTCCACGCTCAAGAAGCAGGCAAGGCCATTGAATATAACAAGACTGGTTCCGTATTCTTCTATGCCGAAGACTCCGTGGGCAACCGCTCAGCCTGGGAAGAAGCCAAGTATGATATGGCTAGCGACAACATTTGCGGCAAGAACGCCTACCCCGTACCGCTCGGCGGCAAGACCGTTTGCGTAGACGCATACGAATACCCGAACAAGGCTGACGAGCTCCCCCGCGACATGGTAAGCCAGGAACAGGCCGCAAGCCTTTGCCAGCAAGAAGGCAAGCACCTTTGCAGCCTCGCCGAATGGCAAGCCGCTTGCAAGAGCAAGGACAACACTCGCTACAGCTACGGCGACAGCTACAAGCAGAACAAGTGCAACACCAACACGAAGGCAGCCAAGCGCAGTGGCCGTAAGGAACAGTGCCGCAGCTGGTACGGCATGTACGACATGAACGGAAACCTTTGGGAATGGACTTCGACGACGAGCAAGGATCACCCGAACATGTACTTAGTCGCTGGTGGTGCATGGAACACCAACAACGAAAGCAAGTGCACCGACAACAAATTCAGTTTCTATCCGCAGAACCAGTACCCGAACGTAGGGTTCAGGTGCTGTAAGTAATCTATTCGACCTCAGTCATTTCGACATGCAGGTGCTCCATTTCACCTTTTTCCCAGAGCACCTTGAATCGCGGCCCGAGTTTATCTTGGGCCATTTCTACAACTTCGCGACGTTTGTTCATGTGCATATCGACAATGCGGAAATCCATGGCCGCATTCTTGTAATGCCTTGAATTTTTCTTGTGGTACGGATAATCGTTACCGCTTGTAATCACGGGCACATAATCGTCGCCCATGACCTTATGATAGCAGCGAATGATTTCAAGCCCCGCGGTATCCATCACGGGGAGCAGGCTTTCAAGGTACACGCCTTCTTTTTGGCGGGTACGCTTGAGTAACAATCGGTGAACTTCGCGCTGGTTGAAAGGTTTCAGATTCAAATGGCGCATGTATTCTTCGGCAGACCAGGTATCTTCGACCTGCTTGGGCTCGTAATGCGGAATGGGGCGGTCGTTCGCCTTAATGAGCCTGTAAACGCCAAATAAGGCAGCAATAGCGAGCACAGGCGCCAACAAATACAAATGTTTAACAAAAAATTGCATTTTAACGCATTCAAAAATACTATTTTAAGGGCATGAAGAAAGTTATTCTTATTTCCGCCTCCCTTATTTCCTCGATGTTCCTTTTCGGCTGCGGCGACAACGCCAACTATACCGGTTGCTGGAAAGGCGAAGCAAATATGATTTTTGAAGTCTTGAGTGAAAACAACCAGGACTTCACGATTCGTAACGTGAACGGCGATCTCTCCGCCACCATCCAAGAAGGCAAGCTCTGCGGCAAGAATACACTTGACATGCCTTACTGCATGAGCGTCAAGGGCGACTCCGCTTACTACGAATTTGGCGGCATTACCACGGGTTACGCCCGCATCAGCAAAGAAGAATACGAAGATATCTTCGCTTCTCAGAAAAAAGCGGCTATTGAATAATTAATCCAGAACATCCTTCAGGATTTGTTCAATCATGTATTCGGTCGGAGCGCCGCTCCAGACCCGCTTGATGTAACCGTCTTTATCGAGTAACATCAGTGTCGGAACTGCGTGGATGCCATAGCGCATCCACATTTCTTTTTTAGCGTCACGGTAAAGCGGATACGGCGACGCATGCTGGTGCGCATAGAAATCATTCAGCACGTCCACAGACTCGTCTGCAATTCCAATGACTTCGACACCCTTGTCGCTGTACTTTTTATAGATGTTTGCGAGCACCGGAAGCGTCTTGCGGCAAGGTCCGCACCAGGTGGCCCAGAAGTCGAGCAAGGTGGCCTTCGGTTTTTCCTTGCGCTTTTCGCCATTCTTGTAAAAGTTTTCACCGAACTTGGCAATTTTACTGCCAATGGCGGAACCCGTGAGACTGCTGATGTCATCGGGGCGTTCGGTGAGAGCAACCGTCAGCGTTTTCTTTTTACCCTCGCGCACGATTTCGATTTTGACCTTTTGTCCCGCCTTATGGCCATTGACCGCAGACTGGATCTGCGCCATGCCAGTAAGCGTTTGACCTTCGACGCCAACAATCTGGTCGCCCGCAACCATGCCCGCCGAAAAGCAGCCCGATTCGGGATGCACGCCGATAACGTTCAAGGCGAGGTGATTTTCAAAAGTGGACTTTTTAAAAGTAACGCCGAGCCAGGGAACCGCAAAAGAGATCCCGCTCGCAAGAAGGACAAAAGGAATAATTCTGGAGAATTTCATTTAAACAGCTTTCGTTTGCTTGGGGTTGTGGTCGTCGTAGTCCGAAAGAGTCTTGAACCCCGTTTCAAACAGGGCGGCTTCGAGTTCCTTACGCATGGCATGCGCGGCCATCCAGCGGAAAGCCACCACCGAGTAGCATTCCACCGCATCAACACCAAGCTTGATGAGGTCAAAAATCTTGAACCCGTGGTCAATACCGCCGCAGGCAATCACGCTAATCTGGGGGTAATGCTTACGGATGTAGGTCACGTTCCACATCATGTTTTCGTAGAGCGGTCTACCCGACATGCCGCCACAGTCACCGTCGGCACGAAGCGGAGTCAAGTTTTCGAGCTTGGATTCCACCGGGAGTTCGCTCATCTTTTTGGTCGGGTAAGTATTGCCTACCACCACACCGTTTACGCCCGTACGCACAATCATGTCCATCACGTTCACCAAGTGACGTTCCGACAGGTCGGGGCTAATCTTAGCATACACGGCCTTGCGAATCGCCTGGGCATTGCGGTATTTCATGATTTCGCCGAAAATGCGTTCGGTCAACGACAAATCCATATCTACGCGGGATTCACCAGTATTGGGGCAGCTCAAATTGATTTCGATAAAGTCGCCCGCCTTGTAGGCGATGGCAAAACTTTCGAGCAAGTCCTTCAGCTTTTCTTCGTCATCGGTAAGACCTGGGGTTTCTGCCACGGACACACCCACGCAAAGCCCCACCTTGTGAGCCTTGGTCAACTGTTCGTCGGCACGGCGGGCAATGACTTCGACGCCTTCGTTGTTCAGGCCCATGCTGTTATGAATAGCACGGTCATTTTCCAGAAAACCAATACGCGGGCGGTGCGTGTTGCCTTCACGGAACTTGCGGGTGGCAGTTCCCACGGAAATGCCGCCAAAGCCCATGTTGGCATAGTCGCAAATGCGCTTGGCTGTCTTGTTGGCACCAGCAGCCAAAATAATGGGGCAACCAAGGTACAGGGAATTGCTATGGTCCGGGAAGGTAATGACGCGCTTGAGAGTCTTGCTCAAGTCCGGACGCCCGCCCATGAACGGGATATACGGCGCAAACCTAGCCACATGTTTCAAAGAATCGTGGCGGAATTCGGGATATTTGTGAAAAATGCGGCGAATGAGCGCCAAAACGCGGTCGCCAAAGTTCAGGTAATATTCGTGATTCACGCAGTTGAAAGACATGGGAATTCCTTTTGCCGAAACTTATATCAAAAAAATAGAAAATATCACCCTTGGGCGACCATTTTGGGATTCGTTTTCTATTTTGTTTAAGCGAAAGAGGGCTAAAAATGGAACAGAAAACGATCGATTCTATTGTCTTGGCAATCCATACGAAAATGCCGGAATACATCAAGACCTTAAGCGATCTGGTGAGTATTCCCTCCATCAGTTTTGACAATTTTGACCAGAAATACGTGCTGGAATCCGCAGAAGCCGTGAAGCAACTTTTCTTGGATGCCGGGCTTACCAACGTGCAATTTCTGTTGCCGCCGAGCGGACGCCCCTCGGTCTATGGAGAAAGCTTGACCAGCCCCGACAAGCCAACCGTGCTTTTGTACGCCCACCACGACGTGCAGCCCCCCATGCGCGAAGCTCTCTGGAACACCAAGCCTTTTGAAGCGAGCCACCAGGGCGACCGACTCTATGGCCGCGGCACGGCCGACGACAAAGCGGGCATCGTGACCCACCTGGCCGCCCTCGAGCAAGTGCGCGCCTGGAAAAAGAATGACGGTCCGAACCTCAAGTTTTTGATTGAAGGCGAAGAAGAATCCGGAAGTGCCGGATTTGAAGTCATCTTGAAGAAGAACGCCGAACTTTTAAAGTGCGATGCCGTGATTGTAGCAGACCTCGGAAACTTTGCCAAAGGCACGCCCTCGATTACGACGACGCTCCGCGGCATGAGTGCAGTGAATGTGGAACTCAAGGCGACCAAGGCTCCGCTCCATTCCGGAAGCTGGTCGGGCCCGATTCCTGACCCCGGCCAGGTGCTTTGCCGCATGATTGCAAGCCTTACCGACGGCAAGGGCAATATATTGATTCCGAACTTTGAAGACACCCTGGTGCCCCCGACCGAGGCTGAACTCGCCTCTTACAAGAGCCTCGGCATGACCGAAAAGATTTTCAGAAACGACGGCGGCATTCTGGAAAGCGTGAAGCTCAAAGTCCCTGAAGACGAAATTCTCTTGTCGCTGTGGCGCAGGCCCTCCATTGTGGTGACCGCGATGGAAATCGGCAGCCGCACAAACGCCGGAAACGTTCTGCAGAACAGCGCTTACGCACGCATTGGCATTCGACTCGCTCCCGGCATGGACGCCGATGTGGCGACCCAGCAGTTGGTCGAATTCTTGCAGTCACAAGTGCCTTACGGACTGCAATGCAGCATTATTACCGAAGATGGAGCCAACCCCTTCGTGACCGATACCGCTCACCCGTTCTTCAAGAAAATGAGCGAATCCATGGCCACCGCCTACAACGCCGAAACCAAGTTTATCGGTTGCGGCGCAAGCATTCCAGGTGCAGAACTGTTCCGCAACACATTCGGAGACATTCCTATTTTGCTGACGGGCCTTGAAGACCCCGAATGCAACGCCCACGGCGAAAATGAAAGCCTTTACCTGCCTGACTTTGAACACGGCATTGTCGCCGAAACCCTTTTCTTTGGAGGAATCTGCTAATGAGTTCTACCAAATTTCCAAGACTGGTCGTTTTAACAGGTGCCGGCATCAGTGCGGAATCGGGACTGCGCACCTTCCGCGGCAACGACGGCATGTGGGAACACGAAAACATTGACGACGTGTGCACGCCCGAAGGCTACTACCGCGATAAGAAACGCGTAAAGGATTTCTACAACTTCTTGCGCAAGGGACTCAAGGAACACGAACCCAACGCAGCTCACTTTGCGCTTGCAGAACTCGAAGAACGCTTGGGCGACGACTTTTTGCTTGTGACGCAGAACGTGGACAACCTGCATGAACGCGCCGGTTCCAAGCGTGTGCTGCACATGCACGGAGACTTGATGCGCCTTACCTGCGAAAAGAATCCGAAGCACGAATTCATTTTCGAAGGCGAAGAAACGCTGGATACGCGTTGCCCGTTCTGCGGCGGCATGAGCCGTCCGGACATCGTGTTCTTTGGCGAGCAGCCGCTTTACATGGAAGATATCCAGGACGCCTTAAGGCATTGCAAGGAATTCGTGTATATCGGCACGAGTAGCGTGGTCTACCCCGCCGCCGGTTTCAAGAGTTTTGCCAAGAGCTTTGGCGCCAAGGTGACTTGCCTGAATCTGGAAGTTCCGACAAGCGATCCTTACACCGATGTTTTCGTGGAAGGCAAGGCCACGGACATTGTGCCTAAGTGGTGCAAGGAATTCAAGTAAGTCATAATTAGGCTCAGGGAGAAAATAAAATGAATAAAATAATCTTCAGTTTATTAGGAATTCTATTCATTACAGCCTGTTCCGATGACAGTAGTTCAGATGCAAAAAATCCTGCATCAACAGGGAATGATAATAACGAAGTCACCAGCTGCGATTACACATTCGAATGTGAGTCAGCCATACACGTAAAAAATGGTGTTCTCTACACAGACAACGACAGCATTATCTTTAGCGGACCCTTTCTACATACGGCAACAAAAGATGATTGGAAGTTATCTAGTTTTATGAAAAGGCTTGAAGAAACATATTGGACCTCTTTTACCTTGAAAGACACCCTGCTTACAGAAACTCAAGCCGAAGAGAACCAGCATCATGCTGTTTTTAAATTAAGTGCAGACGATCAAATTACGTTCGCTTCATTTAGCAACCAAGAAAGCATTCTATCCTTTGTAACAGATTCCTATAACGAATGCAAACAAGACCCATATTGTTATCTGATGTACCAAAATCGTTTAGATGGCTCAGCAATTGACTCAACATCAATAAAAAATGATGTTCAAAATTTCACGAAATTACGCTCACTAAATTTAGAAGGCGAATCTACTTGCAAACTGACAAATACAAAATGCAAGAAAGACCGATATGTAACTGACTAATATATTTCTATTTAAACAGATTTTGCGTTAGCAAAATCGAATCCGTGTGACAACTAAAGCATAAAACAATTCGCTTCGTGGTTCAATGAATCCGGAGCTTTTTGTTTTGGCGGAACAACTTCGCTGCGGCATTGTTCGGCGCATTTTTCGCAGCGGTCCGCAAAGCGACAACCCTTCGCAAAATCACGGGGATGCGGCACGGACCCCGGAATCGACTTCATGGTACGCATGTCGCTGTGGTTCTCGGGAATGGCCGCCAGCAAGCCCTGCGTGTACGGGTGCATCGGAGAATCAATCACGTCGCGAACAGCACCCGTTTCTACAATACGGCCCGCATACATCACGGCCACACGGTCTGCATACTGCGATACGATTCCCATATTATGCGTAATCAAGAGCACTGCAGTCCCTGTGCGGTTTGCCATATCCTTGAGCACCGCTAGCACCTGCGCCTGCACCGTGACATCCAAGGCTGTCGTCGGTTCGTCGGCGATAATGAGCTTGGGTTTAGAAAGCAGAGCCATCACAATACACACGCGCTGCAACATGCCGCCCGAAAGTTCATGGGGGTAAGAATCCAGAACGCGGTCTATATCCTTGAAGCCAGCAAGTGTCAGCATTTCGCGAATGGTGGCAAGGCTATCGCCCTTGATGCCACAGAACTTGAAGACTTCGAGCAGTTGCTTCTTGATCGTCACCACCGGATTCAACGCCTGCATGGGTTCCTGGAAAATGCATGCAATTTCGGAACCACGAATCTTTTGCAATTCGGCCAGCGGCAATTTAGCGAGATCCACCAGCGATGCATTTTCGCCGGCGCGATACAGCACCGAACCTTCGACAATTTGTGCACTCGGTTGCGGCAGCAAGCGCAAAATACTCATGGCCGTCACGCTCTTTCCGCAGCCGGACTCGCCCACCAGCGCAAAGAATTCCCCCTGATTGATTTCGAACGAGACCTTGTCCGTTACCTGCAGCGGAGTAATTCCTTCGCGGGGCTTGCCGTTCTTGTCAAATCCGAAAGCGACCGAGAGATTCTGAACCTGCAAAACCGGGCTACCAATTGCGTCAGACATATCGATCTCCCGACTTCGGATCCATTGCATCTCGCACGCCTTCGCCTACAAACGTAGTCAAAAGGAGCGTAACGAACAAAGCGGCCACCGTGCTGACAGAAATCCACGGCGCATAAAGGTTATTCAGGCCCTGGCTCATGAGTTCGCCCCAACTAGGTGTAGGCGGTTGCAGGCCAAAGCCCAAAAAGTCTAGCGATGTCAAGCTTCCGATTCCGCCAATCAGCGTGAACGGGAATAGCGTGACCACAGGCGTCATGGCATTCGGCAGAATCTCTTTGAAGAAAATATGGCGGTGGCCCATGCCCAGGACCTTGGCCGACTGCACATAAGTCATGCCTCGCAGTTTCAAGAATTCCGCACGCATGTAATAGCTGAGCGAAATCCAGTTGAACGCGGCCATAATCAAAATCAAAAGCCAGAAACTGCGGCCGTAAATGCTACCGATCAGAATCACCACGTAAAGCATCGGGAGCGACGACCAAATTTCAATGAAACGCTGCATGCCCGTATCCCAGAACTTGCCGAGATAGCCTTGAATACCGCCAATCACAATGCCCAAGAAAGTTCCCAGCACCGTCAAGAGCAAACTGAAGCTAATGCAAATGCGGAATCCATGAATCAAGCGGGCCAACACGTCGCGGCCATTGCTGTCGGTTCCGAGCCAATGCCTCGCACTCGGCGCAAACGGAGGCGTTCCGTCTTCGCTCAAGTCCGCCTTCAAGGGGTCATGGGCAATCGGAGGCATAATCGCCCAAATTTCGGGGCAGCCACCAGCACGCGTAAAGCCTTCAGCCGCATCTTCTTCACATTCGCGCACCGCCGCAAACAGCTTGCTGTAATCGGCCTCGGTCTGGTATTCTCCGCCAAAGTCCGCTTCACTATAGCGGACAAATGCCGGAAAATAAGTCTTTCCCTGGTAGCGCATCAGGAGCGGTTCGTCATTAACGGTCCAGGGGCTCGTGAGCGACAACAGGTACGCCACCACAAGCACGATCAACGACCAAAACGCACGCTTATTTTTACGAAAGCGTTTCAGTCGATTCAAGGTTTCTTGTGTCAGGCGAAATTTCATGCAACAAATTTATTAAAAGGCTTATCCACTACTTCAATAACCGCATAATCAACGCGAACAATTCCGCAAAATCAATCGGTTTTGTCACGTGTCCATTTACGCCGGCATCAAAAGCGGCCCTTTTTTCTTCTTCAAAGGCGCTTGCCGACAAGGCGATAATTGGCAATTTCGACTTGCGGCGATCTTCCATCTTACGGATTCGCGCCGTCGTTTCAAGGCCGTCGCCCTTAGGCATTTTCACATCCATCAGCACGACGTCGAACGAACCGGCCGGAGACATATCAATTTTTCGATAGCAATCGTTGCCGGTATTGACGCTAACGACATCGGCATTGGCAGTTTCAAGCATGCTCGAAACAATTTCAATCGTTTGCGGATCGTCATCGGCCACGAGAACTCGTTTTCCGGCAAGGGATTTCTTAAACGGCGATTCCTCGACAGAAACTTCTTCGACCTGGTCCTCGGCAATCTGGTGCGGAGTGACCACCACTACGCGGGTTCCCTCGCCCACTCGGCTTGTAATCTTTACCGTTCCGCGCATCAAGTCAACCAGTTTCTTCACGATACTCAGTCCAAGGCCAGTGCCATCGATTCCGCGGGTAAGCGCCGTCTGTTCGCGTTCAAAAAGTTCAAACACCTTCGGCAGGAATTCTTCCGAAATGCCCACGCCCGTATCTTCGACAATCATTTCGATGTAGCACATTCCCGGAGTTTCGTGCGGCAAGTCGCGTAGCGAAATACGGACAAGTCCTCCCGCGCGAGTGTACTTGATGGCGTTGCTCACGATATTCAAGAGAATCTGGTGGAACTTGACCTTATCCACATACACGCAGCGGGACTTGATATTGCGAGAAACCTGCAGCATGACACTCTTTTGCCTAGCAGTCTGTTCAAAAGTCATTATCAGGTCTTCGCTTAGCGTAGCGGTCAATACCGGGTGTTCTTCAAGTTTTTCGTAGCCCGATTCGATTGTCGTAAGGTTCAAGACCGAATTGATCATATCGAGCAAAAGCGAGCCCGCCGACTGAATGCCCCTCATATAGTAATTCAGCATCGAGGCTTGAGATTCGGGCAGATTCAGATTCAACAAATACTTTTGAGTGAGAACCCCGTAGCCAAGAATCGCATTCATCGGAGTTCGAATATCATGGCTAATATTGAACAGGAAGTTCGATTTAGCCTTATCTGCACGCTGCGCACGGTCAAGCGCCTTCACAAGCGCCACACGCTGTTCGTTCAGTTCCTTGCGTTTTTCAAGTTCCGCATTCATGGATTCATCGACAAGCTTGATGCCCATGACAAATTCAGGGCGATCCTTGGAAGGCTTGACATAATGGACCTGCATGTAATGGATAACTCCGCCTCTGGAAATGCGGTAAATGAATTCAAAGCGGTTATGCTTCAGGAATTCGCGATTCAGGCGTTCCAAGTTGATAACGCGATCAAAAAGCGGACGATCTTCGAGCAGCACCATGCGGTTCACATACAGCGACATCAGCTGATCGTAATGCGGAGACTTGTCAAAGGCGTCTTGCATGTAGCGCGACACATTCTCGTCAATGCAATAGCTTTCGCTCTGACCGGTCATGGAATCAATAACGAAGGCGCTACCATAAGAATCCGTAAGGGCATTGATGACGTTCAGGTGTTTGCCTTCCAATTCGCTACGCAGGCGACGGTTGGTTCGGTAAACCGAATGGATATAGATGATAAAGAAGAGCAGTACAAAGAAGAGGGCAAAGAATGACTTTAGAACGATTACCTTGGTTACACCCGTCAGCACATGGTACGGCACCATTTGTACCACGAACCACCCCAGTTCGTTTGCCGGCATAACGCATGCAATCGATGTGCCGTATTCCGTTGTAAACCTAAATGCTTTCGGTTCCTTCATAACGGCATTCTTCTTGAACATGTCGAAGATGTCCGCCGGGAAGAAATCCTGGGCCCGCATTTCAAAAGATTTTCCGTAATCGTTTTCGACAATGTTTGACGTGATGATATTCAATTCACCATCGCATACAAGCACCACCGTAGATTCCCCATTCAACGTATTCTTGAGCAAGGGCAAAAGGTCCTTTTTGCCACCCAAGATTCCAGAAATCACGCCAATCACGGAATGATCGTAATAGAGAGGGGTAAATACGTTGATTTTAGATTCACTGAAAGTTTTGGCCTTGTAATCGATCCAAACGCCAGACCTGCCCATGATTCCTTGACGGAAAAAATCACTTTCAGAAACATCAACCGGTTCTTCGTCATAAGAAAGCTTCAGGCCGTCTTTACGAATATATTCAATCCTTGAAAAGGGAACCTCGTCCATCATCGACAGGAATACCGATTCCGGGCGGCGAAGTTCCGGGCCATCCATTTTCGTGGACACGGAATAAGACACCAGTTTGATGCTACTTTTTGCGTATTTCAACTTTTCGGTCAATTCCGAAGACATTCGCTGCGTATCTTGCACAATCGATTCTTCGACTTGCTTAAAATAGGTTTCGCGAGCGATCAAGGCGTAAACAACAACAAGAATAACTACCGCCACCGCAACCACGATAATGGCCGGGCTTAAAGGCATCCAACGTTTTATCTTAAACTTTTTCATAGCAAATCAAATTGTATAAGGCAATTATAACAAAAGTTTTTTCTAATATGTAGCTCGTATGAAGGATTTGACCATCGAACACAAGCCACAAAAGGAACGCTGCATTCTTGTCGGGATTTCAACACCCAAAGTGCGTCCATGGCTTGCCACCGAACAGCTTGCTGAACTGGGAAGACTTGCAGAAACCGCAGGCGCCGAAGTCGTGCAGAGTTTTTTACAGCGCGTACAGAATTTCAGTCCGGCAACACTCATTGGCGAAGGCAAGGTGAGCGAAGTCAAGCGCGCCCTCGAAGAACAGGACGCCAAGATGGTCGTTTTTGATGACGATCTTTCGGGTTCGCAGGTCCGCAACTTGGAGCAGAGACTCCCTGGAATCAAGGTTCTCGACAGAACCGGCCTTATTCTCGACATTTTTGCAAAGCATGCCATTACCGCCGAAAGCCGCTTGATGGTTGAAGTGGCGCAGTTGCAGTACATGATGCCGCGCCTTACCGGTGCATGGACTCACCTTTGCCGCCAGCACAACGGCGGTATCGGAACCAAGGGCCCGGGTGAAACCCAGCTTGAAACCGACCGACGCATGATCCGCAAGCGAATCCAGGAACTCAAAAAGAAACTGGAAAAGATAGAAGACGCCCGTGAAAGCCAAGCCGAAAACCGAAACGACATCTTTCATATCGGTATTGTCGGTTACACGAATGCCGGCAAGTCTACACTTACCAACCGCTTGACAGGCGCCGACGTTTACGTAGAAGACAAACTGTTCGCCACCCTCGACAGTACCACGCGAAAGCTCTACCTGGACGGCGAAAACATTATTCTATCCGACACCGTAGGCTTTATCCGTAAACTTCCGCACAACTTAATTGAAACCTTCAAGAGTACACTCGGCGTCGCCTCACACGCGGACTGCATTTTGGAAGTCGTCGATGGCTCCGCCCCCGACTACCGCGAGCATCTTGAAGTCACGCACCGAACGCTCGAAGGCATCATCAGTCCCGAAACACCGAGAATTCGCGTTTTCAACAAGGCTGAAATTTGTGACGAGGCGCGCCGTACGGAACTCCGCGAAAACTACCCCGAAGCAATCCAGGTGAGCGCCCGCGAAAACATCGGCATGGAACGCCTCAAGGAAACCTTCAAGGAGCAGCTTGCCGAATGGCATAAAAAACGCGAAGTTCACGAGCAAAAAGTGAAGGAACGCGCCGAAGCTCCCTGGAAAGATTAGATTGTATTGCGAATCATCTTCTTTATAAGGCTTTTTGTCGTAAAAAAGCAAAAAAAGTAACACAATTTTTACTGATTTTCTAGATTTGGCCTTAATGGAAGGAAGAACGATCACACTCCCCACCACCCTTACGGCCGCAAACAGCAAGGAATTGTTGCGGGAGTGCAGGCGTACGCTCTACAAGGAGCCGCTTTGCCTCGACGGTTCTACCCTCACGCGCATGGATTACAGCGGAGATGCCTTCTTTGCGCTCCTCGCCGACTTAAGCGAAAAAACCGGCAACAAGCTCACGCTCGCCCACTTTAGCGAAGAAATCAAGGCGCAGCTCAGGGCTCTCAAAAAAGAGAAAATTCCTGAAAAAGTCAAGCACGGCTACAACAACATCCTCGAAGCCATCGGCGCAAAGACCATCGTCGTCGCCAAAGAAGTCGCCGAGGTGTTCATCCTCTTGAACATGAGCATTTACTGGATGATTTGCGGTCCCTTCGACAAGGGCCGCAGCAAGTTCGGCGGCACCGCCAAGCAGGTCTTTATGCTCGGCACCGAAGCCACGGGCATATGTTTCCTGATGGTGGCCCTCATCTGCTTTACCATGGCGCTCCAGAGTTCATTCATGCTCAAAGCCGTGGGCGGCGGCTCTTACCTCGCCTCAGGGCTTGGCTACCTGATTTTTGCCGAAATCAGCCCGCTTTTAACGACCATTATCTTGGCAGGGCGTTCCGGCAGTTCCATCGCGGCCGAAATTGCGAACATGTCCGTCTGCGAAGAAATCAAGGCCATCAAGACCATGGCCATTTCGCCGGTGCAGTACCTAGTGGTCCCCCGCTTTATCGCCATGACCATCTGTACCCCGATTCTTGCCTTCTGTGCGGGCATCGCGGGCTGCCTCGCCGGTTTCTTGATCGGATACTTTTTCTTTGATATTTCTTTTGCGAACTATTTCCAGTCCATCCGCGACGGGATTCCGCCGATTCTTTTCTTGAAGAGCACGGTCAAATCCATCGCATTCGGTTGGCTGGTCACGCTGATTTCTTGCAACAAGGGCCTCAATGCCGAAGGAGGCGCCGAAGCCGTAGGCCTTGCAACGACATCGAGCGTCGTGGTTTCGATTTCTGCCATTATTGTCGCGGACTGCGCGTTCAGTTTCATATTCTACTAGAGGTAAACATGGAAGACATTACACTCAAAGTAGATCACCTGAAGGCCGGTTACGACGGAAAGACCATATTGAACGACATTTCGTTCGATGTCAAGAAGGGCGAAATCCGCATGATTCTCGGCAGCTCGGGATGCGGCAAGTCGACGCTGATGAACAACATCCTCAAGCTCTACAAGTCCGAAAGCGGAACGATTACCTTTTTTGGAAAGCAGTTTGGCGCCAAGGAAGGCCTCGATTTCGAGACCCGCCTCCGTACGGGGGTACTATTCCAGAATGGCGCACTTCTGTCGGACTTGACCGTGGCCGAAAACGCCATGCTTCCGCTCATCCGCAGCATGCCTTACATGCCCAAGAAGCAAATGGAAGCGATTGTGGCCGACCGACTCGAAAAAGTCCACCTGCTGCACGCCTTCCACAAGTACCCCTCCGAACTTTCGGGCGGCATGAAACGCCGCGCGGCCCTCGCCCGCGCCATCGCCCTGAAGCCGGAACTGCTCTTTTGCGACGAACCCTCGACTGGCCTTGACCCGGTGACAGCCCGCTCGCTCGACGAACTTTTGCTTGAACTTCGCGATACGCTCGGGGTTTCGATGGTGATCGTGAGCCACGAACTCGAAAGCATCAAGATTGTCTGCGACCGCTTTATTTACCTGAAAGACGGCTACGTGCTCATGGATGGCACCTTGCAGCAAGGGCTTGAAAGCGAAGACCCGATACTCAAGCATTTCTTCAATAGGCAATGCCCCAAGGAAGAAGACAACAATGAATATTATCATTTTAACTTTATCGATTGATTTGGAGTAACTATGGAAACCACACGCTCCGAACGAATCAAGATTGGCGCCTTCATGCTCCTTTGCGGAGTCATGATTTGCGTATTCCTAGGCTATGTGCTTTCGCGCTTTTTGAACAAGGAATTCGACAACTATTATACCGTATTCAGCGAATCTGTTATCGGCCTGTACACAGACGCCCAGGTCAAGCTGAACGGTATCGATGTCGGTAACGTCACCGGAATTGAAATCGATTCTTCGAACCTGAACCAAGTGGTCGTCCGTTTCCGCGTGAACAAGGGCACGCCGATCAAGCTTGGCACCCGCGCCGGCATGACACACGGCATTTCACTCACCGGCGAAAAGCAGATTGTTCTTTCGGGCGGACGCTTCGACGAGCCCGATGTACAGGAAGGCGGCTTCGTTCCGGCAGAAAAAACGGCCTTCGATGAAATGGCAAACAAGGCCACAGACATCGTCGGCCATATCGATTCCCTTTTGACCAACATCAACAAGATTTTCTCGTCCGAAAACGCCGACAACATCAGCAGCGCCATCAAGAATTTCGAAGGGGCCTCCAGGAACCTGAACAACATGACCCAGAACCTGAACAAGCCCATCAACAATATTTCGAATGCCGCGGTCTCCATGAGAAACGTTCTCGCCGAAATCGAAGAAGCGAAGATTGCGGCAAAGACCAGCGAAAACATGGACTTGGTCAAGGAAAAGATTGCAGCGATCGATACCAAGAGCATGAACGAAAACATCACCCAGACTCTGGAATCGATCAACCAGCTTTCCAAGCGCCTCGACCAGATGGTCTACAAGAATCAAGATCAAGTCGGCGATGCGGTCGTAGAACTCAACGCCGTGCTTGAAAACCTCGAAGAATTCTCGCAGAAGATCAAGAATAACCCGTCGGCGCTCATCCATGCCGAAAACAAGTCTAGAAGGAAGTGATAAATGTTCAAGAAATTAATTCTCTTATCGGCAATCGCACTTTCTTTAACCGCCTGCCTGGGCGGAGGTTCCAGCGAACCCACGCGCTATTACACTGTTGCCGTCGAAAACATCAGCATGCCCTCGGCGGGAGCATTCGCCGACAAGCGCCTGCAGGTACGCAAGTTCTCCATTGAACCGGCCTACCAGCGCACAAACATCGTTTACCGCGAATCCGCCTACGACTTCATGTTCTACGACCTGGACTTGTGGGCAAGCCGCCCGGAACACATGCTCGCCCAGGTCGCAAGCGAATACATCACCAAGAGCGGGCTTTTCAAGAGTGTTGAAACCAAGCCCACCGGCAAGCCCGATTTTGAGTTCATGGGAAACATTATCGCCATCGAAGAAGTGGACGAAGGTTCTTCGCAGTACGCACGTCTCGCCGTACAACTCACCTTCCGCAAAACCGAAAGCGACCAGGCCATCTGGGAAAAGAGCTTTGACGAGAAGCTAAGCATGGACAACCGCGAACCGAGAACGACTGCCGAAACCATTTCCAAGCTCTTCGGCAAGTACATGGAAGAAGCCCTCAACGAAATTTCGTCCCAGAACTAGTAATAAAATAGCGGAATATCTAGAAAAGTGCCCTCAAAAGGCACTTTTTTTCGTTCGTTTTGTCAAAAACCGTTTACATTGTTAAATTTCGTAAAGATTAACATTCATAAAGGAGCTCCTAATGAAATCCATGAAACTTTCTGCAATCGTGCTCGGCCTCGCCGCCGCAAGCGCCTTTGCACAAGCCGCCCCGGCCGCAGCCCCTGCAGCCCAGCCTGCCGCCACCCCGACCGCTCAGCCGGCCGCCGCTCCTGCAGCACAACCCGCTGCCGAAGCCCCGAAGGCTGAAACAGCCCAGCCCGCTACTCAACAAGCCGCAGCTCCGGCTGCCGACACCGCAGCAGTAGCCCCGAAGGCCGAAGAAGCCAAGGTTGCTGAAGAACCGAAAAAGGATGAAGCCGCCAAGGCAGAAGAACCTAAAATTGAAGAAAAGAAAGAAGAAGTTGCCAAGGCTGAAGAGCCCAAAGCCGAAGAAAAGAAAGAAGATGCTAAGGAAGGCGCCTCTTTCGTAGAACGTCTGAACATCACCAAGGCTGACCCCGCCCCCGAAGGCAAGAAGGCCATGGAATTCAAGGTTTCCGGCCAGGCAGAATTTGACACCTACGTCAACTGGCGAAATGACAACGAACGAGACTTCTATCATGATTTCTGGTCTACCGTCGACGTCGATTTCCAGGTAAAGTTTAACGACAAGTGGTCCGCTCAGGTTGAAATCGAAGCCGATGGCGAAGGGACCTCGCCGGCAGTTCACTATAACGGTGCATTCGTTCAATACCAGAAGAACGAAAACTTCGCCATCAAGTTTGGCGACATGACCTATTCCGAAGGCGCATTCGACTACTACGACTATAACGATCCTGCTGACTACGCCGTCGGAATGAAGGAACACGATGTCCGTGGCATCGAACTCGATCTCTACGGTCTGCAGCTCGCCTTTGGCCTTACCAGAAGCGGCGCTGACTACACCTGCAGCAACCAGTACTACGATGCAAACGGCAACCCGATTCCAGCAGATAAGACCTGCAAGAGCTACGACGTGCACGCCGCGTACCAGTTTGACTTGGCCGGCCAGGTACTCCGCCCGTTCGTTCATTACCAGAACTGGCAGATTGAAGACGAAAGCGAATTCCACGCCGGTTTGGATGCCGCCCTCGAATTCGGTCCGTTCGCCATCCACGCCGTCTACGGTTTGCACAAAGACAACATCACCAAGTCCAATCCGAAATTCACTCACGCCTTCTTGGCAGAACCCACCTTCAAGGTTGCCAACGTAACTGTCAAGGGTGGATTCTTCTACGCCCTGCTGGATGACAATCTGGAAAAGGCAACGATCCACGACATCGAACTTCCGGAATATATGTTTGCCTACGGCGAAGGCATCATCAAGTTCAACGACGCGTTCGCCCTCGGCGCTGTTGGCGAACTGCACACGAACTCTCTTGACGACGACACCGACCTCGGTACTTTGAACTTCGGTCTGCGTTCTTACTTCACTCCGGTAGACGGTCTCGATGTTACCGGTTTCCTCATGGCGATTCTCCCCATGGGTGACGACTGGGAAAGGGACGGCCACGAAGCAGCCGTTTCTACAATTGACTACGGCGAAGATCTGAACCTCAAGTTCGGTGTCGAAGCCGTGTTCAGCTTCTAACCGAGCATTTTTGCCCCTTTGTGCAGTAGTGTCAATTTTTTGACACTACTTTTTTTTTATATTGTGTCCGTACGTTGAAATTTAAGCCTTAAAACGCAATTTTTTGAATATGAGCGAAGAAATTAAAGATTCGACCCTTGGACTTTCGAACGTTAACCACCTTGAAAAACTCTACGACGGGTGGTTCCTGGACTACGCCAGCTACGTGATTTTGGACCGCGCCGTTCCGTACTACGAAGACGGACTTAAGCCGGTGCAGCGCCGCATTTTGCACTCCCTTTTCGAAAACCACGACGGCCGCTACCAGAAGGTGGCCACCATCGTCGGTCGAACCATGGCCTACCACCCGCACGGCGACGCCTCCATCGGCGATGCTCTCGTGGGCCTCGGCCAGAAGAATTTGCTGATTGACACCCAGGGTAACTGGGGTAACCCCTTCACCGGCGACCGTGCTGCAGCCCCCCGTTATATCGAAGGCCGCCTCACGCCGTTCGCAGTCGATGTGGTATTCAACCCCGAAACCACCGAATGGATTCCGAGCTACGATGGTCGTAGCCAGGAACCGGTGACACTCCCGGTCAAGTTCCCGCTCTTGCTCGCCCAGGGCGTAGACGGTATCGCCGTGGGTCTTTCGACCTCAATCCTCCCCCACAACTTCAGGGAACTCTGCGAAGCAAGCATCGCCATCCTCAAGGGCAAGAAGTTTACGCTGTACCCGGATTTCTTTACCGGCGGCATCATCGACGTGAGCGACTACAACGATGGCCAGCGCGGCGGCAAGGTCCGCGTGCGCGCCAAGATTGAAAAGGTCGACAACAAGACCCTCGCCATCCGCGAAATCCCGTACGGCACCACCACCGTAAGCCTGATCGAAAGCATCGTGAAGGCAAACGACAAGGGTAAAATCAAGATCAAGCACGTCGACGACAACACGAGTAAAGAAGTCGAAATTCTCGTGCACCTGCAGCCGGGCACCGACCCGCAAGTCGCCATCGACGCCCTCTACACCTTTACCGACTGCGAAAAGTCCATTTCTCCCTGCACCTGCGTCATTGTCGACAAGCACCCGAAATTCCTCGGCGTCTCCGACATTCTGCGCATGAACACGGAGCACACGGTCAAGCTCCTGGAATGGGAACTGGCCAACGAACTTAAGCACCTCGAAGACAAGTGGCACATGACCACCCTCGAAAAGATCTTCATCGAAAAAGAAGTCTACGAGGTCATCAAGAAGGCGAAGGACCGCGAACAGATTATCAACTTCGTGCGCGAAGGCCTTATGCCGTACGTGAAGCGCCTGCACCGCAAGGACATCACCGACGAAGAAATCGGCAAGCTCATCGAAATTCCGATCCGCCGCATAAGCCATTACGACCGCGAAAAGGCCGACCAGCTTTTGAAGGAACTGGAAGAAAGTATCGCGACCTGCAAGTACAACCAGGAACACATCACCGACTACACCATCGAGCACTTCAAGAACATCTTGAAGAAGTATGGCGAAGGCAAGGAACGCCGCACGCAGATTGCGGAGTTCGGCAAGGTCGAAGCCGTGCACGTGGCTCTTGCCAACCAGAAGCTCTACGTGAACCGCAAGGAAGGCTTTGTGGGCACCGGTATGAAGAAGGAAGAATACCTCTTCGACGTGTCCGAATACGACGACTTGATCGTGTTCAAGGCCGACGGCAGCTTCAAGGTCGTCAAGGTTAGCGACAAGGATTTTGTGGGCAAGAACATCTTGCTCGTCGAAAAATTCAAGAAGGACGACGACCGCCACATTTACAACGTGATTCACCAGGACGGCAAGGACGGCGCTTACTATATCAAGCGATTCAACGTGGGTGGCGTTACCCGCGACAAGGATTACTTTATGGGTAAGGGCAAGCCCGGCAGCAAGATTCTGTATATGTCGAGCAACCTGAACGGCGAAGCCGAAGTCGTAGAAGTCACGCTGAAGCCGCGGCCGCGCACCAAGCTCAACTTCGAAGTGGATTTCAGCTCTATCGACGTGAAGGGCCGTGGCGCCATGGGTAACATTGTGACCAAGTACCCGGTCAAGAGCATCAAGCGCGTCCGTAAGGGCGTGAGCACCTTGGGCGCCCGCGTACTCTACTTTGACGCCCTCGCCGGCATCATCAGCACCCAAAAGAAGGGTGACCGCATCGGCGAATTCGGCGAAAAGGACAAAATTCTCATTGTCAAGGAAAACGGCACCGCCCGCGTCCACGACATGGCCGACCCGATTCTCGTGGGTACTGGCATCAAGTACGTCCACAAGTTCGATCCGGAACAGGTCTTTACGATTCTCTACTTCGAAGGCGGCAACTTCAACTACATGGTCAAGCGTTTCAATTTGGAAGGCTGCCCCATGACGACGGAATTCAGCCTCGTGTCTGACCACAAGGACACGCAGATGATTGAATTCTTCGCCACCGAAGACGCCCGCGAGCTCATGGAATACCAGGTAGGCCGAGAAGTCCAGAAGGAAGAACTCGACTTGACCGAAGTCGCCGAAGTCAAGGGTTACAAGGCTTTGGGCAGCAAGTTTACCGCCAAGAAGGTGAAGCGCGCTACCCGAATCACTCCGCCCGACAGTTTCGACGACGGTTCCAGTGAAGACGAAGGCTCCGACGAATCCGACCCGGAACTGTTTGATTAAGCCCGATGTCATCCCGGCCTTGCCAATAGCCACTTGCAGCTTTGCTGCTTAGTGGATATGGTCCTCGGAACGGGGACGCCGGGATCTCCTTTTTAATCCCTAAAAAGAAAAATAAATTGTCACACGAATGGTACTAAAGTACTAAATGCCTAACGGCATTTCTTTTTTCATTAGTTTATATTTATAGCATGACCGATAAGATGAAAGGTAGGCTATATACATGGTTAGTCTTTACAGGGTTTTACCTTGTACTCGCGCTATTTCTTTTTCTTATAAGTGACGATTATTTTGCGTTCATTCTATTTATCATTATGACCGCAATCTCCGCAATAACTAGCTTAGTTTTCGGATTCATCCCCGGTAGGGGCAATTCATTTTATATAGATGAATATTTTAACGATGAACCTGTAGATACACGTGACGCATCAGATATCTTTGACGAAGCTCTAGGTCTAAAGAAGCCCGAAGAACGCGAAAAAACGTTCGACGAGCTTATCGCCAAGAAGCCTAATAAGCAATAAATTGCTTCCCCTATAGGGGCGCAATGACGTAGTTCAATTACATCCAGTCGCTGAAGCTTGAATCGCTGGGCATGCGCCAGTCGGCTCGCGGCGAAAGCGAAATCGTACCGACCTTCGGGCCGTCAGGAATACAGCTACGCTTGAACTGTTGCGTAAAGAACCTGCGCACGAATACGGCTAAAGCCTTCTCCAATTCTTCGTCGCTGAACTTACCCGCAAAGGCATACTTCGCAAGGAAAAGGAGCTTTTTCGGTTCAGCGCCATACTTAGCGAAATGGTACAGGTAGAAGTCGTGGATTTCGTAGGCGCCCAAGATGCATTCGGTCTTCTGCGCAATCTGGCCATTTGCATCGGCAGGCAACAGTTCCGGCGACACCGGCGTATCCAAGATATCGCGGAGCACATCAGCAAGTTCTTTTGCCGTCTTTTTGTCGGCAGTAAAGCTTTCGGCATGGTCTGCATACCAGCCCACCACATGGCGCACCAGCGTTTTCGGAATATCGCAGTTCACCGCATACATAGACATGTGGTCAGCATTGTAAGTGCTCCAGCCGAGGGCGATTTCAGAAAGGTCACCCGTACCGATGACGATTCCGCCCACGCTATTGGCGATATCCATCAGGATCTGCGTACGTTCGCGGGCCTGCACATTTTCGTAAGTCACATTGAGCGTTTTTGGGTCATGTCCGATGTCTGCAAAATGCTGCAAGCAAGCCTTCTGAATATCGACGGTGCGCAATTCCACGCCCAAGAGTTCCGCCATGGTGACGGCATTGTTCTTGGTGCGCTTGGTCGTTCCGAATCCAGGCATCGTGAGCACCAGGATTTCAGAAGCAGGGCGCTTCAAGAGCTTGAACGTTTCTGCGACCACGAGCAAGGCAAGCGTAGAATCCAAGCCGCCCGAAAGGCCAATCACCGCGCGCTTCGAATGCGACGCTTCGAGTCGCTTCGCAAGTCCTGCGCATTGGATATTGAAGATCTCGGTGCAGGACTTGTCGCGAGTTTCGATGTTGCCCGGCACAAACGGCATCGGCGCCACAAAGCGGTACTTGAGGCTATCAATCGAACGCAGGCCATCGAAACTCGCCGCGCGCGCATAGAAACTGCGGCTGTCGAAATCCTGGAACGAGCCTTCGCTCAAGCGTTGCATGTTCAGGCGTTCCACATCGACATCGGCGTAAATAATTTCAGATTCACGGCTGAACGGTTTGCTTTCGGCAATCATGCTGCCGTTCTCGGCAATCATCAAGTGACCGCTAAAGACCATGTCCGTCGTCGATTCATGCACACCAGCCGATGAATAAACGTAGGCCGCCATGCAACGTGCAGACTGGTTCATCACCAGGTTGCGACGGTAATCGCGCTTGCCGACCAAGGCATCACTTGCCGACAGGTTCACAATCACATTCGCACCAGCCAGGGCAAGCTCGCCACTCGGCGGCACTGCTGTCCACAAATCTTCGCAAAGTTCCACGCCTACGCGCACCTCGGTGCCAGACTTCCCCGCAATCGTAAAGAAGTTCGTCACCGGCACATCGCCAAAGCCTTCCACCGGGCAAAGCGTTCTTTCGCGCAGCAAGTCGCGACCGCTCGAGAAATGGCGTTTCTCGTAAAATTCGCGCTGGTTCGGCAAATGAATCTTGGGCGTCACCGCCACCAGTTTACCCTTCTGCAAAAACGCGGCGCAGTTGTACAGGCAACCGAACATGCGTAGCGGGAGTCCCACCGCAATCACCGCATCGCTATCTGCAAACGCCTCTGCAATCTTCGAGAGCGATTCCACGCTCTTCTTGAGCAACAGCTCCTGATGGAACAAGTCGCTACAGGTATACCCCGTAATGCAAAGTTCCGGGAACACGACGAAGGCGGCACCTCCGTCAATTGCCTCGGTTGCACAGCGAATAATTTCAGCTGTATTGTAGGCGGTATCGGCGACTTTCAGCGTCGGGCAAACAGATGCGAATCGGTAAAATCCAAACATAACCTAAATATAGATTAGTTTGGCCCTTGTCAACGCCCGGACTTGATTCCGAGTTTATTCATACGGTAATTCATCATGCGCGGAGACACGCCCAAGTCGCGGCCTGCGGCAGAAAGGTTACCGTTATTGCGCTTGATTGCCTCGGTAATGATTTCACGTTCGTAATTGTTCATCATCACTTCAAGCGGAGCAGTCTTGGTCGTCACGGCACCAGAAGGTCCGACGCTAAGGCTTGTCTGCAGCGAAGGCGGCAAATTGTAGCTGTGAACGCAGTCGTCCGTGGCAGTAAGCACCGCACGTTCAATGCAGTTTTCCAGTTCACGCACGTTACCCGGCCAGTGGTAGCTCATGAGCAAGTTGATCGCCGTCGTCGAAAGGCGGGCCACCTTCTTGTTGTAGCGCAGATTCATCTTTTCAATGAAGTGCTCCGCCAGCAAAATAATGTCGGACTTACGCTTTGCCAAATCAGGCATGGTAATCGGGAAAATGTTCAAGCGGTAGAACAAGTCTTCGCGGAACTTGCCCTGCGCAATCAGCTCTTCCAAGTTACGGCTTGTCGCAGCCAAGAATCGCACATCGGAATGAAGTTCTTCGTTACTGCCCACGCGGCTAAAGGTACGTTCCTGCAAGAATCGCAGGAGCTTCACTTGAGTCTGCATTGTAAGGTCGCCAATTTCGTCGAGGAAGAGCGTTCCCCCGTCGGCAGCTTCGGCACGACCGATACGGCGATTCACCGCACCCGTAAACGCACCCTTTTCGTGACCGAAAAGTTCGCTTTCTACCAGGTTTTCAGGCAAAGCCGCGCAGTTCAGCGTAATGAAAGGCTTGTCCTTTCTTTCAGACAAATTCACAATTGCACGGGCAATCATCTCTTTACCCGTACCGCTACCGCCACGAATCAGAACCGTCGCATCGCTGGGAGCCACCTGGCGCACCTGTTCGTAAATCTGCTGCATTTCGCGGCAGTTACCCACCAGTTCGCCGGGGTTATTCGAAAGCATGTCACGAAGCTTGCGGTTTTCTTCGAGCATGGCTTCGTGTTCGTTATGCAGTTCAATGCATTCGTTTGCGGCATCACCCGTGATGTTTGCAATGATTTCAAGCAAAGCCACATCGCGATCAAGATCAGTAGAGCCATCCACCGGGCGGTCAATCGAAAGCGTTCCGATCACCTGGCCGTCGTGGATCAAAGGCACACAAATAAAAGCCACCTGGGAGTCATAATGGCGGCTACCCGTACGGTTCAAGAAGCGGGAGTCTTTGCGCAGGTCAGGAATCACATGGCTCACGCCGCGTTCAGCGACGTGACCCGTAATGCCTTCGCCCATGCGGTACAAACCGCGCTGTTTTTCAGATTCATCCAGTCCGCGAGACGCTTCAATCTTAAGCGTGTCGCCAAAGAGCAACGCGAAAGTTCCGCGAAGCATGCCGAGTTCGGATTCCAGAATGTCGAGTACATTCTCGAGCAACTTTTCAACGTTGCGTTCGTGAATGATCGCAACACTGATCTTCTGGACGACCGAGATTTCTGAACCTATTGGAGAGGGCATGGACATAAGATAGTAATTGGTTGGGGGTTAAAGTTTTTCCTTAATCCTCTTAAGAGCTTCAACGGTGCGTTCGTAGTCACCGAAGGCGGTCAAGCGGAAGTATCCTTCGCCGCAGGGGCCAAAGCCGCTACCCGGAGTACCCACGACTTCGCAGGTAGCAAGCAGGCGGTCAAAGAAATCGAAGGATTTTTCGCCATCAGCGATTTTCCACCAGATGTACGGAGCATGTTCGCCACCGAACACCGTGTAACCCGCGGCCGTCAGTTCCTTGCGGATAACGCCAGCCGTGCGCATGTAACCGGCAATGACTTCCTTGGTCTGCTGCCAACCAATCGGGCTGTAAATTGCCTCGGCGGCACGCTGCGTCACGTAGCTCACGCCGTTAAACTTGGTGCACTGGCGACGATTCCACATGGAGCGGAGTTTCGAAAGTTCGTGCGGGATCACCGTGTAGGCGCAGCGCACGCCTGTAAAGCCAGCCGTCTTACTGAAGCTGCGGAATTCAATGGCGCAAGTGCGTGCACCCGGAATTTCAAAGATGGAATGCGGCAGCGATTCGTCCTGGATATAGCAGTTGTAGGCGCCGTCGAACAGGATCAATGCACCATTTTCGTTGGCGTAGTTCACGAACTTCTGCAAGGTTTCGCGGCTGAGCACCGTACCGGTCGGGTTATTCGGGCTGCAAAGGTAAATCAGCTGCACCGGTTCCTTGGGCAAATCCGGCTGGAAGTTGTTTTCTGCAGTCGAAGCAAGGTAGGTCACCTTAGAAAAATGTCCGTCACTTTGCAACACGCCTGCACGGCCAGCCATCACGTTGGAGTCCAAATAGACCGGGTAAACCGGGTCCGGAATCGCAATCTTTACATTTTCTGTAAAAAGCTCCTGGATGTTTGCCACATCGCACTTGGAACCGTCGCTAACGAAAATATCGTCCGGATCCATTTCGATGCCGCGGGCGGTGTATTCGCCACGGACGATTGCTTCGCGCACGAAATCGTAGCCCTGTTCGGGGCCGTAACCGCGGAAAGTTCCCTTCACGGCCATTTCATCCACGGCCTTGTGCATGGCCTTGATGACTTCCGGGATCAAGGGCGTGGTCACATCGCCAATGCCCAGGCGGATAATGTCTGCATCGGGCTTTTTCGCCTGATATTCCTTGATTTTCTGGGCGATAGTCGAGAAAAGGTAGCTGCCGGGCAGCAAGTCGTAGTTTGTATTGATGATAGATTCGTTCATAATTTCTTCTTTAGTCGATCGTTCCTCTAAATACTTCTTCTGCGGGGCCGGTCATCAGGACGGGGCCACCTTCTTCGTGCTTGATGTGGAGGACGCCGCCGTCGAGGACAACGTCGGCTTCGACGCCCACGCGGCCAGTGCGCTGGGCCGCAACGAGGGTTGCGCAACTGCCCGTACCACAAGCCATCGTAACGCCGCAACCACGTTCCCAAACCCGCATGCGGATTTGGGTGGGCGTCACCACCTGTGCAAATTCAATGTTGCAGCGGTCGGGGAACTGCTTGTCGACTTCCAAGATACTTCCCCACTTTTCCAGCTGAATCTTTTCGATGTCATCCACGAAAATCACCGCATGCGGATTTCCCATGGAAACCGTCTCGGCAGTAAAATCAAAGCTGTCGGCCGTGAGTTTGATGGAGCCCAAGAACTTTCTCGGGAGGCCCATATCGACGCACACGCGGCCGTCATCCAAAAGGGCCGGCTTCACCAAGCCGCTCTTGGTGTGCAGATTAAACACTTTAGTATTGGCGTCTTTTGCAAGACCGCGGCTGCGAATGTACTTGGCCACGCAGCGCGTTGCGTTACCGCACATGGCCGCTTCAGAACCATCGGCATTAAAAATGCGCATTTCAAAATCAACGCCATTTGCAACAGGCTTTGCCAGAGGACCTTCGCTAATCTTATCGATTACCAGACAACCATCGTTATCCATCGGAGTCACGATGACCACGCCATCGGCACCGATACCGAAACGGCGGTCGCAAAGCTGAATGACACGTTGTTCGAAATTATCGCTATAATCTAGCGTCACGCCCGGTTCCAGCAACACGAAATCGTTGCCCAATCCGGTCCATTTTGAAAAATTAATTGGCATAATTCAGTTCTCTTTATATTTTTCCACGCCCCCATTTGCAAAAAATGTGCCAACTTTACAAAAATTGTTAAATCACGCTAAAAACGCCAATTTTATCCAAATTTCACAGAAAACAAAATTTTGAAATATTACAAATTCTGTAATTAAACAAATTTACTTTACATTTTCTGTAAAATAACACTATCCTCGTCCTCTTGCAACAAATGAATTGACGGATATAATTTTATATCCTAAATTCCGTTCACGTTAAAAACAAGGAACACTTTGAAAAAGAATGGGTTAGGTATTTCAAAAACATGGAGCTGTAAGTTCCCACTAAAACTTTCGCCGAAGCTAAAGCCAATCAACATGTCCGAGGTTGCCCGCAGACTTGGCATACAGCAATCACTCATGGCTGCCTACATGAACGGATCCAAACACCCTTCCGAAAAACGTAAAAAAGCAATTCTTGACGAAATTCACAAAATCGCTAACGAGCTTTTGTCAATTTAAGTTAAAAAGTCATTTTAGGAGATGACATACTAGTTCGATTTTTTCTACATTTACGCCCGAAAAATTATCTTCAAGGATACAACCATGAAACGTACACATAACTGCGGCCAGCTTCGCAAGGAAGATGTTGGCCAGACCGTAACACTCGCCGGTTGGGTGGATCGCCGCCGCGACCATGGTGGTGTGATTTTCGTTGACCTCCGCGACAAGTATGGCAAGACCCAGATCGTTTTCAACCCGGACTACAACGCCGACGTGTTGAAGACCGCCGAACAGCTCCGTAACGAATACGTTATTTACGTGACTGGTAAGGTCTACGCCCGCGAAGAAGGCAACACCAACGAAAAGCTCGCCACAGGTGAAGTCGAAGTCAAGGCTGACAAGCTCGAAATCCTGAACGCCGCTCTCACTTCTCCGCTCGCCATTAACGACCCGAACGAAGAATGCAAGGAAAACGACGACCTGCGCTTGCAGTACCGCTACCTGGACCTCCGCCGTCCGTGGATCCAGAAGAAGCTCCTCCTCAAGAGCCGCTTCCTCAAGGCCGTGTACGACTTCTTCTATTCTAACGGTTTCGAAAATATCGAAACTCCGTGCCTTTGCAAGTCCACTCCGGAAGGCGCACGTGACTACCTCGTGCCGTCCCGCGTGAACCCGGGCAAGTTCTACGCCCTCCCGCAGTCTCCGCAGCAGTACAAGCAGCTCTTGATGATCGCTGGCATGGACCGCTACTTCCAGATTGCCAAGTGCTTCCGCGACGAAGACCTCCGCGCCGACCGTCAGCCGGAATTCACGCAGATCGACGTCGAAATGTCTTTCGTCAACCAGGACGAAGTCATGGAAATGTTCGACAAGTTCGTGACCGAAGTTCTCGGTAAGGTTTGGAACTTCGAACCGCCCAAGAAGATTCGCCGCATGAAGTGGGCAGAAGCCATGCTCAAGTACGGTTCCGACAAGCCGGACCTCCGCTTCGACCTCGAAATCCACGATGTGTCCGAAATCGGTGCAAAGTCCAACTTCGGCGTGTTCAAGAACTGCGTTGCCGCCGGTGGCAAGATCCGCGGTATCGCAGCCAAGGGTTGCGTTGACTTCACCCGTAAGCAGATCGACGAACTCACCGCCTACGTCGCCAAGTATGGTTCCAAGGGCCTCGTGTGGATGCGCGTCAAGGAAAATGACGAAGTGGAAACTCAGGTCGGCAAGTTCTTTACAACCGAACAGCTCAACGAACTCCGCGACGCTGTCGGCGCCAAGTGCGGCGACATGATGTTCTTCATCGCCGGTCCGGAAAAGGTTGCTGCAACCGCTATGGGTCAGCTCCGCTTGGAAGTCGCCCGTATCAAGGGTCTCCGCGATCCGAAGAAGCGTGAATTTGTGTGGATTACCGAATTCCCGATGTTCGAATACAGCGACACCGAAGGCCGCTACATGGCCATGCACCACCCGTTCACCAACCCGCTTCCGGAACACCTGGACATGATGCTCGGTGGCAACCTCAAGGATTGCAACGCCGAAGCTTATGACCTTGTTCTTAACGGTGTGGAAATCGGCGGTGGTTCTATCCGTATTCACAACCCTGAAGTCCAGGAAAAGGTGTTCCGCCTGCTCGGCCTTACCGAAGAACAGGTTCGCACCAAGTTCGGCTTCTTCGTTGACGCCTTCAAGTACGGCGCTCCTCCGCACGGTGGTCTCGCCTTCGGTCTCGACCGCGTTGTCGCTACCATGGAAGGTGAAGAATCTATCCGTGACTACATCGCGTTCCCGAAGAACACGAGCGCTTCTAGCCCGATGGACCAGTGCCCGAGCGAAGTGGATCTGCAGCAGCTGCAGGACATCCACATCTCCGTGCAGATGCCTAAGACGGCTGAAAAGAAGTAATCGCAAGATTTCTCCCCTTTCAAAATAGTCCGGTTCAAACCGGACTTTTTTTGTGTGAGCATACGCACGAAAACAATTTTTCACATAACTTTGGGCAATTCCAAAAGGGTCTTTTGCTAAATTGAGCAAAGACTCTTAACCCCCAATATGGAGAAAATTCAAATGAAACTTACTACTCGCGCTATTGCCGAAGCTATCGGCACCTTCTGGCTTGTGTTTGGCGGCTGCGGTGCAGCCGTGCTCGCTTGCGGCGTTCCCACCACCGGTATCGGTTACGTGGGCGTATCGCTGGCCTTCGGCCTTACGGTGCTCACCATGGCCTACGCCATCGGTCACATTTCGGGCTGCCACTTGAACCCGGCTGTCACGCTCGGCCAGGTTGCCGGCGGCCGCTTCCCCGCTAAGGAAGCTCCGGCATACATCGCCGCCCAGGTTATCGGCGGTATCATCGCAGCAGCGCTCCTTTACGTGATTGCATGCCCCGACCTTACCAACGCAGGCATCGGCGCATTCGCAACCAACGGCTGGTCCGATTCCCTCAAGGACGGCCTGAACGCCTTTGGTGGCAAGACCTCCGGCATGCTTTCTGCATTCCTCATTGAAACCGTGCTCACGGCCATCTTCCTGTTCGTGATCATGGGCGCTACCGACGGCCGCGCTCCGGCAGGCTTTGCCCCGATCGCTATCGGCCTCTGCCTCACGCTCATCCACCTCATCTCTATCCCGGTGACCAACACCTCCGTGAACCCGGCCCGCTCTACCGCTATGGCTGTGTTCGTTGGTGGTGCCGCTATCAAGCAACTCTGGCTCTTCTGGGTGGCCCCGATTCTCGGTGGCGTAATCGGCGGTATCGCTTACAAGTGCATCGCCGAATGCAAGTGCTGCAAGAAGTAATCGAAATTTTCATACTCACTTTGAATGTCCGGACACCCCGTCCGGGCATTTATTTTTACACGAAAAACTGCGAAATTTTTACAAAAACAAAAATTCGGGACATTTCACCCCGTGCAAAACTTAAACAATTGTGACCCCCATCAATTTCGAGAAAAAAATCTGTAAATAATGCCTTAACAAAGGCCTTTTCGCCCCTAAACTTATTACTTTAACCCATGGTGTATTGCGGATATAGCATTTAATTGCTAGGGGCTGTTATGAATAAAAAGGCATTACTTTTACCTATTATCGTCAGTACACTGATTATCGGTTGTTCAGACGACTCCAAGGACACAAACTCCCTCACTAACCCTATCGGTGAAGATCCCTACACCACCCCCTATATTGACCCCAATACGGGTGACTATATCGATCCCTCCACAGGCGATACCATTCCGACAGTTCCGTATGTCAACCCCGAAACCGGTGACACGGTCCCCGCATTCCAGGTAGTTGACCCCAATACGGGCGACACGGTCCAAGTTCCTGTCGTTATCCCGGACCCCGTTCAAAACAATCCGTCTAGCAATTCGCAGCCGGCAACTTCCAGCAATTCGCTAGACCCGAACGGCACGCCGAATCCGGACCCGAACGATCCGAACCAGAATATTCAAATTTCTTCGGCATCACAGCCGCTGTCTTCTTCGAGCGGACTCAAGGAATACGATGATAACCACAAGGCCAAGGCAACGTTCCTCCCGAAGGCTGGTTTCTATTCCAACTTGACGATTGAACCGCCCACCCCGCAAAAGGGCGGCCAAATCAAGTGTACTTTTGACGGTTCCTTCCCCACCCAGAATTCTGAATCTATCACTCAGGCCAAGCAGATTACGCAAAACACCGTTGTCCGCTGTTCTGAATTCGTGAACGGTCAGGCGGCCGATACCACCACGCAGACTTACTTTATCAACGAAAAGGTTTCGATGCCGGTGGTCGCCTTGACCGTGAATCACCACGACATGTTCGACTCCAGCGCAGGCCTTTACGCAACCGGCGACTTGACAAACAATGGTGGCATGGGCATGATGGGCGGCTTTGGCGGAGGCAACGTCTCGGACAACAACAACCCGAAATGCACCGAGCCCTGCCAACAGGCAAACTTCTGGAAAGACACCGAACTCCCCGTGCACGTGGAATACTTCGAAAAAGGAAGCTCCACCACCGAAAAGACATGGGAAATTGACGCAGGCATTTCGATTATCGGAAACTGGAGCCGCTACAAACCCAAGAAGAGTGTCGCCATCAAGATGGATAACGACGACTACGGTGACAAGGTGCTCAAGTATTCGTTCTTCAAGACCCGCCCCGAAGCAAAGAAAATGAAGAGCTTCAACTTGCGCAACAACGGTAACCGTTTCTGGACGGATTACTTTGGCGACCCGATGCTGGTGAGCCTTATGGAAGGTACCGAAGTAGATTACCAGCGTAGCTTACAAGTGGTGGTATTCTACAACGGTGAATATTTTGGCATTCACGACTTGCGCGAACGCCTGAACAGAAGCTTTGTAGAAACAAACTATGGCATTGATTCTAAATCCATTAACGTAGTCAAGAACTGCGGCAACGGCGACCAGGGTTGCGTCAACGGATGGGCGCCCAGCGGCACCAACGGAGCCTCCAGTGCAGAATTTGGCCAGCTGACAAACATGATTACCAGCGGAAACTTCGCAGGCGAAAACAATCCGTCTTACGAAGAAGTCAAGCAAAAATTGAACGTGAGCAGCTTCGCCCAGTACATGATTGCCGAAATGTATATTCATAACGGCGACTGGCCGAATAACAACATTCGCGCATGGGGCAGCCCCGAAAAGGGAATCCCGTTCAAGTTCATGATTTTTGACGTCGACCACGGCTACGGATTCTCTCCGGGCATTTCGGGATTCGATACCGAAAGCCAGAACATGTTCCAGTGGGTGCTGGGTAGCGCCACCATGGATAACGGCCAAGGAAATGGACAACAACCGGGCGGACAAGACCCCGGACAAGGCGGCCAATGGCCCGGCATGGGCGGCGGCATTGGTGGCGGTATAGGCGGAGGCTGGGGCTTCGGTGGCGGCGCAAATACCACTATCGGAAACATGCTCAAAAAACTTTTGGCCAATCCCGATTTCAAGCGTTTGTTCATCAACCAGGGCTGCATTCTCTTGAACGACTACCTGACTTACGAAAAGGTCCAGAAGACCGTGCAGGCGATGGCCGCCATGATTCCGAGCTCCGAACAGCAACGTGACGAACAGCGCTGGCCGCGCAATCAGTCGGCATTCAACTGGTCTCCCAGCGGTAGCGATCTGTTAAAATTCGCACAGAACCGCACGCAAACCTTTAGACAGGAATTGGGTAACTACTTCGGCCTCCAGGGCGAAGCAACCGTGAGCATTTCTGCAAGCGGAAACGGCTCCGTTCTTGTCGAAGGCATGAAGCTCCCGAGCAGCAATTACCAAGGCAAGTTCTTTACCGGGATGCAGATGCAGCTCCAAGCCATTCCTTCGGCTGGCAGCGTATTTAGCGGATGGTCCGATGGCAGCACCGCCAACCCGCGCCTGATTGACATCAGCGGCAATACGAACATAACGGCTCAGTTCAAGTAAGCATTTCTCTTTTCATATGAACCAAAAGGTGGAAACACAACGTTTCCACCTTTTTTTAATAACGTCTTGCGTTTAGTAATCCATGACGCAGCGGATATTGGACGAATTGTGATAGTCGCCGGAATCAACGGGAAAGACTTCGAAACCAGAGAGGAATGATTGTTTCACAACATATTCACGATGATTCATCGTATAGGTTGTGTCAAGGAAAAACTTCATTTCGGGATCCTTGATTTCAACCGAGTCCGGAGCGGTGGTACTATCAACGACAATCGTATCGGCTGGCAAAGTATCTACAGGCACTTCAGTAGCATACTCTACATAGATTGTATCTATCGTGATGCTTTCAAACGACCGTTCGTCACTCGCCCAAAACTGAGCATCGTTACCGGAACCCGGTTTCTGGAAGCCGTCGTAATCCTTGTT
Source organism: Fibrobacter sp. UWB5 (assembly GCF_002210295.1). NCBI lineage: Bacteria > Pseudomonadati > Fibrobacterota > Fibrobacteria > Fibrobacterales > Fibrobacteraceae > Fibrobacter > Fibrobacter sp. UWB5. The sequence goes on along the minus strand of NZ_MWQH01000003.1, from coordinate 182,982 downwards.
GGTCGCCACCATCGTGAAACCAGTTGCATTGGTGGGATTCATCATTATACTATTCCAAACTCCGTCATTAGCCAACAGGGCTCCAGTCGTTGCCGCAGTGGCAAGCAGGTCTTTCCATTCATCACTAGAGGGCAAGTGCCAACCAGCGGGGCACGCTTTTTTCTTTTGCGCACTCGAATACGTCAGACCCACCTTATAATAGTAGAGTGTATCTTGTTTCTTTTTGTTGAACATGTAACAAGAGAGGTAGGAATCGCAATTGGAATCGGTATTGAAGTAGTATCTCAAGTTTTCGGTCATCCAGGTGTAGGTGCCGATTTTCAGGTATCCATAGACGTTGCTGTCGCGTTCGTCGGTAAAGTAGCCATAGTCAAGGGCTTCGTTGAAATAAACCTTTGCACCCTGCTGAATCCTCGCCCATTCGGCTGCGGAACTGCTACTCAAGTAAGCCTGGTACGCCGCAGAACTGCTCAAGTATTCAATCGTTTCGTCACGAGTCTTTAAATAGTTTTTAATCGCTGTAGCAGAGTCTTCTTCGCTACCCTTGACGCAGCGGACGTAATTCATGTTACCCTTTGAATCAAAATCCGCACTGAAAGTATTATAGCTGTACGAATCCTGCAAGCCATACATCACGGCATCGGTACTGTTAGACCTGTAAGAATAACCGTATTCAGAATTGATGCGCACCCCGTTTGCCGGGTTACTTGTCCAATAATGAGCCCCGCGCATTTCAGAGGAATACCGAGCATTGAAGCCGAACCTGTCGTTGCCTGCATATTCCCAGCCTTCCGCAGTCCTTAAGCAGCTATCCACAGATGGGCAAAATTCCTTGACAAAGTTTTTCATGACATCGAATTCGGTCATAGAGGGCAAATGCCAGCCGATGGGGCAAATGCCTTCGTTGTAGCCAGAATCGATGTAGTCTTGCTTACCCATTGCCGCGATATAAGTATAACGGCGGCCGAATTCATCGGCTTTAGAACTGCCTATAAGGAAAGGCATCCAAAGAGTGTCGTTAAAGCGCAGGTTTTCGGCCATCCAAAGCTGGTTACCGATTCGCACCGTGCGATATTCTTCGCCGTCGCGGGCATCGATAAACGTAGACGGATCAGAAGAACTTTTCTTTTTCCAGTTGCTGTCGGAATCGCCGGCATCGGAGCCGCTGTCACCGCAAGCCACAAATGCAATTGAAAATACGGATGAGAAAGCTAAAGCAAGAAAGCTCTTTTTCATAATCCTAACCTCATGTTTTATGATTCACATCAAATATAGATTTTCAATTTCAGTATTGGCGTGGAGTTCGCCTTTTACTATATTTACTCTCGTAATTTTTAACCCGAAAACCGATGTGCGTCGCAACATGCGAGCCGTCGAAAAATCAAAAGGAAGATACAATGGCTGACAATCTGTCCGTCCTCGGCAAGGCCCGCAAGGCCTACCAGCCGAAACTCCCCGCCGCTCTCCGCGACGGCGCTCTCAAGGTCTCTCTCAACAAGGGTAAGGCTACCGAATCCGTCCGCGACCAGGCCAAGATCAAGGCTCTGTTCCCGAACACCTACGGCGCTCCCTACATTTCCATGAAGAAGGCTACCAAGGCAGCTGCCGGTAAGGCCCTCAACGTGGGCGTGGTGCTCTCCGGTGGCCAGGCTCCTGGTGGACACAACGTGATTGCAGGTATCTTCGACGGTATCAAGAGCATCAGCAAGAATTCCAAGCTCCTCGGCTTCCTCGGCGGTCCGTCTGGCCTCGAAAACGGCAAGTTCATCGTGATCAACGAAAAGATCATGGACTCCTACCGCAACACCGGTGGATTCGACATCATCCAGTCCGGCCGTACCAAGCTCGAAACTGAAGAACAGTTCAAGAAGTGCATGGCTGTTGCCAAGGCTCAGAAGCTCGACGCTATCGTGATCATCGGTGGTGACGACTCCAACACCAACGCTGCTGTTCTCGGCGAATACTTCCAGGCCAACGGCGCAAGCTGCGTGGTTTGCGGCTGCCCGAAGACCATCGACGGCGACCTCAAGAACGAATACATCGAAACCTCCTTCGGTTTCGACACCGCCGTCAAGACCTATTCCGAACTCATCGGCAACATCATGCGCGATGCCAACTCCGCTCAGAAGTACTGGCACTTCATCAAGCTCATGGGCCGTAGCGCTTCTCACATTGCTCTCGAAGCCGCTCTCCAGACCCATCCGAACATCTGCTTGATCTCTGAAGAAGTCAAGGCCAAGAAGATGAAGCTGAAGCAGGTCATCAAGTACGTTGCAGACATCGTCGCTGCCCGTGCTGCTGACGGCAAGAACTTCGGCGTCTGCCTGATTCCGGAAGGCCTCCTCGAATTCATCCCGGATGTCGGCGTGCTCATTTCTGAACTCTCTGAAGCCCTCGCCCACCACGAAAAGGAAGTCGAAGGCCTCGACACCGCCGCTAAGGTTGAAAAGCTCTGCAACTGGATTTCCAAGGCTTCTGCCGAAGTCCTCAAGAGCCTCCCCTCCACCACTCAGGGTCAGCTGATGCTTGACCGCGACAGCCACGGCAACGTGCAGGTTTCCCTCATCGAAACCGAAAAGCTCGTCATCGAAATGGTGAAGAAGGAACTCAAGAGCCGCAAGAACTTCAAGGGTAAATTCTCCGCCCTCAACCACTTCTTCGGTTACGAAGGCCGCTGCGCCGCTCCGTCGAACTTCGACGCCGACTACTGCTACAGCCTCGGTTACACCGCTTCTGTGCTCGCCTTCAACAAGATGAACGGCTACATGAGCTCTGTGCGTGACCTGACCAAGGGTATCGAAAAGTGGACTGCCGGTGGCATTCCTATCACCATGATGATGAACATCGAACGTCGTCACGGTGCCGACAAGCCGGTGATCCAGAAGGCTCTCGTTGAACTCGACGGTGCTCCGTTCAAGTTCTTCGCCAAGAACCGCGAAGTCTGGGCCAAGACTGAATCCTACACCTATCCGGGTCCGATCCAGTACTGGGGTCCATCTGAAGTCTGTGATGTCACGAACTTCACGATTAAGCTGGAACGCGGCGCCCTCAAGGTGAAGTAATAGCCTACAAGGCGAATAAAGCAAAAGAGAAGTCCAAAGGACTTCTCTTTTATTTTTGAGCCGTAGGGCGGACGCCGAAGGCGTCAATTCACCCAATGTCATCCCCGCGAAGGCGGGGATCTCCAAGCATTGAAAAGTCCCTCGCATTTTCGCGGGGGATTTTTTATGTTTATAAAAAAGGAGCTACACTATGGCCTGTGCAAATTGCAAATTCCGTGCCCAATACGACAAGAATCCCAAGTCCCTCATCGGGCGCTTCTGGCGGTTCCACATCAACTTTTGCCCCGGCTGGAAGTCCTATTTGAAGAGCCTTTCCGAAGAAGAGCGCATCGCCCTCAAGGAAAAGTACAACTTGAAGTAAAAGAAAAATGGCGGGCTTTTGCCCGCCACTTCTAACTTTCTACAGCCAACTGCAAACTACTTCTGCCCTTCGCTGGTGCTGAGCAGGTACGCGTTGATGAACGGCTTGATTTTGCCGTCGAGCACGCCTGCGGTATCCGAGGTTTCGACGCCGGTGCGCAGGTCCTTCACCAACTGGTAAGGCTGCAGCACGTAGCTACGAATCTGGCTACCCCATTCTACCTTTTTCTTTTCGGCCATACGGGCATCACGCTTGGCTTCTTCTTCCAAGCGATAATGTTCGGCGACCATGGTCTTGAGCATCTTGTAGCAGGTTTCGCGGTTCTGAATCTGGCTACGTTCGGTCTGGCAGCTCGCCATAATACCTGTCGGCAAGTGCGTCATACGCACGGCGGAGTCCGTCTTGTTGATGTACTGACCACCGGCACCGCTACTGCGGTAGGTATCCACGCGCACGTCTGCCATATCCAAATCGAATTCAATGTCTTCGTGTTCCGGATACAGGTACACGGCGGTAAAGCTCGTGTGGCGGCGGGCATTCGCATCGAAGGGGCTGATGCGCACCAGACGGTGCACGCCGATTTCCGAACGGAGCAATCCGTAAGCGTTTTCACAAGTGACTTCGATCGTCGCACTCTTAAGGCCAGCGTCTTCCGCTTCCTGGAAGTCGACCACCTTGAAGTCCATGTTTTCGCGTTCAAAGAAATGCGTGTACATGCGGAAGAGCATGAGCGCCCAGTCCTGCGACTCGGTGCCACCTGCGCCCGGATGAATCGACAGCAAGCAACTGCAAGCATCATCCGGACCGTTCAGCATTTTCTTGAATTCCATCGCCTCGATTTTCGATTTGAGTTCAGCGATATCGGAATCGATAGATGCCGTCAGGTCGGCGGATTCTTCCGCCTTGCTCATTTCGTAAAGTTCGGCGAGGTCGTCGCATGTCTGCGAGACTTCTTTCCACGAGTCCAGCAGAGCGCGCAGATTGCCGATTTTTTTCATCATGGACTGCGCCTTTTCCTGGTCATTCCACAGGTTCGGGTCAGCGGAGTCCTTTTCCAAAACGTAGAGTTCTTCGGTCTTGGCTTCTAAGTCAAAGATACCCCCAGAGCTTGTCGATGCGCGTACGCAAGTCGATCAGCCCGGTGTGCGTCGTCTGAAAAGCCATTACTTGCCGCCGATGGCCTGAGGAGGAGTGTACTTCGCGTCGAGGTACTGCACCTTGTAGACCTTTCCGAGGCCATCGAGGTAAGCCTTGAGCTGAGCCTGACGATCCTGTTCAGCCTGCACACGCAGAATGTAGTCGATCTGGTGCTTGTAGCTTTCGTATTTGCCGTCGTTCTTTTCGGTCAGCATGAAGATGGCGATACCGTCCTTGTCGGTATACGGTTCGGTGATTTCGCCGACCTTGACCTTGTTCACGGCCTTCACAAAAGCATCGCCCTTGGACTTGGCAACAAACTTAGCCATCACGCCGCCAGTCTTCTTGGCGGTCTGGTCGTCGCTGTACATGGCGGCGAGCTGGGCAAAGGTAGCCTTCTTGCTGCGCACCTGGGCGGCAAGGCCCTGCAACATCACCTTGGCGTCTTCGATTTCCTGCTTGGACTTGCCCTTGGTGTAAATCACGATGCGGGCACCGCTAATGGAATCGTTAATGGCAACTTTAGTCTTGTTGAGTTCCCAGAAAGCTTCCTTCTGCTTTTCGGTCGGATCCTTCGGATACGGGACCTTCTGTTCAAGAATCTTTTCGCTCTTCAGCTGGTCTTCGATCTTTTCCTTGAACTGGGCCATGGTGGTGTTAGACTTCTTGAGTTCCTTCTGGAAGGCGTCTTCGCTCGGGAACTGGGACTTGAAGAGCTTGGTCAAGCTGTCGACCTTGCCCTGAGAAACCTTGATACCCATCTTCTTGGCTTCGAGCTTGATGAGTTCCTGGCCAACCAGGTTGTCAATCACGGCGTAACGAAGCTGAGTCATGGTCTTGTCATCAATCTTCTTGCCGCGGAGCTGCTGTTCACCGAGCATCTTGGCAAGGCTATCAATCTTACCGGCAGAAATACCGACCTTTTCGACGCGAATCACGTCCATGCTTTTGGTATTCAACAACTGAGCAGAAGCGATACCGGCAGCCATAGCGACCGTCAGGATACCGCGAGAAACAAATTTAAAAGAACGCATTTTTATTCCTTTTTAAAATTTTCCGGTGTAAATATAGAAAAAGTGTGCGAGGTGAGCCCAGCATGGGCAAACTTGTTTGCCCATATTGCCAAACCGAAGCCACGGACGCCATAGGCGTCAAAAGGCGAGAGCCGCGACAAAAACATTATGTTTTTGGCATGGCCGAGCCATACTATATGCACTCCGAAGGAGTGCCATATAGAAAAAATGACAGTTTCAAACCCAAATATTTAAAAGGCGCTCTCTAAAAAGGAGCGCGTTTCTTTTTGTTCTTCATAAATTCTATTTTTCAAAAAACTTATTGCGGTAAACAAGGAGGAGCCATGAATTTATTTTCTAGAATCAGCACTATTTTGTGCGCACTTTGTGTTTTTTGTACAGCAGCAGAGCAAAGACGCGCCGAAATTTACATTGACGAAGATCTTTACAAAGATGCAGACGTACTTGCAGCAGCGCAGAAATACGCCGGCGCCGTCGAAAAGGAATTCAACTTCAAGATAGATATCAAGTCGTTCCCGGCCGCATTAGTCCTTGACTCTACAACTCTCAGTACAAGCCCCAAATTTAAACAGAAAAGCACCGCTGCCGAACTGAAGGCCGCCATCAAGGAATCCTGGGAAGACAAATCCAAAGCTCCATTAGCGGGAGTCATCCTTATAGGCAATCTGCCTTTTGCACGAATGGAATACTTTGCCAGAGAATCCGACGGCAGGGCGGCATTCCCCGGCGATGGAAAAATCACCGGCTACCAGGTCTGGGCGGTTGACTTCTACTATATGGACATGGACGGCAAGTGGACAGACGAACTCGTCGGAACCGGCTGCGTATCCGACGGAGCATGCAGCGGCGAAGTGGATTACGGACAAAACGGAATCATCGATTCACACTACAACCATTTTAACGGGAAACTTGCCGGCGAAGATTTCGAAATCTGGGTATCTCGCGTAAACGCTTACGGCGAAGCCCGCGACTTGTACAATAACAAATGGATTGAACAACTCCGCAATTACAACGAATACCTCGCCACGGTCAAGGAACTCACCGTACGCTGGCTCAACAAGGCCTACGACATGCACGTAAGCTCAACCCCACGTTCGGACAAAGCTCTGTTTACCTATTCCGACCCATCCCCTATTTACAGGGCGGACTATGCCGTCGTAAGCCATATCAACGACCTCTCGAAAATGTATAACGAAGTCGATGTCGTCCATGCGATGGACAGAGAAAAATCGCTCCTGTATATGGTAAAGGATTACGATTGGCTGACCCATCTGGGCCATGGCAACGAAAAGTCCTTTGCCGATGGCGTTTCGGTAAACGACTTTGAGCCCACCATCGAAAGTGTCCCCTACCTGCTTGACTTGTTCTCTTGCAACATCGGTCGCTACTCCACACCCGAAGGTCTCTCTTACGACCGCACGGTAGGCATGGCATTCTTGTTTAGGTCCCTGAAAGGCGGTGTTTCGATGATTGCAGAGACAAAAATGGGCGGCGGATACCAAGCGGTCGATACACTCGACAAGCATATGAGAACAAATTTCCTTGGCGATGCATACGTCAAGTGGGCCAACTACAGATCTTTGGTATTCGAAAGTTACAAGAATGCAAAGGACATTTACACCTGGTACTACGGGACCACGCTTTTCGGCGACCCGTTTGCAACAATTAAAACCAATAGAGACAACGTAAAACAAGACAGCATGCCCAACAACATCGCGCTGCACGCATTGCACGATTTCAACATCAGCGGCATATGCATCGACGAAGCGCAGGGCGCCAATGGATTCTGCAACGCCATCTGCGGTTCCACGGAAGCGAACTATTGCGCAGGTATCCATGGCTCCGCCCGAATCGGCACCGTCTATGCCAAAGGCGGCCTTGTCCTGAATGCCGAAATTAAAGCCCAAAAAGCACTCATCTACCGCGATTACGAAGATGCAGAACTTTTCATCAGTGCAGAAGCGGATTACAATTACGTCGCCTACGTCAATCCCAAGCGCTGGAACAAAACATTCGACGCATTCGACACTCTGCAGACATTCCCGGAAAACAAATGCATCGAGAACGTGACCGTCGATAAGGAATTCACTCTCGTCGACGGGAAATGCATCAACAAGCTCACCGTTCGCTCCACCGGAACGCTCGTCATTCCAGAAGGCGATTTCTACGCATACTCCGTAACCATGGAACCGGGTTCCAAGTACAAATTCGAAAAACCGGGATACACTTCCCTGCTGCACGTAAAGAAAGGTTTTGCATGGAACGCCTCCCCGGCTAAAGACTCCACCGACTACGAGAAAGCGGCAAGCGAATTCAAGTTAATTGTCTATGACAACGCAAACCCCGTCGATATCGACAGTCTGTTCTACGGATCTGTCAATGCGCCCAAAACCATGCTAAACGTCTATGGCAAGGCATACGGATCGTTCACCGGATACGGCTTGGCCGTTCACGAAAACGCCGTCGTCTATTACATACCGTTCGCTCCGCTATCTTCGCCCGAACACACGACGTTTGCAAGCCCAATAACAACGGCAGATCATGCGACAAAAGTCATCGCGTTCAATCGCAACGCCATCACGTTCGAAGCCTCAAAGGCGGGAATGTACGACATTGCAGTCATGGACGTTCTCGGACAAACCGTCGCATCGTTCTGCGTAAACGCAAACGCCGGCTACAATTCCGTCAGCCATGATTTCACGAAACTCAAAAGCAACCGCTATATCGTGAGCCTCAAACGCGGAAAAACCGTCGAAAGCGCCAAGATGGTGAGACTGCGGTAGTTTGCAGGCTCTGTCAAGCCTATGGATTGCGCCAAATGCAAACGTAAACTGACTATGCATTGGAAATAAAATAAGGCGACCTTTCGGCCGCCTTTTGCTTTTTACAATTCCGTAGCGAATTCACTCATGGGCTTGCGCACGGGGTGTCTCGGCGAAGGGCCACCTTCGGCGGGGTCGGCGTAGCCCACATCCAAGAAGCAGGCCAGCTTGAGGTTTGCCGGAAAATCGAAGGCGCGTTCGATTTCAGAGGCGTTGAAGCCGCGGGCCCATAAGGTCGCAAGGCCCAAGTCGGTGGCCTGCATCATCATCGAGGTCGTCACGATGCTTGAATCCATATCGCCACTTACAAAGTCGTCGTGATAGGTCACGGGAGAATAGCACTTGTCCTTGTCGTAGCAGACCATGAGCACCACGGGGGCGTTGTAGGCCATGCGGGTAATGCCGCGGAGCTTGGCTAGGGCTGCCTCAGACTTGAGTACCTTCACGGTCACCGGCTGGCCATTCACGGCCGTCGGAGAAAGGCGGCCCGCTTCGAGCACGAGGGCGAGTTTTTCGGGTTCCACAGCCTTGTCGCTGAATTTGCGGCAGCTGTAACGATTTTGAGCGAGTTTAATGAATTCCATATCATAATTTTAGCATTTTATTTTTTCCTATTCTGCCATTTTCAGTATAGATTTATATAGAAATCCGCCCCAAAAACGGTATCAAAGGAGTCTTTTATGGAAACATTCAGCATTCCTGGTTTTTGGTACACTGTTCCGGCAGCGTCAATCCTTGCCCTTGTAGCGGCACTGCTGTTCTTCAAATCCATGATGAAAATGGACGAAGGAACGCCGCGCATGATAGAGATTGCGGGTTATGTCCGCGAAGGGGCACTCGCCTACCTCAAGCGACAATACAGAACCGTCTCGGTCGTATTCGCCATTTTGTTCCTCATTTTCGTGATTCTCGCATTCCTCGGAATCCAGAATCCCTTTGTTCCGATCGCATTCCTCACCGGCGGTTTCTTTAGCGGACTCTGCGGATTTTTAGGCATGAAAACGGCAACGCAGGCAAGTTCCAGAACTGCCGCGGGCGCAAGCAAGAGCCTGAACCAAGGCCTCGTCACGGCATTCCGTTCTGGCGCGGTCATGGGACTGATTGTCGTCGGCTTTGGCCTGCTCGATATTTCCATCTGGTTCTACCTTCTGAACTTCATTTACGACCATAATATTTTCGGCATGGGAGCCACCCTGGCAAGCAAGATTTCGATGGATTTTTCGGACGGTTTGATTACGAATCCGGCTTTCGGGCACGCCAAGATGGCCGAAGTGACAACCACCATGCTGACCTTTGGCATGGGAGCCTCGCTGCAGGCGCTCTTTGCCCGCGTTGGCGGGGGTATCTACACGAAGGCGGCCGATGTCGGTGCAGACTTGGTGGGTAAAGTCGAAGCGGGTATTCCCGAAGACGATCCGCGAAACCCCGCCACCATCGCCGACAACGTCGGCGATAACGTCGGAGACGTTGCGGGCATGGGCGCAGACCTCTACGAATCTTACTGCGGATCCATCTTGGCGACAGCGGCCCTCGGCGCGGCCCTCCCTGGCATGAGCATGCACCATGTCATTGCCCCGATGCTTGTCGCGGCAATAGGCATTGTTCTTTCGATTGTCGGCATTTTCATGGTGCGCACCAAAGATGACGCCAACACCAAGTCGCTCTTGCATTCCCTTCTCGTCGGAACGCTCGGATCTTCGATTCTCATTCTCTTGGCGCTCCTTGTCTTTGTCAAGTTGGAACTCATTTCGTGGGGCATTTTCGGATCTGTCGTCGCAGGCCTTGCCGCTGGCGTCATCATAGGACAGTTTACCGAATTCTACACCTCCGACGCCTACAAGCCCACCCGCGCTATCGCTTCGCGCACGCAGATGGGCCCCGCCACGACCATCATCGAAGGCATCTCGGTCGGCATGTACTCCACCGCCCTCCCGGTGATCACTATCGTTCTCGGCATTCTCGCCTCCTTCGGTTTTGCGGGCGGTTTCGAAAACATTTCGCAGGGGCTTTACGGAGTCGGTTTCGCGGCCGTCGGTATGCTTTCGACCCTCGGCATCACGCTTTCGACAGACGCCTTCGGGCCCATTGCCGACAATGCGGGCGGTAACGCCGAAATGGCAGAACTCCCCAAGAAAGTCCGCGAACGTACCGACGAGCTCGACATGCTCGGCAACACGACCGCCGCGACAGGTAAAGGGTTCGCCATCGGGTCTGCAGCCCTTACCGCCATGGCACTACTTGCCTCCTATGTCGAAGAAATCAAGCTCTGGCTCAGCAAATTCGCCCACGACGGCGCATTCGAATTCGGCAACGTCACCTTCTTCAGCAGTTCTACCGCGCTCACCTCTGGAGCCTCTACCAGCAACACGCATTGGCAAATTCTAGAAGGCGGCATCAAGGCCATCGCAAACGACGGTTCGCTTGCAGCGCTCTCTATTGCAGACGCTTCGTTCGGCGATTTCATGAACGCATTCAACCTGAACCTGATGAACCCCATGCTTCTTGGCGGCCTCTTTATCGGTTGCATGATGGCCTTCGTCTTCTGCGCCATGACCATCAAGGCGGTCGGCCGCGCAGCCTCTTCCATGGTCAAGGAAGTCCGCCGCCAGTTCAAGGAAATTCCAGGAATCATGGAAGGCACAGGCAAGCCGGATTACGCCAAATGCGTCGAAATTTCGACTCACGGAGCCCAGCGCGAAATGCTCCTGCCGTCGCTCCTCGCTGTCATTGTTCCGGTTGTTGTTGGCCTGTTCATGGGAATCGCGGGCGTCTTCGGCCTGCTCGCCGGGGGGCTCGCTTGCGGATTCTCGCTCGCCTGCATGCTCAACAACGCAGGCGGTGCCTGGGACAACGCCAAGAAATATATCGAAAAAGGAAACTTCGGCGGAAAAGGTTCCGATTGTCACAAGGCAGGAGTCGTCGGCGATACCGTAGGCGATCCGTTCAAGGACACCGCGGGCCCCTCGCTAAACATCTTGATTAAATTGATGACAATGGTGAGTCTCGTCTTCGCAGGTGTCATTGTCGCGGTCGGCGGGCTCTAGCCAAACGAATTCAAGCTTTACAGCACATAAAGCGCGAGCACAACAATAATTCCGGCAAAGACCAAGAACACGGGCAACAGCAGCAACAAGCAAAGTAGCCCTATTTTCAGGTCATAAAAGAACATGCGCCAGCGGCCGCGCTTGGTTTTGCATGTTTCTGCGCGGCAATCCGGGCAAATATTTCCGACCTTGTTACGAACGCGGATGGCAAGATTGCTTTCCAGCGGAGCCATCCCGACTTTGTCGTTAAATTCCTTGTTGCAAACAGAACATGTGCACTGCATATCGGTAATTATAGTAAATAGTTGGCAGCGGGTTATTTCTTTACGGCAATCAAAATGGTGGAACAAAGGATCAAGATGATGCCCGCCATGATGCGTGTCGTCAAGTTTTCGGCAAAGACAGTCACGCCTATCGTCACTGCAGTCACGGGCTCCAGAGCGCCCAAAATCGCCGTCGGTGTAGAGCCCACGATGCGTACCGCCTTCACCATGAAAATGAGCGAAAGTACCGTCGGCACAAGTCCCAGCATAAAGCCCCAGCCCCAGGAACTCGCCTGCGTAAAGAGCGGCGGGAGCCCTGAACCGAGCGTCACCGAATAAAGCAACAAGAAGAACATGCAAAAACAGATGGCATAAAAAGTCATCTTGACCGAGCCCATCTGCAAGTTGATGCGGTTCGCCATCACCATATAAATGGCGTAACTTATGGACGACAAGAACACGAGCAGGCAACCCACCGAACTGAGCGTTGCGCCGTCTCCCCCACGATACAAAAGCGCAATGCCCGCCATCGAAATCACAATCGAAAGGACTGTCCAAATTTTGATTCTTTCCTTGAAGAAAATCGCCATGAGCACCGAGACTTCGAGCGGATAAAGGAACAGAAGCGTCGAGGCAAGGCCCGCGTCCATGTACTTGAACGAGGCGTAATACGTGAGCGAACTTGCGGCAAACAAGAAGCCGAACGCGACTAGCGCACGGAACTCGCGAAACGAAATTTTAAAGTGCGAACCCTTGGAAAGCATGACGATCATGAGCAACAGCGCCGCCGTAAAGAACCGGTAAAAAAGAACCGTCTCGGGCGAATAATTCTGCGCATACAAGTGAAGCGCACCCAGCGGATTCGTACCGTAACAAATCGCGGAAAGAGCTGCAAAAAAGAAGCCTTTTAATGCGGAGATCCCCGCCTTCGCGGGGATGACATTATTGCGCGTGAGAGGCATATTAAATCGCGAACTTGGTCGCATCAGCCAACTGCACGCTCGCGATGCGGGAAATACCCTTGATTTCCTGCGTCACACCGTAGAGCATGTCGGCTTCGGCCATGGTACGCTTGTTATGCGTCACCACGATGAACAAGGTCTGCTTGCTGAATTCGCGGAGCAGCGCCATGAAGCGGCCCACGTTAGCGTCATCGAGCGGGCCGTCGACTTCGTCCAGCACGCAGTACGGAGACGGCTTTTCCATGTAAATGGCAAACAGCAAGGCCGTTGCAGTCAGGGCGTGTTCACCGCCGGAAAGCGCCTTGATACCGCGCATCTTCTTACCCGTGGGGCGCACGTTGATTTCGATGTCGGCGTCGAGGATATCCATGGGCTTGCCCATTTCATCCACCTTTTCGACAAGGCTCATCTTGGTTTCGCCGTTCAGGAACAGCTTGCTGAACACGAACTGGAAGTTCTTCTGGATGCGGGCAAACGTATCGAGGTAACGGCTGCGGGCAATATCGTCGAGCTTGGTGATGGTGCGGTCCAGCGAGGCGCGAGCACGATCCAAGTCGTCGAACTGCGCTTCGACTTCCAGAAGACGCTTCTTTTCGTCTTCGTAGTCTTCCATCACGTTCACGTTGATGGGGCCCAGTTCCTTGATCTTTCCGCGGAGTTCGCGGATTTCACGGTCGGCTTCGGGCTGGCTATATTCCACGCGCTCGATGTCGTCGGGGTTCGCAAGGTCTACACTGTATTCGTTTGTAATACGTTCAGTGAGGCGGTCGATATTTGCCTGCAAGGCTTCCTGCCTGCGGCCCACATCGTTCAATTCCTTCATCTTGTCGATCATGTCGTCGCGGAGACGGTTGACTTCGCTACGCCATTCTTCGAGGTCGCCCGAAACAAGTTCATACTTTTCACGGGCCAAATCACGCTGGTTTTCGAGTTCGCGGAGAGCAGAATCCTTGCTCTGCACCTGGTCGGCAACTCCCCTGCCATCATCCTCATTCTTCTGGATGGCAGCGAGGTTCTTCTCGATTTCAGCCTTACGACCCTGAATTGCATTTTCCAGGAATTCCACCTGTTCGGCAATGTAATTCAAGCGGTTCGTATTCTGCGTGAGCTTTGCAGTCTTGTCTTGAGCGCTGCGTTCCAATTCGCGAACGTCTTCTTCTTTTTCGCGGAAGAGCGTATCCTGTTCCGAAAGTTCGTCGTTCACGCGGGAATATTCTTCTTCGATCTTTTCGAGCGCCGCCTGAGCGTCCATCAGTTCCTGGTCGCTGTTCTTGGAGGCTTCTGCCGCCTGAATCTTGGATTCGGCGTTCTGCATTTCGCCCTGCAACTGCGCAAGTCTGCGGTCGCAACCGGCGATAATGTTATTCTGGATCGAAATGCCGGCGTTACCGCCGCGCTTCATATCTTCTTTTTCGCGGATTTCGTCGACCAACGAGGCAAGCATCTGCGTGTCTTCGTTGACCAAATCCTGCAAGCGGCCAATTTCTTCTTCGGCCTGAGCCACTTCGAGGTTCACACCTTCCAACAGGCTGTTCGCCTCGGCAATTTCGTTCTTGCGGCTGAGCGTTCCAGACGTTGCCGTACCGCTACTCATGAGGCCGCTCGTACGCACAATGCCTTCTGGCGCCACAAAGCAAAGGTCGTCACCGCGCATGGCTCGCGCAAGGCGCACCGCAGTCTGCAAGGAATCTACGACAAAGTAACGAGAAAGCAGCGCCTTGAGCCAGCCTGCAATCTGTTCGTCGGCAGTCACGTAATCCTTGAGGCAACCCACAACGCCATCGCCCTGGAGCGTGCCGGAATAGGGTTCGGCACCGGCACCCACCAGCGCGAGCACCGCCTTGCCTACGTTTTCGCCCTTCATGGCATCCACCGCAGCAATCGCGGCATCGTCCGAGGCAACGACCACGGCATCCATCAGGTCACCGAGGGCGGCCTCCACCTGCGCTGCATATTCGGGAGCAGCTTCGATACGTTCCGACAGGAGCCCGCCCACCAGGTCCGCCTTATGCTCCATGAGCCAGCGGCTAGCGTCGGTGCCCTCGTTGGCAACGCTCTGTAAAACGTCAATTCGAGAGGTGAGCCTTGCCACCTCGTTCTTCAGTTCCTGCAGTTTCTTCTGGGCTTCGAGCAAGTCGGCGCGTTCGGCATCGAGCCTTTCTTCGCGCGTCGAGCGCTGTTCGGTAAGGCGTTCCAGGTCGGCATCGGCGGCTTCGAGGCCAGCGTTAATATCTGCCAGGGCCGATTCGGCGCTCGCCTTCTGCGACTGCACCTGTTCCATTTCGCCGCGCCACTTGGCGAGGTTCGCCTGCAACAGGCCCGATTCGGCATCCATACGCTCGAAACGGCTCTTGAGGGAGTTCACCTGGTTCGTCTTCTGCAGGCGTTCGTTCGAAAGATCCCTTGACTGGGTACGCAGGTCGTCCACCTTGTCGCGCATGACCTGCAAAATTTCGCGTTCACGCTCCAACAGAGCGTTCATTTCGTCCACGTCGCTATCGGAACTGAGCACCGCATTTTCTTCTTCCAAGCGGGCACGTTCCTCGAGCAATTCCTGCACCTTGCCCGTATTGCGGTCGATTTCTTCCTGGTACTTTTCGTTAGCACCTTCCAAGTTCGAAATCGTGTCGCGAATACGGCCCATGCTGTTATTCAAGTCGTTGAGTTCGATGGTCGCCTTCTGCACTTCACGTTCCAAGTCGCGGTAGGCGTTTTCGTCTTCCGAAATCAACAGCTTCTTTTCGTCAATTTTAGCCTGCAACACGGTCGCATTCGTCTTGGAATTTTCCACATCGTGGTTCAGACGGCGGGTCGCAGTGTCGAGGGTCGTCAAGCCCTCTTTCATATCGTCAAACTTATCGATACTGACCGACAGGTCCAATTCGCGCAGGCGCTTGGAAAGGCGTTTGTATTCGTTCACCTTTTCGGCCTGGGTTTCATACAGCTTTACGGAACGGCGCACGCTGCGCAGGTTGTCTTCCACGCGTTCCATATCCATCTGCACGCGTTCCAGCTGGCGACGGGTTTCCTTACGCTGCTGCTTGTACTTGCTCACGCCGGCGGCTTCTTCGAACAGCACGCGGCGGTCATCGGCCTTGTCAGAGAGAACAGCCTTGATCATGTCGGCGTTCATCTGCGAATAGGTACTGGAACCGAGGCCCGAGTCAAAAAGCAAGGCGTGCACGTCGCGCAGGCGGCATTCCTGGTTGTTGATCAGGTATTCACCCGAACCGTCACGATGCACGCGGCGGGTCACAATCACTTCGGAATATTCAGAATTCAGGGTACCATCGCTGTTATCGATCACAATGGAGACTTCAGCGAGGCTCATGGCGGCACGTTCTTCGGTACCGCTAAAAATCACGTCCTGCATCTTGCTCATACGGAGCGATGCAGCTTTCTGTTCGCCTAATACCCAGCGGATAGCATCGGTAATGTTCGACTTACCGCACCCGTTCGGCCCCACCACGGCCGTAAGACCCTTCGTGGGGAAGTTGATTTCGGTCCTCTGGGCAAAGGACTTAAAGCCAAAAATCTTTAGTTTTGTAATCTGCACTTCAATGCGAAAGATAAAATGATTTTCCCGTACAAATGGGCGAAAAAAAGCAAAAAAGGCCAAAAATCGCCTTTTCCACCAATATATTCCAACTTGGAGTAAGTTTTTCGTAAAAAAAAGAAAATTTACCTAACTAATAGATATATTATATGAAAGAAGGGCGAATTTTCCATGAGACTTACGTTTGCAATTATTTATGTCTTGCTAATAATCCTTTTAGGGGTTTTTGGAGTAATTGCGCGTAAATCGAAAAAGTCGATCGGATACGCCGTATCCCTTCTCCTGTTTTCGTTCATCGTTCCCATTATGGGAAACCTCTTCATCGTCCTTTCCACCAACCAGCTTCTTTCGACCATCGGTAGTTATATCTACTTCATCGGCATGGACTTGATGTCGTTCAGCCTGTTTGACTTTACCTTGGCCTATTGCAGCATATCTTGGCGAAAAAACAAAAAGAAATGCTATGTCATCTATGCGCTTTTAACCCTGGACATCATCCAATATTTCTTTAACCCCTTCCTAGGGCAAGCATTCGGTATGGAAGCCATCACGGTAGACGGATCCCCCTACTACAGGCTCATTCCTTACATGGGGCAATTCTTCCACCGTATTGCAGTCTATCTAGCTTTCTTCGTATCGCTTTTCATATTCTGCATCAAGGCCATACGCGTTCCCCGCATTTACGCCGAAAAGTACAACGTCATTTTCTTCACCATGGTCGTGGCCGGGGTATGGCAATCGTACTACATCTTCTCGAGAACACCCATTGACCGTTCCATGATCGCCATGGCCGTTTGCGGGATGTTCATTTTCTATTTTTCGCTATTCTTTAGGCCCTACAGGCTCCTGGACCGAATGCTTGCCAAAATCGCCTCCCAAATGCCCGAAGCCATCTACTTCTTTGATGCCAACGATCGTTGCATCTGGGCAAATAGCAACGGCTGCAAGCTCCTCGTTATCCGTAGCGATAACTACGAAAGCGTTCAGCACAGGCTTGCGGCCATGTTCAATGACTTTGGCGAAGGCATGGACAGTTGGTCGTCCAGGCAAACCGTAGGTTCCGGAAAGGACATTCGATATTTCTCACTAAAAAAACACCTTGTCTCAGACGAAAAGTACCGAAAAATCGGATCGTTCTTGACCGTTCAGGACAACACTGCCGATATCCTCAGGCAGCAAAAAGAAATGTACGAGGCAACCCATGACAAGCTCACCGGTTTGTTCACCAAGGAACACCTGTTCAATGTCATCAAGAGCCGAATCACCACCGACAAGGATACTTCTTACTCCATCGCCTACTTTGATATCAAGGACTTTAAAATGGTCAACGATATCTTCGGCAAAGACACTGGCGACAAAGTTCTTGTGAGAGTAGCAAACTGGCTCAGGGAAAGCGCCCTCGACGACTGGAGTTACGGACGCATCGGCGGCGACGCCTTCGGCGTCTGTTTCAAGACAGATACAGTCAATCTGCCTAAAGTCGAGCAAAAACTTTCAGAGTTTGTCATTTCAAACGGCGCGATCGACCAGCATATTTTGATGCATGTAGGTATATTCCGTGTAACCGACCCGAACATCGACGTATCGATCATGTTCGACCGCGCACACCTCGCCCAGACAAGCATCAAGAACGAATACAATACGCATATCGCCCTATACGACGACAAAATGCGCGACCAGGTGTTGTGGGGCCAAAAGATATCGATAGAACTTGCAGAGGCAATCAAACAGCGTCAGATTGTCCCCTACCTGCAGCCTATCGTAGACAACAAGGGTTCCATTATCGGAGCCGAAGCTTTAGTTCGCTGGCTCCACCCCACAGAAGGTTTCCTCCCGCCTTTCACGTTCATTCCCATATTCGAAAAGAACGGCATGATTGCCGACGTGGACAAGTACATTTGGCGCTGCGCCTGCGAAATACTTGCCTCATGGACCGGCGAAAAAGAAAAGCTCTTCATTTCGGTCAACATTTCGCCCAAGGACTTCTACTTCATAGATGTCTTTGCCGAAATCGACAAGCTCGTCAACGAATTCAAGATTAACCCGAACCGCCTGCGTATTGAAATTACGGAAACGGTCATGATGACCGACGCCGAAAGCCGTATGGCCATATTGAAGCGTTTCCGCGACAACGGATACATTGTCGAAATGGACGACTTCGGCAGCGGCTATTCTTCGTTGAATCAGCTCAAGGACATGCCTCTGGACGTGCTGAAAATCGACATGAAGTTCTTGAGCAACGCCGAAGACAACCAAAAGGCAGAAACAATCCTCAGGAACATCCTCAGACTTTCGAGCGACCTTGGTCTATTCTCGCTCACCGAAGGTGTCGAAACCGAAGATCAATACCAAATGTTGAACCAAATGGGCTGTAATTTGTTCCAAGGATACTACTTTGCAAAGCCCATGTCGGTAAGCGACTACGAAAAGCTTTGCGAAGCCAAAACTTGAACTTCAAAAAAGCTCTCCATGGACTCAAAAACGCCATTTTAGCTTAAAAAACAAACAAAGTAACATTTAGAACAGAAATTTGTAACAAACGATACTAGCTTATTAGGCTATATTCAATTCATAGAACAAAGTAATTATCTATGAATAAAATTGTATCGTTTGCGTTTCTTTTCTTGGCTGTCGGGCTCTTGGTGTTACAACTTTTCGTTGGAAACTATCTCCTATTGGACCTTACGGCGACCGCATTAATTATTATTGCCATTTTGCGTATCGAAAAGCTTCAGCAAGAGGCTTCTATTGCCAAAGAAAAGGTAATCAAGCGCCAGCGTGAAATCTACAACGTCACCCATGACAAATTGACCGGATTGTACACCAAGGAAGCCCTTTTCGAAAAAATTAGGGACACCATCGCCAAGC
The DNA here is from genome assembly GCF_002210295.1 of Fibrobacter sp. UWB5. Taxonomy (NCBI): domain Bacteria; kingdom Pseudomonadati; phylum Fibrobacterota; class Fibrobacteria; order Fibrobacterales; family Fibrobacteraceae; genus Fibrobacter; species Fibrobacter sp. UWB5. The sequence continues at coordinate 163,873 of NZ_MWQH01000003.1, read as the reverse complement.
ACCCCGATGTCAATTACTGGGTCGCCTACTTCGACATCAAGGATTTCAAGATCGTAAACGATATCTTCGGTAGCGACATGGGCGACAGCGTCTTGCTGAAGGTAGCCTCCTGGCTTCGCGAAAATTCTACCAAGGAATGGGTATTCGGGCGCCTTGGCGGCGACGATTTCGGCATTTGCCTACCGGCTGGAGATGCAAACCTACAACAACTGGAACGCCGTTTTTCACGATACGTCATTTCGAACGGTTCCATCGATCACCGCATTTTAATGCACATGGGTATCTACAAGATTACCGAACCCAATATCGGCATATCGATCATGTTCGACCGCGCCCAACTCGCCCTCACCTCGGTCAAGAACGAATACAATAAGCACATCGCCTTCTACGACAACAAAATGCGAAAGCAAGTGATGTGGGACCAGATGATTTCTGCCCAAATCGAAAAAGCCATCGAAGAAAAGCAAGTGCGCCCTTACTTACAGCCCATTGTTGACAACAACGGGCAGATTATCGGAGCCGAAGCGCTTATCCGCTGGGACCACCCCAAGGAAGGCTTCTTGCAGCCCGAAACCTTTATCCCGACATTCGAAAAAAACGGCATGATTGCCGACCTGGACAAGTATATTTGGCGAAGTGCCTGCGAAATCCTTTCTACCTGGACCGGAGAAAAATCGCACCTGTTCATTTCGATCAACATTTCGCCGAAGGACTTCTTGTTCATGGATGTCTTCGCCGAGATTAGCTCCTTGATCGAAGAATTCAAGATCGAGCCCACGCGCCTGCGCATCGAAATTACCGAAACCGTGATGATGACCGAAGCCGAAAACCGCATGGCCATTCTGAACCGATTCCGCGAATCCGGATTTATTGTCGAGATGGACGACTTTGGCAGCGGTTATTCTTCGCTGAACCAGCTCAAGGACATGCCGCTCGACGTTCTGAAAATCGACATGAAGTTCTTAAGCAGTTCCAAGAACAGCCAGAAGGCCGAAATCATCTTGCGCAACGTGCTCAAGCTCTCGGGCGATCTGGGACTTTCGTCGCTTACCGAAGGCGTTGAGACCGAAGCCCAGTACCACATGCTGAACAAAATGGGCTGCAACCTTTTCCAAGGTTACTTCTTTGCCAAGCCCATGACAGTAGATGAATTCGAAAAAGTCTGCGACAGCAGAGTCGCTTAAGATCTACTTGAATTCGTAGTGTAGAGAACCGTCTTCGTCATCCGAAAGAACCATATATTCACTTCCGCCGTCAAACGTCAAGTTCTGAATGTCGAAATCGGCGCCCAAAGTCCTGATACGCAAGCAGAAGGTTCCGACCCAGTCTTCTTCGTACACGCGGCTCTTTTCGCCTGTGCGGAGAGTATCTTGGATCCACGCCCTGTAAGAACCGTCTTCGGCAAGAATATCGACTTCGACAACCGTCTTAGACGATTTGTTTTCTATCTGGAGTCGAGTGGTCGAATCCAGGAACCAGTGCGTAAGGCAGCCCGAAAGCGTAATGCAGCAGGCAATCAATACCGCAAGCACCGAAATCTTTTTCATAGCACCCTTCATTAATTGCCTCCTTCAGAGCCGACCTTTTCGTAGCGGATTCCCTTGGCTTCGATAGTCTTGGGAGCGCCACCGTTCGTACCCATCGGCGTGATTTCGCTCTGTTTGGTATTCTTCTTGTCGAACTGTTTAACGACATCCGTCTGCATCGGGGCGCTACGTGCGGCACCGCGGTTGAACAGCCAGCCATCGATAGTGGCGAGGTTGAACTTGAATTCTACAAGGAACGTACCCTTCGCGCCAAAGAAGTTTTCGTAATCGTAGGCGGCGTTGTAGGCAAAGCGGGCAAACAACAAGTCGATTGCACCACCCCACAAAAAGTCGTTTTCTTCTTCAACCAAGTCGTCGGAAAGCTGTTTCTTTCTGACACGGTTCAAGCAGGTCGCTTCAAAGCCGATCATGCGAGAAGGATCCGGGTAAAACTTGAGAGCTGCGCTATGGAACCAGGAGTCGTTCAAGTCAATCGCGACTTCGGCATAAAGGCGCTGGTCATAAAGATTCTGTTCCCAATTAATGCGCATGGAATCAACGTCGTTTTCGTCATCGGTATTGTACATGGAAAGCGACACGTTCGGCAAATACGTCAGCGGGCCAGACTTTTTGCCGCCGTAAATAGCACGGCTTTCCAGGTCGAGCGAAAAACGGAACAGACGCCAGTCGGTGCGGTAGAAATTCGCCTGAGCGCTCATCTTGCTAAAGCGCAAATGAGCCCAACTGTAGGCCAGAGAATCGCTTTCTTGCGGGTAAAGCTTACCGCGGTGTTCCAGATTCTGGTGCTGCATACCGGCCGCAAGAGTCCAATTCATGCGGGCATCTGTAAAGGTCAAGCCCCAGGTAACGACCGAGCGCTGCAAGCCGAAATCGTTATACTGCGGGAAAAGGAAAAAATCTTCGCCATCCCAGCCGGAACGGTCGAACCAAAGGAGCGCACCCATGTGGCGGTCTTTAGCCACTTCGCCAGCACCAAAGGCTGCAAAATGATGATTGAAGGCAAAGCCATCGTGTTCGCCGTACTGACTTTCCAGGGGCAACTGTTCACGGCTCGGCGTGTAGTAAAATCCCAAATCGATATAGCCACCTCGCCCACCGCGCATAATATCGCTGATTTCGGACAGGTGACGGTCGCGAGTCACCGCTCCGTCGTTGGCGAGAGCGTTTGGCTTAATGCCGTCGGCCAAAGCAACCCCGACAAGCGTAAGCGCAATCAAAGCGGATTTCAATACAAACTGCATGCCGGAAAAGTAGTAAAAATGCGCAATGTGAGGTGTGAGATGTGGAATGAATTAAGGTTAATTAAGATTGCATGCCATCAAGTGAGCAGAGGAGATGTTCAAAATTTTCGCTCTAACCGCATATAGGCGCAGACTATAACTCGGATTACTATATTTGGCGGCATGAACGAACAGGAAAAAGCATTAATTGCTGCGTGGAGCAGCCACCCCCGCGAATGGGAAAACAACACCTGGGTGTACCCGGTCATTAGCCGTCGTGCAGGCGGGCTTTCTTTGGGCGTGAACCTGAACCCCGACCACCACTGTTCTTTTTCGTGCGCCTATTGCCAAAGCGGCCCGCAAGAGGGCCACAAGCGCATTCCCGTCGACATCGACGCCGTGGAACGCGAACTGCGCGACTTTCTCGACTATTACGAATCCGGCGAATTTTTCAAGTGCAAGGCATTCGAAAACGTACCCGAGCAGAACAAGCAACTCAAGGACATTTGCCTTTCGGGCGACGGCGAATCGACCATCGTCAAGGAATTCCCGGAAATTTGCCAGCGTATGCGCAAAATTCAAGAGGAATACACGCCAAGGCTAGGTGCTTTTAAGCTGCGTCTCATAACAAACGCTAGCCATCTCGAAAGCCCTGCGGTAGAACTTGGGCTTTCTCACCTGCTGGCAAGTGACGGCGAAATCTGGGCAAAGCTCGACGCCGGTACTGAAGAATGGTTCAAGAAGGTAAACCGTTCACCCCTGCACCTGACCAAGATTTTAGACAACCTAACAAAGGCGATCAAGGCCTACCCGATTTGCATTCAGACCATGCTCTGCGATTTACAAGGCGAAATTCCGAGCGATCAGGAAATTGAACGCTACATCGAAAACCTGGTCGCTATTCATTCCGCAAATCCGGACCACCTTGTCGAAATCCAGCTGTACACGGTTATCCGCGACACATTGCTCAAGGGAATCGAGCCCTTGCCCAAGGAATTCCTAGAAAGCGTCAAAACAAAAATCACCGACGCATTGCCGGTGAAAGTAAGATGCTTCTAATCAAAAATCGCCGCTAAAAAGCGGCGTTTTTTTAAATCAATTCGTCAGGCGGCAAGTGATCGACACTTTCCGGTTCCTGGTAGCAAGTTTCAGGCACCTGAACCTGCATCTGGAAGTAAGCCTTGTGAGCGGCAATCACCTTTTCGCGGGCAAAGGCGGCATTCTGCCATTCGCCAATCTGAACGTCCTTGCCTTCCAGTTCCTTGTAGTTCTGGAAGAAGTTACGCGTAATGCGCAGGAACATCTGGTCGACGTCAGTAATGTCCTTGATGGGGCGCGGGTTGAAAACCGGAACGCCCAAGACCTTATAGTCCTTGCGACCGCCATCGGTCATGTCAAGCGCACCAATCACGCGGCAGGTGCAAACCGTTCCCGTCATCATGGAGGCCGGGCTGTAAATCAGCATATCGATAGCGTCGCCGTCATCAGCCTTGGTGCTCGGGATAAAGCCGTAAGTACAGGGGTAGCTCATGGAGCTCAGCAGGCAGCGGTCCAGGCGGAACACGTGCAGGCGTTCATCATATTCGTACTTGAGGTTGGTGTCTTTACCGATTTCCACGACGCAGTCCACTTCGTAGGGGTACTTGCGACCAATCGGGAGATCCAGATAGTTAATTGCCATTTATACTCCAAAAGGCCCACTTTGAGCCATATTATCTTTTTGTTATAAATATGAGTCCTAATTTAGTATTTATCCAAAATCTGTAAAGGGTTGTTTACTTTATTTACGTCGGAATTGGTTATCTGCCACGCCAGCGAGACGTCGAGACCTTTTCAATCATGCCAAAGAAGAACTTGGGTTCTCCCCTGTCAGGGCTGTAGCCCACTTCAAATCGCAAGCGGTCTACTGCAGGAACCACCAGATGAATACCGCCATAGACGGCCGCCTCGTAATTATCCCAACCGGGGCGACCCGAATTCCAGATAAGGCTACCATCAAGACCAGCCACCAACTGGAGGCCGTAGAAGAAATTCACGCCCGCGATACTCGCCGGCTGGCGATCCAGCAGGATAAAGCGTTCTTCCAAATTCAGCAAGGCTTCGTGTACGCCCAGGCGCTTGGAATCGCCATAACGACCGCGATAAGAATTCACACCGCCGTGGGAATAGTAATCGTAAAACTTGACATCGCCCGGGCGGTAACGCACGAGCGCCGTCGCACCCGTTACAAAACGGCTGACGGTATAGTAGGCGCGGGCATCGTTCAAGAGTTCCCAGTAGTTTTCGCTGCCCATGGATTCGCAGCCACCTTCACAGGCAACTATGTATGCATCTGTTCCGCCCACATGCGTCAGCATGTATTCATAGTAAATGCCCTTGCGAGTATCAATCTTGCTATCGCGGTAATCAAAGGCAAAACCGGCACCAAATTCCGGCAAGAACGCGGCTCGTTCCAGGCGACGGCCGACAACCGTTGCCAAAATAGACATATGCGGCATGAATTTGTAATCCAAGTCCAAATCCAGAAGCCAGCTATCATCGTGATAGTCACGAATATCGTCATAGCTATCCGTATGAGAAAACTCGAAATTCCAACCCAGCGGCAGGGCAAACAGGTACGGCGAACTTGCGTAGAAGGCGTACTCGTTGTTATCGAGGAAATGTTTGGTCGATGTGCGGTACTGAACTTCGGCGCGGATATCTTCACCCAAAATATTCAGGTTGGCAAGAGCCACCCCAAGCATCAGGCCATCGCGCTCTGTCGTCTTGCTCGCCGGTGCGGGAATCCAGCGGAATATTTCAACGAATGTGTACTTCAGATTTCCACCGTTGCAATCTACCGACACATCGGTAAACAAGTCCAAGTCTTGTAGGCGGCGTTTTTCAAGATCGAACTTTTCGGCAGAGAAGGGCTCCCCCGCCTTGTTCAAGAGCTCCCGTTCCACCACGCGGTTCTTGGTATGCTCCAGTCCTTCGTACTGAATGGACGAAATGACCGTACCATCAGGACAACCGATAGACGAATCCACGCCAGCAAAGGCTGCAACAGAAATAAACGCAGTTACAGCACATGTAAAAAGACATCGTTTCAAAAAACTTAACACAAATACGAATATAGAAAAGCTTGCCTCCTTAAAAAAGCGTCGGCCAAGGAAGGGGAGGGTGCAGGGAGGGGACCGTGCGGCCTTCGCAACTCCGAGCCGGGTCCCCTCCCGCATAAATCATTTATTTTTCTATATTTTCTTTCGTAAAGAAAAGAGGTTTTTATGTTAGATTTTCTCGCCAACTATTGGCCCTTCATTGTCGCCCTTGTCCTTATCGTGCTCGGCGTGTTCGCATTCCGCGGCGTCCGCAAAGCCCTCAAGGAAGGCGGTGGCGCATTCAGCCTTGAAACCATCAAGAAGAACACCGAACCCAACTTTGCCGCCCTCAAGCAGAAGTCTCGCGCCCTTCTGGCCGACGCTGACATGATTTGCGAAGTCAAGGAAGGTTCCCACCTCGTGGTGCCCAAGAAAGAAGACCTCAAGTTCTTCCGCCGCGCCGTGTCCCAGAAGTACAAGCTTGCCATGTTCCTGGTGCCCGGCACCAACAAGGTCGCCTACTTCTTCTGCAAGACCGAACAGGGCCTGCGTCGCCGTATCGACAACCTGGTAATCAACCAGAAGTTCCACGAAGGCAAGAAGCCTTACAACGACGTTGCCACCGGCGAAAAGCTCAAGTTCCCGCGCTAGTTATTGATCTTTAATCAATAGACTTTAGTGAATTACAAAGATTTAGCACTCGCCGAAGAAGAAGGCAAACTGGAAGCCGCGATAGCGGCTTCTCGCAATTTATTGATTGAAGCGCCAACCGGTTCGGGCAAGTCGCTATTTATCCCCTACTTTTTAAGCAAGCATTGCAAAGGCCGCGTGGTCGTCTTGCAGCCCCGTCGCATTGCGGCACTTGCGCTGGCTCAGTTCTCGGCAAAACTCCATGGAGAGAGCTGCGGAAAGACAGTCGGCTACCAGTTCAGGCAAGACAGTTGCAAAAGCGCAGACACGCGCATACTCTTCCAGACCTACGGTAACTTTCTGCAAGAGTTATTGCATGGCAAGCTGGATGCCGACTGGATTGTCTTTGACGAATACCACGAACGCAAAGCTGACATGGACTTGCTGTTTGCGTTTTTTAGGGGAGCCGAACGGCCTCGTATAGCCGTGATGTCAGCAGCACTCAACCGCGACGAGCTGGAAAACGCCCTCAGTGTAAAATGCCTGAGCCTCGGCCACCCGCTCTACCCCGTCCAGATTATCAACCAGACTCCGGCCACGGGGACATCGCTTGTTTCGGGCGTTGGACTTGACGCCGAAGTGGTGCGGGCGCTCCGCACGCTCTACCGCAACAACATCTGGCAAACCACGCTGGTATTCCTGCCGGGTAAAGCCGAAATCGCCCGCTGCCACACCGCCGCCGCCGAAGCCCTCGGCCCAAACTGCGCCGAATTTCTGGAACTCTACGGCGGCCAGGACCGCGAAACGCAAGACCGCATCTTTGAAGTCACCGAACGCCCGCGTGTAATTTTCACGACGAACATCGCCGAAACCTCTATCACCGTACCGAACGTGACAGGCGTTGTCGACAGTGGCATCGAGCGCGTGAGTTTGTATGATGACAGCGAAAAGGTGAATGTACTGCGCACGCTCCCCATTTCTATGCAAAATGCCATTCAGCGCAGCGGCCGTAGCGGCCGTACGCAGAATGGTTGTGCCATACGCCTCTGGAGCGAAGAATCCGAAAAGCGCATGCCTCAAGGAATCGTGCCCGAAGTACTGCAAATCGAGCCTTCGGAATTGCTACTGCAGAAAGCGGCGTTAGAGGATCTCGGCGAGGAGAGGAGATCCCGGATCAAGTCCGGGATGACAGATGGCATAGTACTTCCGACTGCAATTCCGGAAGCACGCGAAAAGACCGCGACTGCGCTCCTCGAAAAATTCGGGATGCTCCAGGACGGCGCCATCACCGCACTCGGCCTCAAGGCAATCCGCACGCCCGTTTCCAGCATTCCGCTCGCGCTGCTCCTCGCGTCGGCCCAAAGCAAGGCAGACCTTCCCGACTTGCTCCTCGCCGCGCTCGCTTGGATTCACTCCGGCACCGAATTCCTGCAGAAAGCAAAAGTCGCCTACGACATTCTCACACTTGCAAGCGACACGTTGTCCAAGAATCGGGATGTTCCGCGAGAAGTTTCGTTCACGCTTAGACAGCTGCGCGACTATCGCGATGGATTAAAGCAAGATCCTTCGACTGCGCAACAACGTTGCTCCGCTCAGGATGACACTGTTCGCAGCCTCTTAAAAGCTTTCCCGGACAGGCTCGCGACTCCGAGCGGAAACGCCTACAAGCTCGCCAACCAGAACGTAATTCGCCTGCAAGTTGCAGAACCGCCTTACGCGATTCTCGCCCTCAGCATGCTCCGTACCGGTACAACAAAGTCCGAACTCAAGGTCAACCTTTACGCGCCCATTTCGCAAGACATGCTCGGCGGCGAAAGTGCCAAGACCCGCTACGAACTCTTGTGGCGCAGCGGACAAGAAAGATTCATCGGAGTCGAAATCAACGAATCCGAAAACGCCGACGGTTCCACCACCGAACTTTCCCGCAAAGAAATTCTCACGCAAGAAGCCTCGCCTAAAGTTCTCGAAGAACTCAAGAAACTTACCGTCGACGCCTGGCGCGAAAAAATCGAGAAAGAAAACTGGAGCGGCAAGTTCCTGACCGAAGCCGTGCAAACGCAGCTCATCAAAATGCGTCTTGCAGCCAAGCTCTATCCGGAATACGGCCTCCCTGAATTCAACGAAGAAGACATGGAACTTATCTTTGACGAATTCGCAAGCGGCAAGTTCCTGCTCCGCGACATTAACGAAGACCGTTACCGCAGTATCGTCGAAGATTATTTTGGCAAATCCATGCTGCAATGGCTCGGCAAGACATTCCCCGACCATTTCATGCTCCCCAATGGCAAGCGCGCCCGCTACAGCTACCAAGAAGTCGCCGTCAGCGACGACGGAAAATCCGTGCAAAGCATTGAAGGCGTTCTCGTCGAAATCTCGGCCCGAATCGAAGACTTGATGCAACTCCGCGGCGAGCACAAAATTGCCGACGGCAAATTAAAAGTCCGGTACGACATTCTCGCACCGAACTTCCGCACGATTCAAAAAACTTGGGACTTGACTGGATTCTGGCAGAACACCTACGCCGAGGTGCGCAAGGAATTGCGTGGCCGCTACCCCAAGCACCCCTGGCCCGAATCCGTTATTTGATTGTATAAATCGTCAGCGTCTTGCTGTATTCGTAACCAACGACCAACAAGGCTTGGCCCGCCATCGGGCTCTTGTCTGCCGGAATGAAGAGAATGCCTTCAGGGCCACGATCCAGCGGATCCAAATAGTAATCCACAAGCACAGGTGCCATCGGCTCCGTGATATCGAAAACGGCAACGCCACTGGTGCGTTCCAGGCCCGCAAAAGCGTAGCGACGGGCACCCACCTCGCCCACGGTCACGTTCTCGGGTTCGCAGCCCTTATCTGAACTGCGCTTGTCCATTTTGGCCTTGCCCTTCTTGGAATTCCAATTGAAGTATTCCGGCGCAATCTTTGCCAGAACGCGTTCAAACATTTCTCCGGAATCCCAGAGCAGTTTTCCCGTTTCGCCGTCAAAAATGCTCACGGAGCGAGAACCGAACGTATAGGCGTAAGGACACTTGCCATTATGGGTGCGGAACTTGCCCTCGTCGCAACGTTCCAACGCACTGACCGAAAGATCCTTCAAGTCCGTCGTCATCTTTTCCGTAAACACGGTTTCATCCAAACGGCCCTGTGCCACAAGTTCCTGCACGCTCGTTACATCGGTCCATGCCTTGTAATCATTTACAGGAGCACCTTCGTTTGCAGTCAGCACAAAGTGTCTGTCGCCTGCCGTAAAAGCGGCAATGCCATCAGGCTGGCGAAGTCCACGCAGCGGGTAATAATTCTTGATATCAATCTTTCCGTCGCTCACGGCATCGATTGCAAAACCATTTCTGGAATGGTCTACAAAACCCAACGGGAAAACCTTCTTGATTTTCTTGGCCGGCACATCGATGATCGCCATGGCGTTATTTTCTTGCAGGCTCACCCACGCCAGCTTGGAATCGTCAGAAACCGTAATGTATTCCGGTTCCAGCGATTTCAAAAAGCCCTGATTTCCGGGAGCACGCACGCCAGCATTCTTAAGTCTATTCGTGTCGAGATGATCAAATCCGGCCACAGCAAATTCCGCAGTTTTCCACGATTCGGCGTCCGCCTTAGCAACTGTCAAGAATCCAATACCGCCATCAGGGTCTACCGCAAAATCCGTACTCGGCGAGCCTTCGCAGGCCACCAGCAAGTTCTTGCCATCGGGCGTAAACTTGATCATGTCAGGCTGACTACAAACCGTGTACAACCCAAGCACTTCGAGATTGTCGGTGTAACGCATCACCTGCACCTGGCCATTGCGCCATTCTTCGACTTCAAGCATGCTTACCGCGACCAAGTCTCCATGAACCGTCACGCTAGAGGCATTACCCGGAATCTGTACTTCAGAAATCTTTTTGGCTTCGCTCGGATTGCTCAAGTCCACCACTTCGACGACATTAGCATCACCTACGACAAACAGTTTTTTCTTGGCAGGCATATAAGCCGAAATTTCTGCCGTAGACATTTTAGTCGTCGAAAGCGGTTTAAGCGTATGCCCCCACTGGAACGGTCCGGCGGGCACTGCATTTTTAGCAAAACAAAAGCCTGCGCACAAAAGCAGGCTTGCACTCAAAAGAATCTTATTCATTCACTCCTCAACACAAATCCAATTATTTCATGATCAGCCACATGATCAGCAGGCCGATACCGACACCGCCCAAGAACGAAGACGAAGCCGCCATGGCAGCGGACCTACGATCCTCCTGCTCCTTTTCTTGCTTCTTTTCATTTATGCCAATCGAGGTGACAAGCATTTGGGCACAAGTTTCATTATCTTTCTTGACGGTATTGTAGCTCTTTTCCCAATTTTCGCTTTTGGCTTTTTCCGATTCGATGACAGAACGCAAGGAATCCTTTTCAAGCGTACAGGCATCTCCCTGCACCTGCATCACGCTGTCGCGCACTGCAAGTTCCTGTTTCAATTCAGTTTCTGCAGTCGATGTCTGAGAAGCTACGGCAGGTTCTTCGGCTAGTGCCATTGAACCACAGAACAAAAAGGTAATCGCAAGGATTTTAATCAAACGCATCATAGCGCAAATATACAAAAATCCCCGACAGGACTATCGGGGACAAGCATTCAAGAATTCGTTACAACACTGCGTTACGGCAATTCGACTTGCTTTTTCCAGCGGCCGTCAACGCCCTTCACGTAGTAAACGCCGGGCACAAGCTGTTCGCCCGCCTTAACCACGGAACCGTCGAGCCTGCGGATCGCTCGGGCCGCGCCGAATGCGCGAGGAGTCGCCTGCAGGCGGCCAATAGCCGTAGAAGATTCCGACGATTCCGGCTCCACAGAGGAACTGGATTCAACAGAGGAACTCGACACCACATTGCTAGACGACTTCGCCTCGGACGAAGACGACTCCGCCACAGAAGAAGAACTGTTCACCGCTTTTTTGTTCGGGTCGGTCAACACCGGACGTAAAACCTGAACCTGGATTTTAGAAAGCGAGTCGGGAACATCCTCTCTCTTATTAAAAGCAGCCAAAGCAGCAGCAACCGCATCCGCGGAATCAAGCCTGAATGCCGAACCAGAATAGAGCAAAGCTCCGCCATCGCTCTTTTTCACCCTACCCAAAACAATGGCCTGCCATGAATCAAAAGCGAATTCAAAAGTTCTTGAAACCATCAAGTCATCAGCCGAGAAAGAAAGCTCCTCGGAATTGACGCCACCCTTTTTTACCACCAGGACATTATTCGAATTGGTTGAATCAAAGCCGGGAATATTATAGAGGTTGACATCTATAATCCATGAGCCGTAATCGTCATTTTCATCGTTCAGAGTCCATTTTTTGCCATTCTGGTCCCATTCCCCATACTTGAAAAGATTGTAATTGCTAGACACGCAGCCTGCATCGATAGAATAGGGAATTCTAAGGCTGGTCTTTTGCATGATAGGCATGATTGTGCTATAATCCTCATGCACATTCACCTTAACGGAATCAGTCTTCTTTAAATCGCGGGAACCATACCAGACGGTTTCCTCAACGCGTTTAAGCTTGAGTTCCACCTTCGGAGTAGCAGAAACGGATAACGTATCGCAGATATTGCGAATATAGGTCTCTTCTTGCGCAAAAGAGAACACGGTGGCCACAAGGCCGGCTAGGCAGACTTTCTTAAACATACGACTCTCCTAGCCTTAAATATATACAAAAATTTACGAAAGCGTCGCTAAAATTCGCTTCCAGCCGTCTTCCGGAATCTGGGCACCCATCACCTGGACCACTTCGTTACTCACGACACTGCCCAAATTGCCCGATTTTTCCATATCCCAGCCGTTCATGTAGCCATACAGGAATCCCGATGCCCACAAGTCGCCGGCACCCGTAGTATCGATAGCCTTGGCAGGGCCAGCCTGCACATGCACCACCTTGCCGTCCTTGGCAATCAGGGCGCCGCGCTTGCCGATTTTCACTACGGCAACCTTGGCCTTCTTGGCAAGCACATCGAGAGCGGCTTCTTCCTTGACGCCCGCATAGGCATAAGCTTCGTCTTCGTTGGCAATGATGATATCGATCATCCCTTCGGCAAAGAGTTCGTCAAAGAGCTTGCGGCAGGCTTCCACCACGCCAAAGCTGCTAAAATCGAGAGCGGTTTCTACACCCAGGCTGCGGGCCAAGGTAAAGGACTTCTTGAAACAATCTGCGTTAAAGGCACGGTAGCCTTCGGCATACAGCAAGCCAACGCCGTCGTAAAGAGCCGGCACAAAGTCGTCGCTGCCCAAGAAATCGGAGGCGCCCAGATAAGTCCACATGGAACGCTGGGCATCGGGCGTCACGGCGCTGAAAACGCAACCGGTAGCGGCATCGCTCAAGCCGAGCTTCGATTCCACACCATTGTCTTGCAAGTGCTTCTTGAAAATGTTACCGAGTTCGTCGTTGCCAATCTTCGAGATAAAGGCGGCCTTGCCACCCAGGCGAGAAAGACCCACCATTGTATTGCAAGTAGAGCCACCCGGCACACGCAGCGGATTCTTGAGGGCGCCCAGGAACTTTTCCATCTGGGGCCAATCCACCATGTTCATGCCACCCTTCTGCACACCCTGAGCTTTGATCCAAGCGTCATCCACATTGGCCAAAATATCAACGAGGGCTGCGCCCATACCTAAAACTTTCTTCATTAGAAGCCTCCTCTACGGCGGCGCAACTTTTCGCTCGCCTTAAGTAAAAATTGACGTTCGGATTCATTCAGCGAATTGATTCCTTCACGATTGACTTTCTTCAGGATTTCATCCATCCGCTTGTTTTCATCCACATAAAAAACTTCGCCTTCGATAGCGTCAGAATCATCGCTAGACTTTTCGCCGGATTCGCTTTCGGAACGGCCTCCCTGGTGCACCTTGAACTTGGGACCACGCATTTTTTCGAATGCCTTGCCAAGATTACCGAATCCGCGTTCATAAAAGTGCATGTAAAGGAATCCGCCGACGACACCACCCAAGTGGGCCAAGTGCGCAATGCCATCGCTCGAATGCGCCATAAGCACATCGACTGCAACCATGAACCACATGGCATACTTGATTCGCATCGGGAAAAAGAAGAACATCAAAAGCATGCGGTTCGGGAAGAACTTGTAGTAAGCCACAAAGATTCCCATGAGGGCACCCGAAGCACCGATAATCGGGGCGTTCGTCATACCGAGCCAGAACATGATCAGGCTGAATACCGCCGCAAAAATACCGCAGAAGAAATACATTCCCGTAAAATGCTTGGCACCCATCATGTCGGCGACTTCGCTACCGAACATCCAGAGCATGAGCATGTTGAACAAGAAATGCCAAAAGTCCACATGTACGAACATGTAGGTCACAAAGCGCCAAGCCTGTTCCGGCGCAAAAGGCCAGAAGGCGCCAAAGTAAGCGATGTATTCACGAATGGTTCCAGCGCCCACACCGGGCAAGTTCAACTGCAAACCAAGCGCACCGCCAATAAAGGCAAGTCCAAAAACAACTGCATTGGAAATCAGCAGGACTCGCAAAACTTTAGGTAAGAATCTGAACGGTCTCATAGAATTTAGTTGGTAGAACTTAGTTAATAGAGCTTAGAATTGTTATAACTTCGGCGGGGACGTATTTAGCGAGAATTTCTTTTCCGTCGGCATTCTTTGCAACACCCACTTTCAAGAGTTCGCGAACCACAGTACTCGAGACTCTCAAATGTTCCGGAGAGCTGGACAAGAAAACCGTTTCGCATTCAGGGTAAAGAACCTTGTTGTTCCAGGCGATGGACTGTTCGTAGTCCACATCGGCGGCGCCGCGGATTCCACGCACCAGGTACTTCGCCTTTACCATTTTCATATAGTCGACCGTAAGCCCGGCTGCACAGTCCACCTTCACATTCTTCAAGCCTTTGACGGCTTTCTGAATCAGCTGCATTCGGGTCCCTTCATCAAGCATATACTTCTTGGAAGCATTCTCGAAAATGACCACCCACAATTCATCGAACAGCGCGGAGGCGCGCTTTACGATATCGAGGTGACCTAGGGTGAACGGATCGAACGACCCAGCGAAAACGGCAACTTTTTTCATGCCGTAAATATAGAAATTATGCTCTATAGATAACCAGCGAGGATTCGCCGTAGCGGCGGACTTGCACCATTCCCGCTTCGTCGGCTTCTTTCACCCACGCAGGCAGATTGCGGCTCGGGGCCTCGAACACGGCGACACCACCCGGATTCAGCCACTCCCAATAGGGGCGCAGGTCTGGGTAATCCATGTCCTTGAACGGCGGGTCAGCATAAATCAGGTCAAAACCTTCGCTGGCGCAAAGGGCTTCTTTATCGAGCGTCAAGGCGTTCTTTTCTAACAAAGTAAGTTTCGATTCCAGCGACAAGGCCTTGTACGCCTGCAACACGAGTCGCGCCTGGGCATGCGCCATTTCTACGGCCACGACACTTGCAGCACCGCGACTGATTGCTTCAATGCCCATAATGCCCGTGCCCGCGAACAAGTCAAGCACGCGAAAATTTTCAACACCCTGCAGAATGTTGAAGAGAGCTTCTCTTGTTCGAGAAGCAGTCGGTCTTGTCTTGGAGGTATCCGGAGAAGGAACGTTCCTTCCCCGCATCAGTCCACCCGTAATGCGAATTGGCATCTGGTATTACTTTATCACAAACATTTCAAAAAGGATTGTCGTGAACATATCCTTTTTGGCCAGCTTCATTTCGATATTGCGAATACCGATGCGAGACGGCGAGTTCACAAACGCGGTAATGAAGGCGTTCAGCTCGGCAAAGTCCGCAGTCGAGGTAGCCTTGAGCGTATAGCGCTTGTACACACCGAATTCTTCAACAACCGGCTTTTCAAGTCCAGAGAGTTGCACCTTCTGGGTGGCAGCCAAAGCCTTCATGGACTTGACTTCGCTGTTCACTTCGGAGGCAGGAACGAACGAAGAAACGGCAGTCAGGTTCACGTTGGTCACGTTGTACATACCGAAAGCGGTAATGTCGGTGGCCGGAGCGTTTTCAGGCAGAGGCGGAGTCCTGAAGTCGGAACTGACCGCACGAATGCGATCGAGGAAAGCCTTCTGGGAATTCGGGTTACCGGCCACGCCGCGAACATAGAAGTAGTTCGGAGCCTGGTAAATGCAATCCGAGAAGCCCACGTCGTCAGGGGTTGCCGTATTCAAGAATGCGAAGAACTGGCCGACAGAAGCCTTCTGGAACGAAAGCTTTTCGAGCGGCAAGTAGCTGTTGTAATCCGTGCGCTTGTTGTTGAACAAGGCCTGCGGATTGATTTCGCCCACGACCTGCTTGACCGTCACATTGTCGCGCTGACGGATCATGGCGGCAGCGGCAGCAGCTTCTGCTTCAAGCGAACCACCAGCGGAGGTACGCTGTCCTGCACCGATTGCAAGAGCAGAACGGGTCGGGTCTTCCGCACCAATCAAATCCAGATACGGCGGCGGCAGCAAACCCTGCAACTGCTTGGGAACGCCAGCTACACTCAGGAAGCAGCTGAAGGCAACAAATACAAACAGAGCGGCAACCAGAACCGTAAGAGCCTTCTTTCGAGACTTCTTCTGCAGTTCCTTAACGCTCGTGACGTTGACCGGAGCCACAGTTTCGACTTCGACCAAGCGTTCAGCAGCGTCAATCAAGTTCAAATGAATCATACACCCTCCATCACATTCAAGGCGGCACCGATTGCACCTGCGCAAGAAAGCACGGCAGCAGAATCTGCTTCTTCAATCGGGAGCCTCAAGTTAGAGAAAGAATCCATCAAAGACAGCTGGAATTCGGGCAACTTTGCACGAATGTCTTCCACGAACAGCATGTCGCTTGCCATTTCACCGCACAGACGGATCGACTTCGTAGAGACCGAGGCGTTTTCCTGTTGGGCAATGGCGATCTGCTCGGCAATTTCCCTAGCCAAAATCTGGTAAGCTTCTTCCTTGGTATTGTTCACCAGCGAAAGCGTGGACACGCAGCGGAGCGCATGCAGGTTGTCCTTGGTGAGCCAAAGGAGCGTCACACCGGCATAGTCAGCCTTGACTATACATGTCAGTTCGGACACATTTTCGGCATAGTCCATCAGGTTCATGAGCGAGAGCACGTCCACATCCATGGCCTTAGGAGCTAAAGCCTTGTTACGGAAGCCTTTACGTAAATTATCGACCCACTGTTCACGGACCGCAATCAACATAATCGTGTATCCGAGCTCGGGGTCACCGCTCATGATTTTGTAATCAATTACATACGCATTGGATTCGGCGTTCGTAATCAGCGAAACATACCACTTTACATAGTCGTCAACGTTCTTTGTGGCTTCTGCCGGAACAAAGATTTGGCGAATAATCGACCTAAATGCAGGAATTGCCACCGAAACGGCTTCGACGGATTCAATCTGGTTGAACTCCATCCATCCCTGGAGGACGGTTTCAAAAGTATAGACATCGTCAAGGGGGGCGGTTTCCGTATCGAGAACGGCCGTCTTCAGAACACGGCGTTCGGCCGCATCCACAAGGGCAACTTTCAGAGAAGCGTCCCCTGCTTCTATACCCATGTAAATCTTCGTATCACTCATATTATCAACGACTTATGAAAAAAACTACACTCTAAAACTAATCAAAAATTACCCCAGGAAGTAGCTTTTCCAATTTTTTCTTGCCGATTCCGGGCACTTTTTGCAAATCTTCGGCCTTTTTGAAGGCTCCAAGAGCATTTCTGACCTCCAAAATCTTCTCGGCAAGCTTCGGACCGACCCCATTCAGGGCGCAAAGTTCATCCAGGGAAGCCGTATTGATATGGACCGGCAAGTTCACTTTTTTGGCCGTTTTTCGCTCTTTTTTAGGTCCGTTTTTAAATTCATTGTCAGTTTTTGACAATATAGTGTCCGCTACGGTTGCCGAGTCCCGGACGACCGCCAAGGGGGCATCGTTTGCCACGATGAACGATTCCCCCACCTCAAAATGTTCGATAGACGGAAGCCCCCACGGGAGAATCCGGACAACAATTCCAATGACCAAAAGGCATAGAGCCAATCGGACTACATTTTTTTCTGGTGCATTCATAGGATAACCTCCGTTGGTTATCCTCGACCTCAGTGCCTTTTAAGCGCCGCCTCCACCGCATTCACGTCTGAAGGGACATCTACCGAAATCGAAGGGTAAGGGCTCTGGACAATGCGAATCGGGCGTTTGCCCAAAATGCGCATCTGCTCCAGGGAGCGATCTTTTTCGACATCGGTTTGTGGCAAAGACGAAAATTCATCGCGACACACCCTGGAATAAGCGTAGATTCCCTGGTGCTGGAACCAGCGGGCAGCGTCCTCATTCGCTACCGACCGGGTAAAGTCCACCGCGTAATCGTCTTTCACCAAAACCTTGACTACCGTCTTGAGTCCCGCCTCGGCAGGATTCAAGGGACATGCGACCGTCACCCATTCATCGGGGTGCTTTTCGAGGGCCGAGGCCACATCGCACAGCACAGAAGGTTCCACCAAGGGTTCATCGCCCTGCAAGTTCACCACGAGGTCCAAATCGAGGGCCCGGGCCGCAAAGGCGACTCGGTCAGAACCGGTAGCCGCATCCGGAGTCAAGATAAATTCAAAACCCGCCCGAGAAACCACGTCTGCAATTTCTTCGGAATCGGTCGCGCATACAATGCGTTCAAAACATTCAGCCAAAAGCGCACGTTCCAGAGTGCGCACAATCATTTCTCTGCCTGCAATCTTGATCAGGGGCTTGCCCGGAAAACGGGACGACCCCATACGGGCAGGCACAACGCAATGAACAGCCATGGGCTAAGGACTAGCCGCCGATGACCTTCGGAATGGCAAAGTGGTCGTTTTCCACTGCCGGAGCGTTCATGAAGGCCTTTTCGAGCGAGAATCCCTGCACGGGCACGTCTTCGCGGAGAATCGTGGCGCCGTTTTCGACAGCGGTCATGGGTTCCACGTCGGAAAGGTTCAATGCCTTGAGAGCTTCAAGGTGATTGAGCATCTTGTCCAAGTGACCCTTCACGGATTCGATATCTTCTTCGGCGACTTCGAGCCTAGAAAGCTTCGCGAGTTTCAAAACTTCTTCACGTTCGAGCATAAAACCTCTTTTCTTACGGCAACAAAATAGCAAATTATTTCGGCGAAAAAGCAACTCTGTGTTGCTAAATGCACCCTAGCCCACTATTTGCAGCGCCGCATACTTCAAAATAATCGTACGGACCGTCGGATCGTTACCGAAACGCACGTCCACGCGGGCATTGTCACCAGTACCATAGCACTTCACAATGGTTCCGACGCCATACTTCATGTGGCGCACGCGTACGCCCGGATGGTACGGATTCTCGCTGAATTCGTCGTAGACGATGCGCGGGCCCGAAGGTTCCGCCGGTTTGACAGGGACCGGATTGCGGTAAACGATGTGCTTGTCATTCTTCTTGACCGAATTCGGAATCGAAGGACGGCTGAACCCGTGCGAACCGAAATTATTCGGTCGAGACGAACCGCCGCCAAAGCTACCCGAAGGTCTGCGCGGATAAGACGGAATGTTCGGGCGCGGCGGGCGCGAGAATCCCGACAAGCCACCGAAATCCTGATTGAAGTCGCTACCGCCAAAGCCGAAATCGGTGCAAGGCGTAAAGTCGACTACCGACGGATCCAATTCCTTAAGGAACCTGGACGGAGCGAACGGGCGGATATTTCCCTGGAAGAAGCGACGTTCCGCATGGTACAGGTACAGTTTCTTTTCGGCGCGGGTACAGCCCACGTAGAACAGACGGCGTTCTTCTTCCATCTGTTCGTTCATCTCGGCGCCAGACATGGTAGCCGAAGCACGAATGAGCGGGAAGATTTCTTCGTCGCAGCCGGCGATGTGCACGGTATTGAATTCCAAGCCCTTCGCCATGTGAATCGTCATGAGCGTCACCTGGCCCTTGGAATTGTCCACCTTCTTGTCGGCATCGGTCAAGAGCGAAATATCCTGCAAGAAGGCATCGAGCGCGGCACCCGGATGTTCTTCGTCGAATTCACGGATGGCGTTCACCATTTCGTCCAAGTTACCGATGCGTTCGTCGGCGGTGAGCTCGTCTTCTTTGCGCAGGAATTCCTTGTAGCCCACATCGTTGATGATGCGTTCGGCAAGAATCGGAAGCGGAGTCTCCCCCGCCGCCATCAAAGCCTTCCAGTTCTGCACCATGTCCGTAAAGCCCTTGAGCTTGATCGCCGAGCGGCTTCCGCTGTTGACTTCGGCGAGCAAGTTGTCCCAGAAGGAGCCTTCGCCTTGGCGTTCTCTTTCCAAGATGTTTTCGACAGTCGTCTTTCCAATGGCGCGAGGCGGCGTGTTGATCACGCGCAGGTAGGCGGCATCGTCTTTTTCGTTAGCGAGCAGTCGCAAGTATGCGAGCACGTCCTTGATTTCTTTGCGGTCCCAGAATCGCATGCCGCCAAAAATGACCGACGGTATGCGGCGGTCATTTAGCGCCTTTTCCAAGGCGCGGGACTGCGCGTTGGTGCGGTAGAATACGGCCGTCTTGGCATAAAAATCTTCGCCCGCCTTTGCAATCGTTTCTGCAATGGTAGACGCTTCGGAGCGGTCATCCATAAAGTGGCGCACGTGAATGAGTTCGCCTGCGTCTTCCTTGGAGAACACGTTCTTCTGCATTTCTTGCGGACGGATGTTGTGGGCAATCACGGAGCCCGCGCCCTTCACGATGTTTGCGGTCGAGCGGTAATTGCGTTCGAGCTTGACAATCGTCACCGGAGCAAAGTCGCGATGGAAATTGCGGATAATCTTGATGTTCGCGCCACGCCAGCCGTAAATACTCTGGTCGTCATCACCCACCACCGTCACGTTCTTGTTTTCGTTGATGAGCAACTTCAAGAGTTCGTACTGAACGTCATTCGTGTCCTGGTATTCATCGACCACCACATAACGGAAGCGCTGCGCCAACTGCGACGCCAAATTGGGAATCTTTTGCAACATGTAGACCGTGTTGAACAACAGGTCGTCAAAGTCCATGGCGTTAGATTCTTTAAGGCGCTTCTGGTATTCGGCGTAAATCTTTGCACGCAGCTCTTCGTCCGGGAAGTTCGCCAATTCCTGCGCCACATCGGGAGTCTGCAGCTGAGCGACCTTTCCACGGTACAAAATCGTGTTCTTGTACTTCGAAATCGCGCCATGCATTTTCTTGACTTCGGAGGGTTCAAAATTGTCGCCCACCTGCTCCTTCATGATTTCTTTCAGGAGTCTTTTCTGGTCGTCATCATCGTAGATCGAAAAATTGCCGTCGTACCACTTGCCGCCCAAGGCGTCAAGCACGGACTGCTTGGAAAGACAAAGCTTCAAAAGGCGCAAGCACACGGAATGAAACGTTCCCATCCAGGCAAAATTCATGTTGCAATCGAGCAACTTCTGAATACGCGACTTCATTTCGCGAGCAGCCTTGTTCGTAAAAGTCACCGCCAGAATGCGGTCCGGCTCTACGTTATACTGCGAAACAAGGTGAGCAATCTTATAGGTAATGCAACGCGTCTTTCCCGAACCGGCTCCTGCCAAAATCAGCATCGGGCCGTCAATCTTCTTGGCCGCAGCCGCCTGTTCCGGATTCAGTTCTTTATCTAAAACAACATTATCTACAATATTTGCCATGGGGGTCCCTTTTAATACACAGATGTGCAATATAGTAAAAAAAGAAAGACCCTCTAAGAGAGCCTTTCTTTAAATTCGAATCGGGAGCTTCGACTAGTCGTCCGACGTAGAAGCACCGATGGCCTGTTCAAGCGTCGTGTGACCGTCGAGGGCCTTCTGGATACCATCCATACGCAGCGTAATCATGCCGCATTCCTGCATGGCAGCGCGCTTAATCACGTCGCCCGAAGAACGTTTGATGATCAAGTTACGCACGGTTTCGTTCGGCACCAGGAATTCGTAAATACCGCAACGGCCCTTGTAGCCCGAACCATCGCACTTTTCGCAACCCTTACCATGGTAGAACTGCATGTCGGGGGTCAAGTGGAATTCGTCGCGCATTTCCTGTGAAATTTCGACAGGTTCCTTACAATACTTACAAATGCGGCGCACAAGACGCTGTGCAAGCACGCCCTTGATAGCGGTAGACACAAGGAACGGTTCCAGACCCATTTCGAGCAAACGCGGGAATGCACCGGCGGCGTCGTTGGTATGGAGCGTACTGAAGACCAAGTGACCCGTCAAAGCAGCTTCGATAGCCATGGACGAAGTTTCTTGGTCACGCATTTCACCGATCATAATCACATCCGGGTCCTGACGCAGCAGGGCGCGAATGCCCGCCGCAAAGGTAAAGCCTGCGGCGTTGTTGATCTGTCCTTGGTTCACACCATCAATATTCAATTCTACCGGGTCTTCCATCGTAGAGATGTTGATCGTGGAATCCAAAATTTCTCGAATAGAAGCATAAAGCGTGGTAGACTTACCGGAACCGGTAGGACCGGTCACCAGCACAATACCGTTAGGAGCATTAATCGCATCGATAAATTGCTTGAGCACACGCGGGTCGAAACCCATATCCTTCAGCGGGAACTGACCGGAGTTCGGGTTCAAGATACGCATAACGATCTTTTCGCAAACGCCGCGCTTACGCAGAGAAATCGGGAACGAGCTCACACGAAGGTCCACTTCGGAACCCTTGTAACGCACGGTAAAACGGCCGTCCAACGGTTTACGTTTTTCGGCAATATCCATCTTAGAAAGGAGCTTAATACGCGAAAGAATCTGCGGCATCAAACGTGCCGGAATCGGGGACATCACCTGCAGGTCACCGTCAATACGGTAACGGAGCTTGAGGAACGTTTCTTGCGGTTCCAGGTGAATATCAGATGCCTTACGGGCAATGGCTTCGTGAATCAGCGTGGTCACGATCTTCACCACCTGGCGACCTTCTTCGTCACTCAGTTCGGGTTCGTCATTACCGCCCTGACCGCGTTCCACGGTTTCAAGTTCTTCGCCGTCCTTAGATTCACTGATAAGTTCGGCGAGGGATTCTTCGGCAGGACCGTGGCCGGCAAACACGCGTTCAATGGCCTTCATCACGTCCGCTTCGGAGGCCATCACGATGTCCACGTCCATACGGACCTTGAACTTCACGATGCTAATCGTGCGCATGTTCGTCGGGTCCGTCATGGCAATCGTCATCACAGAGCGGACCTGACGACGATCATCTTCACCCTTCTGAACAAACAGCGGGACCACCTTATACTGCTTACACATGTCTTCGGGCAAGAAGGTATAGGCGTTCGGATCGATATTGAAGTTGTCTAGCTTTACATAAGGAACTTCGAACTGTCTCGAAAGAATTTCAATCAAACGCTCTTCGGGCATGTAGCCCAAATCCACCAATGTACGGCCCAAGCGTTTGCCCGAAGTCTTTTGCGTTTCGAGAGCCTTGTCCAACTGCTCTTGGGTAATGTAACCCTGAGCCAGGAGCATTTCACCGATACGCATCTTGGTCGAAGACTGCATTTGCGAACCGAGAATGTTCGTCAAAGTTTCTTCGCTCACCATTCCCAAGCGCACCAGAATCTTACTGAGCATAAGCCCGGTACGTTTGTGTTCGGCCATGGCATGAGCCAACTGGTCTTCGTCCAATACACCTTGACGAAGCAGCAACTGGCCCAAGTTCATCTTATTGCTATTTATCATAAATGCGACCACGCCCGAGGTTGAACGGGCATTTTTTCTCCATTTTTGCAAAGCATGTTCACTGGGTCGCCAACGGATTTTTCCGCAGCATATCCAATTTCGCACACCTCGCCCAATTGGGTATTTTTCATAAATATACTTTTTGGGCTAGAATTTGCAAATAGAAGTTCGTATTCTTCTCCGCCATTTAATGCAAAATTTAGCGGATTTTCGCCATATTTTTCGCACATTCGTAAAACTTCGGAATCAATCGGGAGTTTTTGCTCGTCAATTTGCAAGATCACGCCCGAAGAAAGTGCCAAATGGTTCAGCTCCGACGAAAGTCCATCGCTAATATCCATGCAAGCACCATAGGCTCCCAGGCGCAAAAGTTCCGCGCCCGCACGCTCGCAAATCTTGGGCGAAAGGTGGTATTCCACCAACGTCGGGAATTCGTCTTTTGCTTCGGGGTGGTTCATCAACAGCCAAAGGCCAGCATCCGATTTACCAAGCGTCCCGTTCACGTACAACTTATCGCCCGGTTTTACCGCCGAGCGCAACAGCGGCTTCGAATTTTCACCTTCGAGCGAGCCCAAGAGCGTTGTCGAAAACATGCCCACATCGCCCACCACCGTATCGCCGCCAATCAAGGCAATTCCGCGCCCCGCAAAGCCTTGCGAAAGAGCAGCCTGTACTCGGCTGCGGGTTTCTACAGACCAATTCTTGTTAATGCAAAGCCCGAGAACCGCAAAGCGCGGGATTCCGCCCATGGCGGAAATGTCGGACACGTTCGAAACGATATGCTTTTCGACAGCCTGTTCCGGCGTCGACCAGTCCAGTCTGAAATGCGTATTTTCGACCGACAAATCCTTGGTCACGAGCCAGCCGTCAAATTGGGCGCAATCGTCGCCCACGCCGAGCCAGCCTCTTGTCGCGGGAGGTTCTTTTTTAAAGTCGGCGGAGTCCTTCAAAAGGGCCTGAATAAAATTGAATTCGCCTAGGTTAGGAAACATATTCCAAATTTATAAATCTTCAAAAAAGCTCGTTTATTATCAACATCGCGCGCCCGCATCCACAATTCAAAAATTTTCAAATTAACAGTTTGGTAGTAAATTGTTGATAAGTAGAGCGTATCTATTTGGCAAAAAATATTTTTTGAAAAAGGCGAAAAAATCTATCCACAATTTGGGAGAATTACCTATCTTTTAGGCCATGGGACACATTTTCTTCATCGCTCCGTCCTCCCCCGGTAGCTTAGACCGCCTCAGTCAATGGACTTTCCGTTGGCTTTTGGAGCACGGCGATTTGGCAGAAGATTCCACCATGTACACTTGCAATTCAATCGAAGACGCAACGAACCTTTTGGAATCTGCCCTGATTATCGGACAGTCCCCCGCACTTATCATTCTCGACCACGCTGACCGCCCGCACGAACAGAACCTCAAGTTCAGCAAGCTCTTGCACGACGGCATTCCTGAATCGTGGATTGTGGAATTGGTGCCCGACAACATGCCGCTCCCCCAGTGCGACGAAAATTATTACTGGGTCCGCAAACCCGTGAGTGAAGACGAATGGTATAGCACGCTCGAACAGGTGTTGCTCAAGAGCGGATCGCCCCAATGGGCAAATAACTAGTGCCTGCGGCACAGTTGGTAGAGCTTAGTTGGTAGAACTTAGACATTTTCTAAGTTCTAAGCTCTAAGTTCTAAATTCTAAATACTACATTACCCATTATGATTAAGGGTGTAAGTTATTTTGGCGTGCGGTCGCCTAAGCATGTTCTTGCCGATATGCAAGACATCAAGGCGGCGGGTTTTAACGCGGTGCTCCACACCTGGAGCGAAGAAGACCAACAATATTACTACGGTACCATGAAAGACATCGTGGACCAGTCTGCAGAGCTCGGTCTGACTGTCTACGTGAACCCGTGGGGTGTCGGCCGCGTGTTTGGCGGCGAGGCGTATTCGGAACTCACCGCAAGGAACCATGACTTATGCCAGGTAGCGCTCGACGGCAAGCCCAAGGTGGCCGCCTGCCCGAACCATCCGGAATTCCGCGCCTACATGCACAAGTGGATTGAATCCGTTTGCGCCACGAAGGTGAGCACGATTTTCTGGGACGAGCCGCATTTCTATTTCGAGAAGGGCGGTCTTAGCAACTGGAGTTGTCGTTGCGAAAAATGCCAGGCCAAGTTCCGCAAGCAATTCGGGTACAACATGCCCGCCGAACTCACCGAAGACGTTTTGAAATTCCGCGAAGACAGCCTGATTGATTTTCTGAAAGAAATGACGGTCGACGTTCACGCCCGCGGCAAACGCAACTGCGTGTGCATGCTTCCGCCCTGGTTCCCCGCAGGCCTCGACGACTGGGGCCGCGTGGCAAGCCTCGAAAGCGTCGATGAAGTCGCATCTGACCCGTACTGGGAAAAGGGCGCGACCGAAGAATGGGTCCGCGAAAAATACGCCGAGACAGCTCGCAAGCTGACAGAAGTTGCCACCAAGTACGGCAAAGCCGTGCAGATGTGGATCAAGGCATACCAGATTGAAGCGGGCCGCGAAAATGATCTCGCTATTGCAGTTTCCGAGAGCCGCAAGGCAGGCATCGACAACATCTTCGCCTGGAGTTACCGCGGCACCGAGACCCTCAGCTGGCTCAAAAGCGACAACCCGGACGAAGTCGCCCGGGTGTTCAGGAAATCTTTAAACGACTAGGAAGGGCTACGCCCTCCCTAAGACCAGCCCTCGCTCACGTTATTTTATCTGTATCATCATGGAACCCGCGCGGGATTTTGCGATGAACATGCCGCCATTTTTCACGAGGGTTTTCGCGCTGGCGCGGAGTTCCTGCAATCCAGAGGCTCGCACCTTTCCCAAATAGTTGCCGTTCATGTCGAAGATGCGGTAGCTTTCGGTTCCGGCCGCATGCGATAGCGCGGGCTTTACAAAGGCTGTGCATTCATCAACGCAAACGGTTTCATCCTCTCCGAACTGGAAGTAATCCACGTCCATCCAGGAACCGGTTACCGTAAAGCGCAATATGTGTTCGCCCGCGGGAAGGTTTACCGTCGAGCGCACCTTGCTATAATCGTCATAGTTGTCTTCGCCATCGTTTTTCGGGACAGAGATTACGTCCGTGATGTTCTTGCCGTCAAGCGACATTTGGAAGCCCGAAGTCTCGTTTGCGGATGCGACCGACGCGTAGAAGGAATATTCGCCCGCTTCCTTCACGTTCACGCTGTATTCGAGCCATTCGCCTTCCTGGTTGTAGCCCACGATGTAGCCCGTCGCCTTCTTGTAAATGTCGACGCCCGTCCCTTCGCGGTAATTGGTACCGCCATGGTCTTCGGAATCGTTTTCCTTGTAGGAGTCGTTGCCCGAGCCGACACCCGGAATGTCGAAGTCTTCGGCCTCGATCTTGCCGGGAATTTCAAACGATTTGCCCTTGAACGGCTTCTGCGGTTCAGGTACCACCGGAGCGCGGTTCACCGCCTTGAGCATCTGTTCGGCATAGCGCTTGCCAAACGTCACGTAGGCATCGTGATTGAAGTGGTAGCGGTCCACGCCGTTGCCGCCCAGGCCTTCGGAAGATGCGTAATAGGTATTGTCCATCGTATTCGGGAGTTTCGACACGCGGTCGGAATAGCAGCAGCCCGAACGCAGGAGTTCGCCCGCCACGAACGGAACCGTGTCGGAACTCATGTCGAGCGCCTTCAGAATATCGTCACGGGTTTTCTTCACGATTTTCGGCCAGTCCGGGTAGCCGCCGTCCGTTTCGCCCTGGTGGAAAATGAATCCCTTAATGACCCCCACCTGTTGCGCCTTCTTCGCGATATCGATAATCGTCTTGGTGACGTTGCCGTCGCTGGCGTATTCCTTCGCGTAATTCTGGAGCCAGCTTTCAGCGCTCGAAAGGTAACTGGCATACTGGTCTTGGTCAAAGAGCTTGATGCTAGCGCCACCCACCGCGACCGGGATAATTCCGACTGTTACATCGGGCATGCTGTCGGCCATCGTACGCCCGAACCAGTCGGCAATGGAAATCGTGTTGCCGCAGTTAAAGAGCGAAGGCACCGCCGGGTATACCTCGCCCAGCGTGTTGCGGCCCTTGCCCGAGCACTTTTGCGTCGCAAAAATCTTGAAGCGCGGGTTTTCGGCCTTGTCGGCGCTCTGGGCATCGGCAGTGCCGCCCATATTAGACTGGCCATAAGCGATGTAAATGTGGAAATTCGGATCCGGAGCTGCATTCGCCTGAATTGCACCGAATGACATTAAGCCCGCAGCAATACATGCTGCCGGCACGAAACCTGAGAATTTATTTAAAAATCTCATGACAACCCTTCTTTTTCAAACATCCTTCTTAAAGATATCTTGAAAAAAACACAAAAGGCGCCCCCGGCGCCCTTATTTTATAGACAGATTGTCAATGCATACAAAGAACGAGAATTCAATAAAGTAATTGCCACACGGATTGGGAATCACTAACGTGATTCCTGTTATGATAAAACAAAAAAATGGAAATGCCGTTAGGCATTTCGAATCAGTGTGGCACCATTAGGGGTCTTAGGGGGCGGAGCCCCTTAGGAGAGGGGGGAGCAGAAAACGCCAAGGGCGGTTGCAGCGAGGGGGACTCTTCCCCCTACATACAAAGAAAGCTCCCAGCCAAAGCCAGGAGCATTTCTAAAAGCGTTTTGCAAAACAATGGATTGCTTCGCCTTCGGCTCGCAATTACGTTTTGCGAACGGCCATATTACTTTGCGCGTTCGAGGTAAGAACCGTCGCGGGTATCCACGCGGATCTTGGTGTTGTTTTCGATGAAGAGCGGGATCATCACCTTGGCGCCGGTTTCGACGGTGCATTCACGCATCACGTTACCGCTGGTGTTGCCCTGGACTGCCGGAGGAGCGTCGATGATCATGAGGTCAACGAAGGTAGGCGGAATCACTTCGATCGGAAGCGTAGCCTGAGTCTTCGGGTCCTTCCACCAAGTGACTTCGACAGTAGCGCCATCGAGGAGCCAAACTTCGCAGCCATTGAGGGCTTCCTTAGCGATTTCTTCGGTTTCCTGAGTTTCGTTGTTCAGGAAGTACCAGGTAGAACCGTCGTTGTAGAGGTAAGTCATTTCGGTGAAGGTCACGTCGGCTTCTTCAACCGTATCGCCACTCTTCCAGGTGCGTTCGAGGGTGCGGCCAGTCACCAAGTTCTTGATGCGAACGCGGTTAAAGGCCTGACCCTTACCCGGCTTCACGAACTGGTTTTCAATGATTTCGTACGGCTGACCATCAACCATGATTTTAAGTTTCTTGCGGAATTCGTTGGTGCTTACAGTACCCATATTATCCTCTTGTTGATTTTGATTCTAAATTTAGCAATATAATGGAAAGCCCCGTTACCGTTTTTACGCAAATCCCTGACTTTTTGGACTATTTGGGATCCGATTTGGCGACAACTATCGCCAAAACGACCGCACTTGCCGATCTTGACCTGAATCCGAAGTTTCCGTTCCTTTGTTCTAGGCATTATGCCGACCTAATCAAGAAGGCGAGCGACCCCGCCGCCCTGTTGCGCGAAATTTTGCCAACCAAAGACGAACTCAAAAAGGTCGATGGATTTGTAGATGACCCCGTGGGCGATTTACCGGCCGGAAAATCCGACTGCGTGATTCAGAAATACGACCAACGAGCCCTGATTGTCTCGACCGCCACCTGCGGTGCCCGTTGCCGCTTCTGTTTCCGCAAGAACTACCCTTTCCAGAACACACCCGACGTTGCACGCCAGGTGAGCCACTGGCTCGATACCCACACCGACGTTTGGGAAGTGATTCTTTCGGGCGGCGACCCGCTGACTCTCGGTCCCGGCGCCTTCCGCGAACTGATTGAAGCGATTGCGATGCACCCCTCGGTCACTACGCTTAGAATCCATACGCGCCTCCCCGTGATGCGTCCGGACTTGGTGATGCAGCATTTTGAACTGTTGCGCGAACTGCCGGCAAGATTTAGCTGCGTGCTGGTGTCGCATGTGGACCACGCCGACGAACTCGACGAGGAATCGGCTACTGTATTTGCACAGTTGCGCTTTAGCGGCTGGACGCTCTTGAACCAGAGCGTGTTGCTGCGGGGAATCAGCGATGACGCCACCAAGCTCAACGCCTTGTGCCGCAAGCTTTTTGAACAGGGCGTACTCCCCTACTACTTGCACCAGCTGGACCATGCAAACGGGGTAGCCCACTTTGAAGTGAGCGATGAAGAAGCCCGCAAGCTGATTGCAGAAATTCGCACCAAGCTCCCTGGCTATCTGGTGCCGAAACTCGTCCGCGAAATCGCCGGCGAAAAGAGCAAGACTCCCGTTTAATTCGGGCAATAAACTCTATTGGTGTCACACGGATTGTACAGTCACTTCGTTCCTGTACCAAATCTGATTTTACGTTAGTAAAATCGAATCAGTGTGACAATCTTTAAGAACTTGATCGTCAACCTTTTTTAGAACAAGGTCTTGAGACCAAAGCCGATGATGCCGTCGAGGTAATTCTCGCCGTTGCGGAGGGCGTAGTACAGGTTCACGCTCCAGTTGCCGCGGTACTGCGTAAAGGCAACGCCATAATCATGTTCGCGTTTCCAGCCATGATCAGGGCGACTGAAGGCCCGGTAAAGTCCCGGCTGGTAGAAAGCCTCAATGCTCAAGTCGTAGCCGTCTTGCCACAGGAGTGCGAATTCGGAATAGCCATAAGCACGGCTCCGCATAAAGCGTACGTCCATACCCTTGAAGCTATCCATGCCGCCCAGCGCAAAATAGTCGAAGCGGTCCAAGTCCGCATCGGTCGGGAAGATTCCGCCGGCGGCTCCGCTAAAGCGCGTAATCCAGTTGCCGAGCAAAGGAATGTACCGCGAGAATTTGGCAGAGGCCTTCAGGTAATTGTCCAAGGAATCGGGGCGGTCCATATTCCAAACGACAGCGCCGTTGAATCGCGTGCCTGAGCGCGGCAAAACAAACCGATCCAGCGACACGTAGGAGAGTTCAAAGGTCGAAGTCTTGCGGTTACTCCCCACGCCGAGGAACACGCCTATGGTAAAATCAAAACCGATATCGCGAGAAATTCCGAGCTCGCCGTAGGCATCGCGTTCCGAAGAATCTTCGTCAAAATAACCGCGGGCAATCACATTCCATTCAGAACCAAAAATCCACGGTTCCTTGTACGAACCTTCTAGCCTGCGGGCATTATCTGCGGTATAGCCTTCCAGAGTCAAGTCGCGGGCGGTTCCGCGAATGTTATAGAGAGCCACATTCACGTTGCCCTCCCACTCGTCGGTTTCGCTGGAATAGGTCAGGAGCGCATACGCCTCGGACACCGAGGCCGCCTGCATGTGGTACACCGGAATAATACGGTTGCGGACCGGGTCGCGGAACATTTGCGCCGGAGCCGCGCGATTGTAATAGCCCAAGCTCGCCATTTTCATGTCGGAGCGTTCCAGTTCAAGCGGAGACACAAGTTTGCCCGGCTCAATTTTCGTTTGCCGGCGGAACACTTCGGTATCGCTTCCCGAAGAATCCATGTTTTCGGGATCCGCCCACACCCAAGGAATGCCGCGGTCTAATTGAACGGTCAGCACGCCGGCCGAATCCAGTTCGCCCGAAAGCTTTGCCGACAGGAATCCCCGGTTTTCATAATAGCTTACGATGCGGTCTCGCGTCAGCGGCCAGCTTTCGCAAGATTTACCCACCAGCGCTTGCACTTGGGATTCCTCGTACGATTCGCGCTCGCCCACCCACTGCACCGCCGTAATACGGCAATCCGCCGCAAGCACATGCGCACAAAGCAGAAGCAAAATTACAAGAATCATTCTCATCAGAAGTACGCCCTCGCTTCGGTGCTAAGCTTCTGGAAGATATTCTCTTCGGCATCGCCAAACCGCAAAATGTAACTGCAACCCATGGACAAAAAGTCATTCAAATCGACCGAGAGCGAAAATTCAAAACGATACGTGCGGCCATCGCTGTAGCCATCCATCACTTGGTACGGGATTATGTCGCCGTGGCTCTCGACCTGCACCACCGAGAAGTTCGCATAGGAATTCACCTTCTTCTGGCGATTGTAACCGACGCGCAAGGCTCCTTCCCAAAGATCGGCATCAAACAGGCCTTCTTCGCGATCAGAGCCATCGCTCCCTTCGCCCGTGCGGTAACGCCCGAGCGGCTGCACAAAGAATCCCTGCAAAAAGTCAAAGCGGTAACGCAGCGTTCCGTCATAAATATCCCAGTCCCATTCCTGCATTGCCGAAAGTTCATTCTCTTGAATCAGGAGCGTGGCACCCACAAAGTGGTCCAGGTTAATGCGGTAGCCCGCTTCGAATTCATGCGAATAAGAGGTTTCGTAATACGAGATTGAAGAAAGCTTTTTATCAAACGAGGCGCCCGGTTTATACGCAAGCGATACACCCGAGGGGTGTTGCCAATCGACCAAGCCCTCGACCGCCATGCGGCCCGATGTCATGCGGTGCAGTTGCGAAGTCGTAACCGGCGGAAAGTAGATTTTTTTGCCCGTGGTATCGCACCCTTCGCCCTCGTAGGAACCGCCAAAGGTTACATCGCGCAGGAATCCGTCGCGCACGCCAAAGACAAGTCCCGGATTAAAACGAAGCTCAATATCGAATGCAGCGTCTGACGAAAGGACGGCGCCCACGGAATCGTTACGGCCCATGCCTTCGTACACAAAGTCGCCGTTATCCACGCCCTCAATATAGCTCGCCGTCAAGCTATCGTAGCGCACATCGCCTGTACCCGGCGCCACCGCCTTGTAGACCGCAGTATAAATCTGTTCTTCGGTCAGGCCCAATTTATACGACACATTGCCCTGCCAGCCAAGTTCTTCACCGCCAAAGCGAGAATTCAAATTGGCCAGCCAGCTGTTTTCGCTTTCCGAAGAATCCGTGCGCATGCGTTCATACTGCAGCAAGTGCGACAGCGTAAAGTAGCGGCTGTTGTAATTTGCCTCTTGCACCCAAGTGGCCGCCCACAAGGAATCGGCCCATTCATCGCCATAGGTATCGCCACGGCGCTTGGCCATGCGCCCGCCTACGCTTTCACGTATCTCGCCGCGGTCAAAATAAATTCCCAAGCCACTCGAAGACTTGCCGTAAATCACCTCATCTTCCACGTCGTCCAGATTGATTTTCGTAAAGCGCAAGTCGCCGGCACCAAACGGGCGAACCATCCCCTGCAAGAATTCGGCATTCGCCGTTCCCTGGTAGCGTTCCATTTCGCGCTCTTGCAGGCTCGCCACGCGAATCAACGCGAGCTCTCCCAAGGCATTCCGATTGCGGTGCTGCACGCCCAACTGCACGCGAGAAGAATTCCAGTCTTCGTCGGCGTTGCGACGGTAGCCCCACTGCGCAGACCCGAACCATTCTTTGGCAAACCGCGTACGCATCGTGAATTCATCGTGCAACAAGTCATCGTTCAAGAAAGCCGAATCGCTATACGCTAAATCCCAGCTATCACGC
The DNA here is from genome assembly GCF_002210295.1 of Fibrobacter sp. UWB5. NCBI lineage: Bacteria > Pseudomonadati > Fibrobacterota > Fibrobacteria > Fibrobacterales > Fibrobacteraceae > Fibrobacter > Fibrobacter sp. UWB5. The sequence continues at coordinate 131,272 of NZ_MWQH01000003.1, read as the reverse complement.
AGGCCGTATAGGTTCCAGTCCAGATCTGAGCCCGGATATTTCAGAATGTCAAAGCCTTGTTGCACGCGGTTTCCGTACACCGACATTGCAATCGGGAAATGCACCAGGTCGCGGGTAGAATCGCTCGACACATACCAACGGAAGGCCTTGCCCTCGTTACCGCCAACATGTTTCGACACAATATTTGTGTCAGTACGGTTCATCGCCATTTCAAAGTCTGCATAGAACTGGCGATTCTGTTGCAAACGAATGCGGGCATTCATGCGTTCCGTTCTGTCGGGCCTATTCAAGGGCGGCAACGTATCGTCGCGCACAAAATCGTCACCGCGGTCTGCCTTGAGCATGGCGTAATCGTCGTCGGTCCACACGCCGCGCTTAAGGCGATCCACATCATTTTCAAGCCTGAAGCCCGAAACATCCAAATACAAGTTCGGATGCCTATAGCTGGCCGCAGCCCCTTTTAGCATATAGATATTGTCGTTTTCGTAGGCATCGTATTCCACGCGGATTTCGTCATCGAAACTCGGCAACACCGAGCCCTTAAAATCGAGCATACCACCCGCGTAATTCACCAAGTAATCTTTACCGCGGGTTAGCTTTGCTCCATTCAGCCAAACGGTTTCGGACTGCGGCACCACCGCAATAAAGCTACCGTAACCATCCAGCGAATAACCCAACTGCTGGCCACTCACGCCATTGAACGTTCGCGCAAAATGTTGCACCTCGTCGGTACCGATCACGCCACGCACCTGCGCATAGCCACCGCCAAAATCACCACGCACACCGCCCATGGCTCCAAGCGAAGCACGCGACATTCCGGTGAATCCCATGGTCGAATCCACCCAGGTCAAGTCTCCCAAGTGCAAAAAGTAATGCGGCGATTCCACGCGGAAATAAATCTGGTCCACCTCGCGGAGTGTCGCTGTCGTCTGGTCACCTGCGCGCCTCCCCACATCAGAGAGCAAGGCGTCAATGTACACGCTGTCTGTCAGGCGCCCCGTAATCGAAAGTCGCAATTCCTGATCCACTTGCGTACCGCCATCGCCAACAGTCACTTGGACCATTTTGTAGCCATGCGTTTCAAGGGAATCCTTGCGGGCCGACGTATCCGCAATTTGGGCAAAAGAATTTCCGCGAACAAGTAAAGCAGGGTCCCATACCGGCAAGGAATCCGTATCCATACCCCACGCGAGTACAGAAAGCAAAAAGAGTCCCAACCAGAACTGCCGGGACATGGGGCCTACCTTTCGTTAGGTTCTACGATAAACTGGCGGGTAGCAAGCAATTTGCGCCCAGCCACCAAGTCCACGCTCCACTCGCCCGGTTTCAAAAGATTCGGCACAATGGTCGTAAGGCAAACATCTTGCGTCATATCGCAAGCAAGCTTTTGCACCGTGTCGGCTCCGTTAAACCAAATGTGCATCAAGGTGTCATCACCCAGTTGCAGCGCCGACGAGACCGTGGAGTAGTAGTAAAGACGCATGCCCTCTTCGAACACGCTATCGACACCGAACGGAGACCCGTTCACAATATGGCTACAGACAACGCTTTGCGCCATGGAAAGTTCCGTGTCAGCAGAATTCCAAATCGTTTCGGTGCCATGCATGGCAACCACGATTCGGTGAATCAAAAATCCAAGAAAGACCACCATCACGACAATTGTCGTTTTCCGCAAATTGCGAAGCGGAGGTAACTTTGTCACGAGGCAGTCCTAAATCAAAAGTTTAACGAACCAGGCGGCTGGTATTCTGCGTAAAGGCAGGAACAGCGTCGACCAACTTTTCAACCAGCAAGCGGTTAAAGTCTTCGATACGGTTCGGGAGCTTGGAGCCCGGGAAAATCTGGACCAACAAGAGCGCCTGGTCTACAGGAGCAATGTAGATGGAACGGCTTTCGCCCGTAAAGGATACCGCCTGGAAGTTTTCGCCACCGAGCATCATGCCCACCTGGCGTGCAGAGTCAAACGATGCAGTGCTAAGCACGGCAAGCGGAGTTGCATCGATTCCCAAGGAGCCGACTTCTGCAATAATGGATCCGTCACGATGGCAAAGAACAATATATTCGGCCTTGACGCTCGCCTGGTAGGCTGTCATTAAACGCTGGACCTTGGCGGCATCATCAGAATAAATGGTAAAATCGCTCATTATGCACCCTCGTTAAATTACTTCTTCTTAGGTACGTACGGACGCAATTCAATTTCGTCATCGGCATCGGCTGCGGGCTTGGCCACATCGCGACCGAAAGTCGGCATACGAGGTACTGCAGTTGCTGCACGCGGGCGACCGAACGGTGACGACGTAGCTCCCTTTTGGAACAGACCGGCGCCGGCAGTCGAAGGCTGGGCAGGAGCTGCAGAAGGCGGTTTTGCCGCAAACGAAGGCATGCGGAACGGGGATGCCGGCTGTGCAGGGGCGGCAGGCTGGGCAGCATGCGGAGCCGGAGCAGCGGGCTGAGTTGCCTGGACCGAAACACCTTCCTTGGTGAGCGACACATCGTGAACGCCGGTATTACCGACATTGGCAGCCGCCTGACGGAGAAATCCCTGCTTAACGTTAAACTTTTCAATCACGAGCATGGCGATCGTCTTAAGAGTCGTAACGACACCTTTACCGTTATGGGCGGTAGCCGGGAAGAAAGGCACATTGCGCGGGTTGAGTTCGGCATTCAGTTCGTCAAGCGTGAACACATTGTCCATATCGCGCTTGTTATACTGGAGCACAAAAGGCATATCGTCCAGATCCATGCCATAGTCTTGCAAGTTCTGGCGCAGGTTCTGCAAACTTTCCAGGTTTTCGGCCTGACGGGACCTCTGGGAGTCTGCCACAAAAACAATGCCGTCTACACCACGAAGCACAAGCTTACGGGTACTGTTATAATAAACCTGACCGGGAACCGTATAAAGCTGGAATCTAGTTTTGAACCCCTTGATATCCCCCAAGTTCAGCGGCAAAAAGTCAAAAAAGAGCGTACGGTCGCCTTCAGTCGCAAGGGACACCATATCAGTACGCTTGTCCTGGGGCATCTTCTGGTGGATCACCTGCAAATTGGTGGTCTTACCACTAAGGCCCGGTCCGTAGTAAACGACTTTACAACTAATTTCTCGTGTAGCAAAGTTTATCGAAGACATTACACATCCTTGATATATCTGCCTCTAAATCTAATAAAAAAATAAAATCGCAGACCACAAAATCTGCGATTTTTGCATTCTAACCGAGAATACCGGTTAAACTGGACCTTGAGGGCGATCTACGAAATGGACGACACGCTGCGGGAACGGAATTGTAATTTTTTCTTCAACAAAGCGTTTCTTGATTTCGGCAGTGTATTTCCAACGCAAATTAAAATAGTCCTGGGTGCGGGTCCAGGCCCTAAAGGTCACGTTCACGGCGCTGTCTTCGAGGCCCGAGACAAAGAACTGAGGTTCAGGCTTGCGCATGAACAGGGGCTCGCCCGCCACTACGTCGCGCATGATGTCGAGCGCCTTTTCCGGAGAATCACCGTAGTCGATTCCGACCGTGATTTCGAGCCTGCGGAGCGGATTCTTGCTAAAGTTCACAATGGGTTGACCCCACAGGGCTGTATTCGGCGAAGAAACGTACAGGCCATCCAGCGTGCGGAGCGTGGTATTAAAGAGACCGATTCCGATGATGTTGCCCTTGATATTGCCGCATTCAATGTAGTCGCCCGCCTTAAAGGGGCGAAGGAACAATAAGAGCAAGCCAGAGGCGATGTTTGCCAGGGCATCTTTCAAGGCGAGGCCCACGGCCAAGCTCGCCGCACCAACTAGCGCCACAATGCCTGCGGTATTCACGCCCAACACATGCAGCACTAACAACAAAGTAACGATGTAGATGCAGTACGAGAATAGCGAATAGACCAGCGGTTTGGCCGAGGAATCCAAGCCCCGACTTTCGGCATGGCTAATGACATACTTCAAGAAAATCAAGAGCAAGCGAGCCGCCACCAAAAGCAGCATCGCGACAAACAGCCGCTGGATCACGGAGTGGTCCAGGACTCCACCAAAACGGGTTTCAAGAAAAAGCCTAATCGAATCTATCATTATAGACAAATATAGAAAATTGAATATACACGAACAGCCGACACACATTGTGTATCGGCTTATTCAAATTCGCACTAAATCGACTTAACGATTAATTAGGCGAGACCGTTAATGACCTTAGCGGCCTTGGCCTTGTAGTTAGCGACGCGGTTAGCGCAGAAACCGGCACGACCCTTGGCAGCAGCCTTGTCGAGCATGCTGAACAGAGCCGGCATGGCCTTGAGGGCTTCTTCCTTAGAAGTTGCGCTACGGACAGCCTTGAGGGCGGTGCGGATAGCGGAACGGGTAGAACGGTTCATGGCATTGGCCTTTTCGGCCTGAAGCAGACGCTTTTTGCAAGATTTGTGTTGAGGCACCTTATTATCTCCGGGTGAAAACCTACTTAAAAATGTTGGTTCAAAGTTAGTAAATAATGGAAATTTTTCAAGGGGTGGGCAAAAATTTATATCTTTGGGCGCATGATTTCCTTTGTAAATTTAACTGCACAACGCGAAAAATACCGTTTTGAACTGGAAAAAGCCGAACGAGAGGTGTTGAACAGCGGTTGTTACATAGGAGGTCCCCAGGTACAAGCGCTCGAAAAGGAACTTTCGGAGTATTTGGGTGGAAACACCCACACGATCACCTGCGCAAGCGGCACAGATGCCCTCACTATCGCCCTGATGACCATGGATTTACACCCTGGCGACGAGGTGATTGTCCCCGACTTTACCTTTATTGCCCCCGCAGAATGCGTTGCACTTCTCGGCGGCATTCCCAAATTTGCCGATATTGACCGAGAAACCCTGCAAATTGCCCCAAAAAGCGTCAAAGAACTGATTGGACCGCGCACCAAGGGCATTATCGCAGTAAACCTGTTCGGCCAGTGCGCCCCTTTTAAGGAACTGCGCGAAATCGCAACGGAACATAAGCTCTGGATAATCGAGGACAGCGCCCAGGCATTCGGGGCCAGGACTAACCAGATGGCATGCACCTTCGGAGATATCGCCATTACCAGCTTTTACCCGAGCAAGCCCCTCGGCTGCTACGGAGATGGCGGAGCACTCTTTACCGCCAACGAAGACTACGCCCAAAAAATCCGCATGATCGCAAACCATGGGAGCGCCGGGCGTTACCAGCACGAAATTGCCGGTATGAACAGCCGACTCGACGCACTGCAGGCGGCAGTTCTCCGAGTCAAGCTCAAGCACCTCGACGAAGAACTCGTGGTAAGGCGCCAAAATGCGGCCAAGTACGACGCCTTTTTTGCCGAATACAACCGCACCGCAACCGCCGACGAAAAGATTGTTCCGCAAAAAATCGAAACCGGATGCAAGTGCACCTACGCCCAGTATACGGTTTTGGCCGAGAATCGCGAAGGGTTCATCCAAAAACTGAAAGCAGCCGAAATTCCCTACTGCATTCACTACCCCAGCGCCCTGCGGAACCAGCCTTGCTTTAGGCAATTTTACCAGGAGCCCCTGGGCGGCATCATTTGGATCGAAGAAGACCACCCTGATCCGAATTCGGTTAAGGTCTCCAGGAAGGCTATCAGCCTGCCTGTTTGCGCCTTCACCGATGTTGCGGAAATTATCGAAAAGCTAAAGGCTCACCTGTAGCCCTAAAGCCTGCTATTGCAGTTCTTTCATTCGCTGCACCGCTTCCTTGAAGGTTGCGGGTTCTTGCAGCAAGCTAATCACCACCCAGCCGTCTTCGTCAAAATCGAAGAAGAATCCGGGCTGCACCAGTACATGCTTTTCTTTGAGCAAGCGAAGCGTGAGTTCCTCGTCGTCTTCGCCGAGGCGCACGACTGCATACCAGCCGCCCAAAACCTCGGGGCAGTACTTGGCCGGGAATGCATCGCGGAGCGTCTGCCAGTTGGCAAGCAAGCGTTCCTTGACTTGAGCTTCGTAAGCTGCGGCCTTGGGCAATAGCGACGTACCCAGCGCCTGCGCCGGAGCGGACACACTCAGGTAGGCATCTTCCACAAATTCAAGAGCCGCGCGGATTTCTTCGAAGCGTTCACGCGGGGCGTAGAAAGCCATCCAGCCGAGCTTGAGCTGCGGCGAGCCTACGGCCTTGCTTAAGCCGTTCAGCCAGAATATCGGACACTTGGGACCATTCTCCGGCAGATTGATGAGGTCGTTTCCGCCCGCATCCCAGAGATGTTCGGAGTTTACCCCGAACTTGTTTCGGGGCCCAGGATGACACGCTCCGAAAACATATTGCCAAGTCCGCGAAACTTTATTTGAAAAGCCGTAATCACCGAAGACTTCGTCGACCACGAGAATCATGCCGTTTTCTTCGCAGAAGCGGACCGCAATATTCCATTCTTCGCGGGAGACGCAATGGCCCGTCGGGTTATGCGGCGAAACCAGCAACAAAATCTTAGCTTTCTCCGGAGCCGCAAGCAAACTGTCGGAATCGAGAACGAATCTAAAAGAAGACTTCTCTCGCTTCAGTTGCAGAAAATACGGTGCACATTCCAAGTGTTCAAGTTGCGCAAGCGTATCCAAGAGCGGATAGCCCGGCATCGGCGTCAGAATCACGTCACCCGGGTCGCAGAACGTCTTGAACAGCACCGAGTAGGCTTCGCTCGTACTCGCCGTCAGAATAATCTGCCCCGCCGTAAAGTCGCCGCCACGTTCACGGTAGTACTCCACCACCGCCTCTCGTGCAGACTTCCAGCCTGCTGCATCCGGATTCCAGCAACCGAAGCCGCTTCGAGCCGACTCCACCGCCGCATCCAAATCAATCGGCAGCCCTGCCTTCACAGGCGAAGAAACCGTCATGTCAATAAACGGCGCTGACCCAGCCTTCGCACGCTCCAGTTCGGCAAAGAACGGAGACGGAGATAGATCTTTAGGAAGTCGAGAAGAAAGCATTATTTTCTATGTCTATGCAAAATGCCGGCGAGCACCACGGCAATAAAAATACCCGCGGGAAGCACCACTGCAATCGTAAGGAGAATCAGCTTTTGAAAATCCGTGAGCCCCTTGAGAGAGGCCTTGAATTCCTTGAGTTTCGCTTTCAGGCCGGGTTTTACGGTCCCCTCAGTACCTTCAACGACGGCTCCTTCAGCCGGAGCTTCAGCACGGTCTTCTAAACCAGCAAAGGCTTCCAGTTTCGGGAACAACGCGAACAACTTGGACGCAGATTCCTTTACAGGCCCGACAAAGTTTCCCGCATAAGAGCGAACCTTGTCGTAGCGTTTCTTAAAAGGACGTTTCAGTTGTTCAAGCATCGGTCACCTCTAGGCATTTGTTCGTTTAAGGAACAAAGACCCTGTAACTTGTTCCCATATACTTCAAAATATACATTCCTCGGTGTTCAAGCGCAATAGACAAATCACTTCCCGAGGAAATTTCTCGCTTTACCAGATTCCCCTGCACATCAAACAGAGCAACCGGTTCTGCAAAAGTCAAACCTCTAAGATAGATTCGACCTCTTTCCACTGAATATCTCAACGAAGCACTTGCCAAAGGCACCTGAACCGAAATCGTTCCCGACGAAGACCCCGATTCCGCAGAACTCGACGAACTTTCTACCAGCGAGGAACTGGAGCTCTTTTCTTTCAAGAGCCAGTCGGCATTTTCTACAGATGTGTATATGCTCGTATCACGAGAGAACACGTACTGCGGTCCAACATTCTGGGTCTTGTCACCATTTTTGAGGAGCCAGTTACCAATCTTCTTTCCCGTATTGGGGTCAGAAATACTATCGCCCCAAACCGCAAGGCCACTACAATCGGTAAAGACCGTATCGAGCACAAGATCATTCACATAGCGCACAATGCCGTATGTAGATTTGCGGCCATCAAGGGCAAGCACCGGGAAACGCCCGTTGTGGCACCAAATATTCCGGTTAGATACCGTTTGATACTTCGTATTCAACATCCACGCAAATTGCGGAGACTCCATCAGGGACTCTTCAAGCCCAGTCGTATCGCCTGGAAAAGCTTTTTCCAGCATCACGGAATCATAATGATTGCCTACATGCTCACCACCTAGGATTACATTGTAAAGCGGAGCCTTGTTCCCAACATCCGAGATTTTATAAAACACTGCGTACGAATTATAGACGCTACCCGAATCGGCTCCGACAAGGCCACCCGTATATACGCCAACATTGTTAGAAACATTGGATCTAAGAGTAATCCATGAAGCGCGAACACCACAATCCTCTACAACACCGTCATTAGATTGTTTCGCCACAATGCCACCTGCATAGGCTGCGGGGCTAATCCCCATATCCGAAGGGTCCGTAAGACTTGCAGACAATCGAAGCGCTTTGGAGTCATCGATAGAACCGTAGTAGGATTTAGAAATCTTTCCCAAATTATAGGCTGCAATACCGCCAATCGTCACGCCACCATCACCGGCACGTCCCAAAGAGCCCGTATATTCCGCCCACTCTACAAGGCCACGATTTTCGCCGACAATGCCCGCAACAAGTCCAGTAACAGTCTCCATGTCGCCGACCATCTTGACATGGTCAAGCGTACCCTTGTTAAAGCCACAAATGCCTCCCAGCACCAAAGGAGAATCATCCTTCAGGTCGCCTTCAACACGAGATTCCGAAACGGTTCCTTCGTTTGCACCCACGACGCCCCCCATGAACAACGAAATCATCGAACCATGAGGGGGCACAATCAAATCTTTCACGTAAGCATGAGTCACCGAACCACGATTGTGTCCAACAACTCCGCCCACATATAAATACATCGTATAAGCATTCACCATTATCGAGGCTGCCGTAGAACCGGAGTTCACCACTCTCGAAGAAAAGGTTCCTATGGCAACAGCCTCACAATCAATCACACGGACACTATCGACAAGGCCTCGGTTTTCCCCAACCACGTTCCCGACAAAAGGATAGAAGAGCGGCATATTCGCAATTTCATCAAAAGAGTAGACCGTATCAGAGCCAAGGTGTTCCACCTGAAGGACACTCTTTTCTAGCGTGAAATTCTTGACGACGCCGTTTTCGCCGACAAACCTGAAGAACCCGTTAAAGACGGAATCCACATTTTCTTGCGAATACTCGGAATGCGCCCCCAAAATCGTCTTGCCCGCGCCATCGAAGATACCTTCGAACGCAAGAGAATCAGACGGACCGATAGGGTTCCAATAATTGGTATCGCCCGACACCGAATCCCAAAGGACGATATCGTTTTTCAGGACAGCATTAATTGCGGTTTTGCCCGAAGCGACCTGTTTCGAGAACCAGGCCAGTTCCTTAGCCGAAGAAATCTCGTAATAAGATTTCCCGCCTAAAGAAACTTCTGCCGGTTGAGCGGCAAAATCAGTCCACTCTGCAGCAAAGACCCCCACGGCTACTGCCATAATAGATAGTATTACTCGTAGCACAAATCCTCCTTCTTTTCATTGCCCTAGAGTTTTTAAAGACTGCTACTGCTTTTTATACAGCAGGTTCACGCCACCGAAGAGGGCACGCATGTTTGCCTTGAGCGTATCGCTCGACACACCGCGGCCTTCGACTTCGACGTTGTTCGCCTTCAGCACTATGCGACTGAGGCCTCGGCCTGCCCAGACCTTGTCCTTTTCAGGCACCACGAGCTGACGGTATTTGACGAGTTCCACCGGCATGCCGATTTCACGCATGAGCATGAGGGCCGCCTCGATCGGACCTTCGGCCGTCACGGACTTCACCAAAGATTCGCCATCCTTCTTGAAGTGGAAGATAAAGCGGTTTTCGTCGGGCACGACTTCGATGTTGTTGAAAATCAGGCGACCGTTCACATTCACGAAATGTTCGCGGAACACATCCAGCACGCGTTCGGCAGACAGTTCACCTTCTTTTTCGCTGCAAGCCTTCAGAATCGGCTGCAGTTCGGCGGCTTCGGCAAGAGACATCTTGTAGCCGAACTTCGTGATGATTTCGTACACGGCGGTACGGCCACTCTGGCTCGTAAAGCTGAGCGAATCGTTCTGGTGACGACCGATAATCGAGTAGTCAATCGGGCGGTATGCGCCCTTCTTCATGTCCTTCGTCTTAGAGGCGCCATCCTGGTGGATGCCGCTACGGTGCACGATCGCTTCGGCACCGATCAACGGGGCGCGGCTGTAAATGCTGATGCCGGACCACTGAGAAATCAAGATTGCCGTTTCATAAATGCGTTCCATGTGCAGGCCCGTATTCACGCCGGAGTTATGCAGCGCGACTGCGACTTCGTAGAAGTTCGTGTTGCCGCAACGTTCACCGAGACCGTTCAGGGCAACTTCCAGCTGGGTCGCACCCACGAAGAAACTTTCGACGGTCGCAGCCGTTGCCATACCCAAGTCGTTGTGGCAGTGGACTGAAATCGTGATATTCTTCGGCAGGGCTTCGTACACCTGCTTGATTTGATTCACGTACAGGAACGGACGATAACGTTCGACCGTATTCGGCAGGTTGATGGTCGTCGCACCGGCTTCGACCACGGCCTTCAGCACGTCAATCACAAAATCCATGTTTTCGAGGCAGTCACCGAAATGTTCGGCACTGAATTCCACATCGCCCTTGCTACCCACGAGCGACTTGGCAAACTTCACACAATGAACGGCCTTTTCCTTCACCTGTTCCGGAGTCATGTGCAGCACATGTTCCATAGAGAGCGGGCTTGTGGCAAGGAAGGTGTGGATACGCGGATGCGGAGCATACTGCACCGCTTCCCAGCAGCGCTGGATATCGCTTTCCACGCAGCGGGCCAAGCCAGAGACCACGATGCGCTTGGCGACTTCGTCGCCTTCTTCAGCCATCTTGGCGGTCAGCTGGGCAAGTTCCTTACACGATTCGAAATCCATCTCGGACGAAGCCGGGAAACCAACTTCGGCACCCTGCACGCCGAGTTTCAAGAGTTGCAGGTACACGTCCTTTTTCTGGGCATTGTTCCAGGGCTTCGGAAGAGCCTGGTTACCGTCACGCAGCGTGACGTCGTAAAAGAAGGGTTGTCTTTCAATCGTGTTCTTATTTTCGCTCATTTTTTATCTCCTTGCCGGTCCAACAAGGCGGCAAGCTCATTTTTCGTCTAAAAAATAGAAATTTGACTCAAAAACGAAAGCCCGCGTCCTTATTGGAGCGGGCCTTATGGTTTAAATCCTTGGGTTAAAACTCTAAAATCGTCTTGAACCTATGCTTAAAAACCGGCTTGCGCTCCAGCGCAATGTCCTAGTAGGTTAATAAGTCGTAGATCCAGAATCTTGTTCATATGCAGAAAGGTAATAAAAGTAGGGATTTTTGGCAAGAGTAATTGAAAACTCCCGGGCGTGCACGCCCGGGAGCTACTCCACACAAAGTTCTCGCCGTCCCGAACACCTCAGAAAACGCGGCAAGAACTATGCGACTCTTTAGCGAAACGGGGTTTTACCGTTTCACAATTTTCTGCTGGTAGGCCTTGCCGCCCGCCACTAGACGAACCAGGTAAATTCCCGGCTTAAGGCTACTCAAATCAACACTCGACTGCGATACCGCCTCGGTCGACACCTTTACGACATGGCCATTCACATCGAAAATGTTCAGGCGGCGCACATCCACATTGATTTCAAGACGGCTTTCGCTAGCAATGTAGCGCATCGGAGAAGCAACCTGCATCTTAACGGCAATCGCCTGGGATTGTTCGCTCGAAGAACTATCCACTTCTTCCTGAGAGCTGGAGGACTTTGCCTCGGAACTAGACGAAACCTCTTCGGAGCTAGAGGACTTGGCTTCGGAACTTGAAGACTTCGCCTCAGAGCTGGAAGACTGCACCGACGAGCTGGATTCCACGGAACTGCTGGATGCCGGCGCCACAGAACTGGAGCTTGCATATTCCATAACTTCGCCGTTGCTTCCCTTGTAAGCCATCAGGGCATCTTTCAACTTCTGGTTCACTTCGTAGGCGGCATCGTCCACCGAGTTGTCGAACGCCCACTTGAAATCGCCACCCTGCACGCGGCCCGCATAGGCACGCACATTCGCCATGGCCTGCGCCGGAGAATCCGCCGTGTAGCTGTACATCACGGAATTGTCGGTATCAAAGTTGTTGTAGGTATTCGCACCGGCATAAGACTTGACCGTATTCGGAACCTTGTCGTTGCGGCTAGAAACCACGTAGGCGTCAAAGTCGGCCTTGGTATCGATGGAGCCAGCAGCCGTTTCAGAGCCCTTGAGCACATACTTGCTTGCACCATACGGAATGAACGTGTAAGAACCTTCCATGTGGTTGTTATAAGCCTTGATCGTACCGCCATCTTCGCTGCTGAATGTCGGATTGTTCTTGGTATCGCGAGTGGTGCCGCCAGCATACACGTCGCTTCCCTGCATAGACGTCATCATCGGGTACTTGCAATTACGGAAGTAGTTCGCTTCCATAAACACGGAAGAGCCCTTCGTAGAACCAGCGCCGTATTTGGCCACGCCATCGTAGTAGTTATTGTACACATGGGCGCTGTAGAAGCGCACGCGCGGGTGGCGGCTATCGGAATGGTCGTACCAGTTGTGGTGATAAGTGATGTAGAGACCGTCAGTCGTACCTTCGGAAAGGCCGAGCAAGTTCGACTTGCCGTTATCCCAGAAATGGTTGTAGCTGAAGGTCACGTAGGTGGACTTTTTGCAGTCCAAGGCACCATCGCCCTTGACCTGGTCCTTATCGCTACCCGCATGGCCGTAGAAGAAGTCGCAGTTGTGCACCCAAATGTACTGGTTATCCTGCTGCAGGCCAATGTTGTCGCCTTCGTCGGAATCGACATTCATAACACCGATGTTGCGGATTTCAACATCGAAAGCGTTCTTGATACGAATGCCCCAGCCGTTTGCCGTAGCGTCGTTACCGATACCTTCGATCGTCATGGCGCCACCTTCCTTTTTGCCCATGTCAATCAGAATGTCACCCTTGTCGGTCACTTCGGGGTCGGTCACGTTGCCAATCAAGCGAATGGCGAGCGGACGCGTATCGTAGCCCTTCTTGAATGCCGTCAAGATATTCTGGAGGCCCACGCATTCCGTTACAGCACCCTTGCTGCTCGTCACCACATCAAGCTTGATGGTATTCTTGGTCGATTCGGTCACATAGAGAACCACGGCGCCGCTCTTGAGCGTACCATCGGTCTTGTAAGCACCCGGAACATGGCCGTTGCTAAAAGCGAAGCCCGCGCGATCATGGGCCTTAACGGTCAGGGACTTCGAAGTGGTGGAAGCACCTTCTTTGCCGCCCTTGACAGAGGCCACCTTGAGCGTGTAGCTACCGGCCTTGAGGCCGACCACGTCAACACGGTACTTGGAGCCGTACTTGCGAATGAGCTGACCGTCTACCTTGACGTTGCTTGCGCCAGCGCCCGAATAGTAAACATTGTAGCTGTCCGAACCATCGGAAGCCCATTCGGCAAAAGCCGATTCGAGCCAGCCTTCGGCCTTGTTGATCGACACCTGGGCATAAGCCCCGGCAAATCCGAGAAGCGCCACACCGAGCGCCACTCTAGAAACCATTTTGGAACCTGTTGAAACCATATTCATCCATCCCTTTTTGAAAATGTTCTCAAATTTCTTCTCAAAATATACACTTAAAATTTGACAAAAGCAATACAAAAATCAATATTTATTTGATATTTTTAAAGATTTTACAATTTAAAATGTTCTCAAAAATATAAAAATCCTTAATTTTTTGACAATACAAGCGATCTACAGACTTTTTCGATCTGAAAAAGAAAACTTGACTGTCACACTGATTCGAAATGCCTAACGGCATTTTTATCTCTTTTGGGTTATCATAACAGGAATCACGTTAGTGATTCCCAATCCGTGTGACAATTGGGGTTTTAGGGGCGAAGCCCCTAGGCGAGGGAGTGGAGAGCAACGTAGTGCGAACCAGGGGGAAACCTCCCCCTCACTCATTTTAAAGAGTTTTTCGCGAAATTTTGCACTTTTTAGGCTAAAATCTTCATATATTGAAGGTATGAAGTTGTTTGAGCGTATTTTTTCTACCCTTTTGGTGCTTGCGGCGTTCTGTCTTGCCGACACCACATCGATCGCCCCCGTCGATTCCGCAAAAACGGCAACCGATTCGGTCATTACACAAGAAACTAAAAAGCATGCAGTCTGGATTAAGCTGGAAGGTGACGTAGAACCGTCGATGTACGATTTCTGCGCCCGCGCCATCGATGACGCGCTCCAGGAAAATCCGGACTACATCGTCTTCGAAATCAACACCTTCGGCGGACGCCTCGACGCAGCCTTCGACCTGGTGGACACCATTATGGCCGTCAAGGGCCCAACCACTATCGCGCTCGTGAAAAAGAAAGCGATCAGTGCGGGCAGTCTTATCGCGCTCGCCTGCCAAAAGCTTTACATGCTCGAAGCCACCACGATCGGCGACTGCGCCCCCATCGTGCAGGGCGGCGACGGCACTCCGCAAATCGTCGGCGAAAAAATCCAGTCTCCGCTCCGTGCCAAATTCAGGAACCTTGCCCAGCGTAACGGTTACCCGGAACTTCTGAGTTCCGCCTTCGTTACGCCGGAACTCGAAATTCTCGAACTCACCGCCACGCTCGACAAGGGTAAAAAGTCTCAGCGCGACACCACGCTCATTATCGAAGGCTCCAAGTACAGCGTCCTCGACAGCGCCGCCAAGGCATTCTGGGGCGCCCCGAAGATTCTCGTGAAAGAAGGCGAACTCCTGACCATGACCGACAAGGAAGCGCAGGAACTCGGATTCTCGCAGGGAACCTTCAAAAGCCGCGACGAATTTGAAACCAAGCTCGCTATCGAAAGCAGGAGCGAAGTCGAAACGACCCTCGGCGAAGACATCGCCTCCGCAATTGCCGCTATTTCGGGCATTCTCCTGATTCTCGGCTTCGGCGCGCTCTACATCGAATTCAAGACGCCGGGATTTGGCTTATTCGGAATCATCGGCCTCATCCTGATTGGCATCGTGTTCCTCGGACAGTTCGCCCCGCAGCTTGATGGCTACATTCCGGCGATTCTGCTGGTGGCCGGCGTGGTGCTGTTCCTGGTCGAAATCTTCGTGATGCCGGGAACGTTCCTGTTCGGCATCGGCGGCATCGTGTGCATGATTCTTGCACTCGCGCTTTCGTTCGAGCCCTCGGAAATGCCCGAATACGTGCCCGAAACCATCGAAACGACTTTTGACGCCACGCCCTGGCTACTCGGGTTACTCTACATGTTAAGCTGCGCGGCAATCGCGCTCGTATTCCCGATCGCCGCAAGCAAGTACCTGATTCCGCTTTTGCCCGAAGGTTGGACGCCTATGCTCAAGACCGATTTGGAAACCGCTGCCTCGCCCACCGAAGCTGTTCAAGAAGTTTCTGTCGGCGACGAAGGTATCGCCAAGACGTTCCTGCGCCCTGTGGGCCAAGCGCTCATTAACGGCAAGCTATTTGACGTGCAGACCCACGGCGAAATCATCGAAGCAAGCACCCGCATCAAGGTGACCGCCGTACAAGAAGGCCACATCTGGGTGACGGTTGCTAAAACTGAAATGGAAGGCTAGTTTCGTCAAACAAGAATTTTAAAACAAAAAAAACGGAGACAAATAATGGATACACTCCTTATCGTTGGAATCATCATCGCGGCGATTGCCGTTATCATCTTGCTCGCCTTTATTGGCAAGTTCTTCAGCCTATGGCTGCAGGCCTTGTTCTCCAAGGCAAACGTGAGCATTTTCCAGCTTATCGGTATGCGCCTGCGTAAGGTGCCGCCGCAGGTGATTGTGGAAGCCCGCATTCTTAGCTGCAAGGCTGGCCTCCCGGTTGATACCAACTTACTCGAAGCCCACTACCTTTCCCGCGGTAACGTGCTCCGCGTGATCCAGGCTTTGATTGCCGCCAACAAGGCAAACATCAAGCTCGACTTCAAGGAAGCCGCCGCCATCGACCTTGCCGGCCGTAACGTGCTCGAAGCCGTGCAGATGTCCGTGAACCCGAAGGTGATTGAAACGCCGAAGGTTTCCGCCGTGGCTCTCGACGGTATTCAGCTGCATGCCGTGACCCGCATTACCGTGCGCGCCAGCATCCAGAAGCTTGTGGGTGGCGCAGGCGAAGACACTGTGGTCGCCCGCGTGGGCGAAGGTATCGTTTCTTCGATCGGTTCTGCAAAGAGCCACAAGGACGTGCTCGAAAATCCGAACATGATTTCTAAAAAGGTACTTGCCTCCGGCCTTGACGCCGGCACCGCATTCGAAATTCTTTCGATCGATATCGCCGACGTGGACGTGGGTCAAAACATTGGCGCTATCCTTGAAACCGACCGTGCCGAAGCCGACAAGAAGATTGCACAGGCCAAGGCAGAAGAACGCCGCGCCATGGCATACGCCGCCGAACAGGAAATGAAGGCAAAGGTCATGGAAATGAAGGCGAAACTCGTGGAAGCCGAAGCCCAGATTCCGATGGCTATGGCATCGGCCCTTCGCGACGGCAAGCTCGGCGTAATGGACTATTACAACCTCAAGAATATCGAAGCCGACACGCAGATGCGCAAGGAAATCGGAGCTGCCCCGGAGACTAAGTAGTAACCATGGAAGGACTACTCATTCTCATAGGAATATGGGTTCTCGATATCGTCATTAAGAAGGTCGCGGCCAACCGAAGGGAGCAACAGCAGCAACAACAGGTGCCGCCGCAATACCAGACCGATGACGACGAACTGGACGAATCCGAAGAACCGGCGCAAGGGCACACCCCTCCGCGCTCGTTGCAAGATTTGATCCGCCAGTTCGAAAACGCCCAGCGCCAAGCGACGCAAGGCAATATCGAGCCGCCCACTCCCCCGGTGCAACGTAAGCACGCAGAGCAGCTGACGCTTCGCGACATTGCCGAAGTCGTTATCGGCGTAGATTTTATCGACCTGGAATTCTTGATGGAAGAATTCGACGTTGACGAAAACACCGCCGCCGAAATGCTCATGGATTTGCAAGCCCACCGCATCGTGGGCCGCGACATGGGCGAAGGCGACTGCGACGTTTTAGTGCACGACATGGAAGAACTCGACAACTTGCTGCTCCACGAAAAGCGTGCCGAGCAAGAAAGAGAATCCGCCGCTCGCAAGCATCACGAAGCCGAAATGGACGAGTTGCGCCGCAAGGAACTGGAGCGCCAGCGTGAGCTGAACGCTCTCGAAGAACGCGCCAAGTCTGCACGTGAATCTGCCGCCGCATTCATGGGAAATGATGTCGTGAGTGGAACCGAACAGGCTCCGCGCCGCGCACCCCTTGTTTCGACTAAAAACCTTACCGACGTGCGTAAGGGATTCATCTGGGCTAAAGTCCTGGACGAGCCCCGCTTCAAGCGCCGCTGGAGCGCTCAGTACCGGTAACTACTTACCGAACCACTTGACCGTAACATCAACGAATTTGCCGTCTTTCTTCATCGAAGCAAGGACGGCATTTATTGTATCGCGGAGAGCCTTGTCAGCTTTGCGGAATCCGACCGCATAAAACTCATTGAACACGCCATCTTCCAAAATGGCATATTTTTTATTGTTCAAGACATTCCAGTACTTGGCAGCGACTTCATCCATAAACACGGCATCGACAGAATCTTGCACCATGGCGTCCAGCGCAAGGTTCATAGTTTCAAACTGCACGATTTCCTTGACATCCTTTTTAATTTCAGACTGTTCAATCATTGACCAAGCAGTCGATGCATTCTGAACGCCGATCCTTTTACCCTTCAAAGAATCCAAGCTATTGTAGGACTCGTTCTTCACCATGAAAACCAGTCTGTTGGTAAGGTAAGGATCGCTCAAGTTCATGGAAGAAGCACGGGCGCTATCGACACTCATGCCGTTCCAGATGCAGTCGATATTTCCGGTATACAATTCTTTTTCCTTGTCGGCCCAAGGGATCAAGTGCAATTTAAGTTTCACTCCCAAGCGGGAGCATACTTCACGCGCCAGGTCCACGTCGAAACCCACGACGTTGCTGTCCTTATCGGTAAAGACCATGGGAGGGAAATCACCCATGTGCCCCATGACCAAAATACCAGAAGCCTTTACCCTATCGAATGAATAATCCGAATGCAGGGATTGTTTTTTCTCATTGCAGCCAGAAAGCGCAACAGCGCAGGCAATGGCAGATATAACCGTGAAAAACTTGTTCATGACGTTTTCCTTTTCAAACTTATTTGCCAAACCATTTCATTGAAATTTTCACAAAACGACCATCGACCTTCATCGCCTTCATCATATCATTTACGGCATCGCGGAGAGCAAGGTCGTTCTTGCGGAAACCGATAGCAAGCTTTTCTTTAATATGAGGATCCGCCCACAAGAAGTATTCTTTCTTGGATTTAAAAATCAAATACTCTGCGATGACTTTATCCATGTACACAACATCGACATCGCCGCTGTCCAATGCCGCAAGCGCCTTGAGGTTGTCTTCAAAAGCAACGATTTCCTTAGCGGACATCCCTATCTCGGATGTGACCAAATGGTCTTGCGAAGTGGAGCCCTTCTGCAAGGCAATTCTCCTATTTTTAAGGGAATCCATATTCGCAAGCGAAGAATCCTTCACTACAAAAAACATGCCATTATTAAAGTACGGATCGCTCAAGCTCATGGTCGAAGCGCGGGAACTATCGACACTCATGCCATTCCAGATGCAGTCAATTGCACCCGAATTCAATTCATGTTCCTTGTTGTCCCAATTAATCGGAACCGTCTTGAGTTTGATACCCATACGGGCACAAACCTCTACGGCGAGATCTATATCAAAGCCAACGATGTCGCCATCTTGGTCATAAAAACCCATTGGCGGATAATAGGCATCGAGGCCAATGGTTAATTCCCCCTTTTCAATAACCTTCTTGTAGGAATCATCTCTTTTTTCACAACCGATGATAGCCACAACAAAGGCGATAAAGGCTATAAACGCAAAAATCTTTTTCACTTTACAATCCTTCTTCGCCTTAAAAAATAAGAAAAAAAAAGCGACAGGAGCAAGCTAACTGCTAAAAAATGTAAAAAGGGCCGCATCGCCGCGGTCCCTTTTTATGTTACAAGAAATCAATTTTTAGAAAATCTTGACAAGAATTGCGACAAGCGTTCGTTCCCGGACTGGTTGAACACGAAATCAGGGCTTCCCTGCTCCACGATAACGCCACCATCCATAAAGATGACCTTATCCGCCACATCACGGGCAAAAGCCATTTCATGCGTCACGATGACCATGGTCATCTTGTCTTCGGCAAGTTTCTTGATAATCTTGAGCACTTCGCCAGTGAGTTCCGGGTCTAGCGCAGAGGTCGGCTCGTCGAAGAAAAGAATCTTAGGGTTCATCGCGAGTGCGCGGGCAATGGACACGCGCTGCTGCTGGCCGCCGCTGAGTTCGCAGGGGTAAGCCTTCTCCTTGCCTTCGAGGCCCATGCGCTTGAGCAAGAATCGACCCATGGCGCGGGCTTCTTTGCGTTCGTCCCCAAGCACACGCACCGGAGCGAGGCAAAGGTTCTGAAGCACCGTCAAATGCGGGAACAAGTTGAAGTTCTGGAACACGAGCCCCGTAGAAAGTCGAATATCGCGGAGCGTTTTCGCCGGCGCGTACTTGACTGCTGAGCCCTTCGCCGATGTGTTGGGGACTACCATGTCCTTGCCGTCGACCTGCACCAGGCCGCCGTCAACCGCTTCGAGCTGGGTAAGGCAGCGCAACAGCGTACTCTTGCCGGAGCCGCTGGGTCCGATAATCGAGAGCACCTCGCCCGCCTTCAGGTCAAAAGAAATATCCTTGAGCACATGCAAGTCGCCAAAGGACTTCTTGACGTGTTCTACCTTGAGGATCGGCGCAGATTCATTCACGTTTTCCATTCCACGCCTCACTTATAGTAATTGAGCTTGCGTTCCAGATAGGCGAAAAGCACGCTCAGCAAAAGGTTTGCCACATAGTAGAACACACCTGCCACAAACAGCGGATAAATGCTGGCATATGCCGCCTGCTGTTTCTTGGCCAATGCAAAAAGTTCCGTCACCGCAATCACCTGCGCAAGCGATGTATCCTTCACCAAGGTAATCACTTCGTTTGCACTCGCGGGCACCACACGCTTTACCACCTGCGGTAAAATGATGCGGAAGAATGTCTGCGTACGGGTCATGCCGAGCATGTAGGCGGCCTCGTACTGTCCTTTAGGAATCGACTGGATTCCGCCGCGGAAAATTTCGGCAAAGTACGCCGCATAGTTTATCGAGAATGCGACAATCACCGCCGGGAAACGGTCAAACGAAAAGCCTAGTCCCGAATATTCGCTCAGGTAATACGAGCCGAAATAAATGGCCACAATCTGCAACAAGAGCGGCGTTCCGCGCATCACCGAGATGTAGAAAGACACCGGGTAACGCACCACGCGCCACTTGCTCATCTTGAGAACCGCAATGAGCAGACCCAACGGAATCGAGAACAGGAGCGTAAGCCCGAAAATGGCGAGCGTCGTGCAGAAGCCGCCCCAAAGGATAGGCAAAAGCGTTGACAATTCCGACATTACTTGCCAAACCACTTGGCAGAGATTTCGTCGAACTTGCCGTCGGCCTTCATGGCAGCCAGGGTAGAGTTCACGGCATCACGCAGGGCCTGGTCCTTCTTGCGGAAACCCACGGCATAGACTTCGTCGGAGAGGCCTTCCTCGAGCACAGTGTAGTCCTTCGCATTCGTCACAATCCAGTACTTGGCCACGATTTCGTCCAGGAACACGGCATCCACGCCGCCCTTGTCCAAATCCATGAGCGCCGTCTGGTTGTCGTCAAACGGGACGATTTCCTTGGCGGCCTTGCCCGCTTCGGAGGCATCCAGCAACTTCTGGGCGGTAGAACCGTTCTGCACGGCAATCTTCTTGCCGGCGAGGGCAGCGAGATTTGCAAGAGCCTTGTCCTTCACCGTGAAAATCATGCGGTTCTTGAGGTAGGCGTCACTCAAGTTCATCGCGGCGGCGCGGGCGCTGTCCACGCTCATGCCGTTCCAGATGCAGTCAATCTTGCCGGTGTTCAGTTCCTGTTCCTTCGCATCCCAGGAAATCGGCTGCGTCTTGAGCTTCACGCCCAGGCGAGCGCAAACTTCTGTAGCAAGGTCAATATCAAAGCCAACGATGTTGTTGTCTTTGTCGCGGAACCCCATCGGCGGGAAAGAGTCATCGAGGCCGAGCACGAACTCGCCTGCAGCCTTCACCTTGTTCAGGGATTCATCAGCAGTAGGCTGTTCTGCCTTTTGGTCGTTACAGGCAGAGAATACAGCGGCACAAGCAAACGCCGCAAGCATTGCAAAAAACTTTTTCATAGAAAACTCCTTTTATGGAGCTAAAAATAGAAAAAAAACGTTAGAATTAAACCTACAAGAAATAGGCTGTAACGTTAAACTGCAGGCTCCAAATCTTCATTGGGGACGCTTCTCGGTAAGCGGCCCCTTTTGTCATCTCGACAATTCCCTCTTTTTCGATGCGGGTCATATCGATGGCAAAGCGCACTCCCAAAGTAAGCCCGCCCTCACTAGTGACCATAGGACATCCCAAGCCCAAAATAAGCGCCCAGCCAAAGTCGTCCGCATCAAAGTCAAAAGAATCATCGACCTCTACACCCACAATGGATCCCCCCACATTCAAGTTAAATTGAGGGCCCGCTTCTACATAAAACTTCGACGATGGCAAAACGCGTACCAATACCGGAAACACAAAGCTATACGCATATAGGTTAAATCTTGCTTCATCTTCATAAGGGTCCTCTGGCGGAAGGCTGTAAACATCCCCCTCTAGAGAAATAGCGTAGAATCTAAAAGCAGCCTCGCCCACAAATCCGACGATTGGGTTCAAACGATACCAATACGAAGTCCCAAGTTCAAAGGCAAATCCCGGCCCAGAAGCCAAACTCAATTTTGTAACGCCTTCTTTGGACGAGCCGAAAGTTCCCTTTACCGGCGCATTATCCCACACGTAGTCAAAGCCCCACATCAGGTGACCACCCCAATAATGCGATTTTAAAGACGACGCTTCTTCTGCAAAAGCAAGCGACGCCAGCAATAGCGCAAAAAGGCAAATTTGAATTCTTTTCATCTCGGCTCCTACAGCAAATATAAACTATTTCTAAATTGTAAACAAAGGGTCGAGGACACTGGCATGAGAAATTTATTCCGCCACATCAGCATATTCGCTTGTTCGCTTTTCTGGAGCAACAACGCCAAAATCGGCAATCCATTCAAATTCATTCGCAAATACTGGGCTCAACTGCTCCTTTCTTCTGTCGCCATCCAGATGATTGCCTGCGCATACGGCGGCGAAGACCCCTATGATTATTCATACGATTGCGACCCGGTATTCGACGTCGAAAAATTCAAAAACGAGGGCTACACCGACTGTGAAAAACAAATTGTCGAACAAGCCTTGATTGCTCACGACCTACAAGTCAACCTTGGCAAGCGCGAAGACGCCACCCTTGAGACTTGGAGCGAAACGCGGCGCAAGATCAGAGAAATTGCCGAAACCTGCGACATGAAAAACCTGCAAGCAGAAGGTTCACTCACATCATACTACTGTTCAGACGGAAGAACCTTGAACACCAACTAAAATGACAAGGGAGGGCTCAGCCCTCCCTAAAACCCTCCCTGCACTCGAAACAAGTTTCTTCGTGGGCACCTTCGGTGCAAAAAAAAAACGAATTAAAAAAGGGCCGCATTGCTGCGGTCCTTTTTAATGCTGGTTTGGTTAGGAATTAATCCTTGCCGTACACCTTTTCGGCGTAGGTCACGGTAGCGCCGAGGTATTCGCGGTTCATCTTGGCGATGTAATCCACGGTGATACCCTTCGGGCATGCAGCCTGGCATTCGTAAAGGTTCGTGCAGTTGCCGAAGCCTTCCTTGTCCATCTGAGCGACCATGGCGAGAACGCGCTTCTTGGCCTCGACCTTGCCCTGCGGCAAGAAGCTGAGGTGAGAGACCTTCGCAGAAACGAAGAGCATTGCAGAAGCGTTCTTACAAGCGGCCACGCAGGCACCGCAACCGATACAGGCGGCAGCGTCAAAGGCGCGGTCGGCATCAGCCTTGGGAACCGGAATCGTGGATGCTTCAGGAGCGGCACCAGTGTTCACAGAAACGAAGCCGCCAGCCTGGATGATGCGGTCGAAGGCGGTACGGTCAACGGCGCAGTCACGGATAACCGGGAATGCGGCGGCGCGCCACGGTTCGATCACGATGGTGTCGCCATCCTTGAACTTGCGCATGTGAAGCTGGCAGGTAGTCGTTGCATGGTCAGGACCGTGCGGCATACCGTTGATGACGAGGGAGCACATACCACAAATACCTTCGCGGCAGTCGTGGTCGAAGGCGAAGCCTTCCTTGCCCTGCTTCATCTGTTCTTCGTTCACGATGTCGAGCATTTCCAGGAAGGACATGTCCGGAGAAACATCGTTGATCTTGACAGTTTCGAACTGTCCCTTGGTCTTGGCATCCTTCTGACGCCAAATCTTCAAAGTCAAATTCAGTCCGCTCATTATTTGTAGCTCCTAGTAGCGAGGTGGACGTTATCAAAGGTAAGAGGTTCCTTGGAAAGTTCCGGTGCGACACCGTCGCCCTTGTATTCCCAGGCACCCACGTAGCAGAAGTTCTCGTCGTCGCGCTTGGCTTCGCCTTCCGGAGTCTGGCTTTCTTCGCGGAAGTGGCCGCCGCAAGATTCCTTGCGGTGCAGGGCGTCAAGAGTGAGGACTTCGGCGAATTCGAGGAAGTCAGCCACGCGGCCGGCACGTTCGAGGTTCTGGTTGAAGGAACCTTCGGAACCGAGCACGTTGACGTTTTCCCAGAATTCGGCACGGAGGGCCGGAATCTTCTCGAGGGCGGTCTTCAGGCCGGCTTCGTTACGAGCCATGCCCACGTATTCCCACATGATGTTACCGAGTTCACGATGGATATCGTTAACAGTGCGGTGACCCTTGATGGAGAGGAGCTTGTGGATGCGTTCTTCGGTCTGCTTCTTGCAGTCTTCGAACGCGGCATCGGATTCGGAAACCTTCTCGAGCTTGGTGCCCGCGAAGTAGCCGCCGATGGTGAACGGAATGACGAAGTAACCGTCGGAGAGGCCCTGCATAAGAGCAGAAGCGCCGAGGCGGTTTGCACCGTGGTCGGAGAAGTTGGCTTCACCGAGAACGAAGCAGCCCGGAATCGTGGACATCAGGTCGTAGTCAACCCAGAGGCCGCCCATGGTATAGTGGATGGCCGGGAAGATACGCATCGGGACCTTGTACGGGTCTTCGTCGGTAATCTTTTCGTACATCTGGAAGAGGTTGCCGTACTTGGCAGACACGCCGGCAACGCCCATGCGCTGGATAGCGTCGGCGAAGTCGAGGTACACAGCCTGCTTGGTGTTACCCACGCCGAGACCTGCGTCGCAGACCTGCTTGGCGTTACGGGATGCCACGTCACGCGGAACGAGGTTACCGAAGCTCGGGTACTTTTCTTCGAGGTAGTAGTAACGGTCTTCTTCGGGGATCTGGTCCGGGCTGCGAGTGTCGCCAGCCTTGCGCGGAACCCAAATACGGCCGTCGTTACGGAGAGATTCGCTCATCAAGGTGAGCTTGGACTGCAGGTCGCCGTGGCGAGGAATGCAAGTCGGGTGAATCTGCGTGTAGCAGGGGTTAGCGAACAGGGCGCCGCGCTTGTAGGCACGGAAAGCAGCCGTCACGTTAGAACCCTGGGCGTTGGTAGAAAGGTAGTAGACGTTACCGTAACCACCGGTGCAAAGGCACACAGCGTCACCCACGTGGCTTTCGAGTTCGCCGGTGATGAGGTTACGCACGATGATACCGCGAGCCTTGCCGTCGATCACGACGAGGTCCATCATTTCGCGACGCGGGAACATCTTCACCTTACCGGCGGCAACCTGGCGCATGAGGGCCTGGTAGGCACCGAGCAAGAGCTGCTGACCCGTCTGACCGCGGGCGTAGAACGTACGGGAAACCTGCGTACCACCAAAGGAACGGTTGTCGAGGAGGCCACCGTATTCACGACCGAACGGAACACCCTGGGCGACGCACTGGTCGATGATGAGGTTGGAGTTTTCGGCCAAGCGGTGCACGTTGGCTTCGCGAGCGCGGAAGTCACCGCCCTTCACGGTATCGTAGAACAGGCGGTAAACGGAGTCGCCGTCGTTCTTGTAGTTCTTGGCAGCGTTGATACCACCCTGGGCAGCAATGGAGTGTGCGCGGCGGGGGCTATCCTGGATGCAGAAAGACTTGACATTGTAACCAAGTTCGGCGAGGGATGCAGCGGCAGAAGCACCGGCAAGGCCAGTACCAACCACGATCACCGTGAACTTACGCTTGTTGGCGGGGTTCACGAGCTTGAGTTCGAACTTGTGCTTGGTCCACTTTTCTTCGATGGAACCACCGGGGATTTTAGAATCAAGAATCATTAGTGGGCTCCTTAAAATTAAGCGTTAAAAGAAACTTCGACGGTGCCAACAGAAGGAATCACGAAAGAAGTCTTGGCGGCTTCCTTTTCCTTCTTCATCTGTTCGTACTGCGGCTGGAGGCTGCGGGACTTTTCGATGAGGGCCTGGGTACCCGGCTGGTTAGCGAGGTAGAAGGCTGCAACGGCGGTGATACCGAAACCAAGGGCAACGATAATGCTGTAAGCGATACCGGCGATGTCGATAATCGGGGTCCACTTCTGGTGAGCAATGCCCATGGTCTGGAAGGCAGAAGAAATAGCGTGGAAGAGGTGCATGCCAATCACGAACATGCTGACCACGTAGAATGCAGCCCAAGCCGGGTTAGCAAACATCTGGATGGTGGTGAGCCACATGTCGCGGACGATTTCGCCTTCGGCATTCACATAGAGGTAGTGTTCGCCGAACTTGAGCATCATGAGGTGCTGCACGAGGAAGCCGAGAATGAAGAGACCGGACCAGATCATGGTGAAGGTCGCGAAAGTCTTCTTGCCCTTGCGAGCGTTGACTTCGTAGTCGATGCCACCGCGGGCGACCTTGTTTTCGATCTTAAGCTTAACAGCGAGGAAGATGTGGAGAGCGAAAGCAGCCACCAGCACCAGTTCAACAAGATAAATCATCTTGATCGGGAAGTGGAGCGGGTTGAATCCGGTCAGGAATTCGGTGTAGGCATTGTAAGACGCCTGAGCCGCGGCCTGATCGAAATTCAAGAGCTGGAAGTTACCACACATGTGGCCGAAGATGAACAGGGCGAGGAACGCGCCTGTGCATCCCATGATCTGCTTCTTACCGATGGAAGAGGTAAGATACTTGACGATCCATTGCATTGAGTTGTGTCTCCTTGAGGGGGGTTATTTTTGAAACTTAGAGGACGCAGCAGGCCTTGAGGCTCGGCATTTCGTAGGCGTAGCGTTCGTCTTCCTTGAACCAGAAGTCCAGTTCGCGCTTGGCGGATTCGGGGCTGTCGGAGCTGTGCACGACGTTTTCGGTCATGGAAGGGGCAAAGTCGTAGCGGAGGGTACCGGGTTCCGCCTTAGCCGGATTGGTAGCGCCGTTGATGGCACGAACCTTGGCAATGGCATTTTCGCCGCCGAGGGCGAGCATCACGGACGGGCCCTTGGTCATGTAGGCTTCGAGTTCCGGGAAGAACGGCTTTTCCACGTGTTCGGCGTAGAAACCGCGAGCATCGGCAGAGGTCATCTGGTGCATCTTCACGGCGCAGACGGAGAGGCCTGCAGCGATGTAACGGTCGATAATGCGTCCGATGAGGCCAGACTTGACCGCATTGGGCTTGATCATTGCAAATGTCATTTCCATAGTAGGTACCTTTTGTTTTAAGATGTGGGAAATATAGGATTTTTATTCCTCGGCTTCGATCTTTTTCATCAAGTCTTCGGCAAGTTTTCCGTTGCTCTTGATGTTATCGACAAGCCACTGGGCAGATTCCTTGAGTTCACTGTTCGGATACTTCTGGAGGAATGTTTCTAAAACTTCGAGAGCCTGGTCATTCTGGCCCAAATTTTCGTTGAGCATAAAGCCGCGGCTGAACATGGCCTTTTCTGCATTCGGGCTATCCGGCCACATGGTGTAGAAGGCGTAATAGTCACCTTCGGCATCCAGGAATTCTTCATTTTCGCTCTCGATCTGAGCCATTTCATAAGCGACATGTTCGAATAGGCTGTCGTTATCGGCATAGGCGAACATGACCTTGCGGTATTCGTAGTAAGCGTCAGACTTCTTGCCAGCCTGGTAGAGAGAATCGGCTCGAGCCAGCAGGACGTTCGCAATCATAGTCGGCTTATATTCGGAAACGCCCGTATCGTAAAGGTGAACCGTTGCCTTGGAATAGGCTTCTGCAGCAAATCTCTGAGACATGAGTCTTTCGACTTCGTCGGAACGGCGGGCATAGATTACGGGAACGCTTTCCTCAAAAGTCTTGCCGACATAAAGCATGCGGTATCCCATGTAATATTCATGCTTGTACATATTTACCGGGAAGGCCGCCACCTTACGAAGGTCTTCCTTAGCTTGTTCGTAATTGTAACCTACATGAATCGGGGAACCTACACGGTCGAACAAAGCCTTAAGGGTATCTTCGGGGATGTTTTCGCCACCGAGTTTTTTCTGGATGTAATGTTCGCTCAAGTAATCCCAGCGGGACTGGCGGACCATGGCCCTGTATTCCCAGCTATGGTTCAAATGAGCTTCTTTTGCAGCATCAGCAAAGGCAAACGCTTCGGCAAGCATCGACACGACACGGTCGTGAATGTTGCGGTTCATTGTACGGTGGATAAACTTTTCGTTAAAGCGGATCATATCCGCTTCCGTGAACACGGGCTCCCCTGCCTTGGTAATCAACACGACAGAGGTATCGACATCAAAGTAATAGCCATCCTTGATTGCATTGGCAATACCCACGTCGACGCGGTCAAACGGTTTTAAGCGAGAAGCATCGATACCGGCCAGGTAGAAGACATGGAACGTATTGTCGCTAGCCTTGAGCACAGGCGTTACAAAGCCCGGCTCCTTATCCTTGAGCGTCGGCATCAGCTGAGGCACGACTCCAATGCCATAAGGCAACACGTAATCGACCTTGACGTGTCCAACGTAGCCGCTATCCTTGGCCGTTTTTGCATTCTTGCTATTTGCTGCAGCCACCGACTTGAACTGATCAAGGGTCGGCGTTTCAGTAAACAGGCCTGCAAGTTTCGCGGAATCCGCTTGCACATGGTAAAGTTCATAGCCGGGAACCGTCATGAACTGATCCTGGTGCTTGTTGTAATACACCTTCGGATCAACGGGAGGAAGTTCCTTGATTTCGATATTGTGCTTCGCGAGAAGATCCGTAGACAATTCCTGCTGCAGGGCAACTCGGCGGACATCGGCAAAAGACTTTTTCGCCTTCAGGGAATCTTCGGCAGTCGGATTTTCAAGCTTGAGAGTATCCTTGATATAGGCTGCGAAAGCTTCGGCATTCTTGGAAGCGTAATAGTAGCTTGCCACCAGAGGACGCACCGACAAGAAATCTCCGGTAGAATCTTCGGGGAACATGCTACGGTTGGCGTCGTAGAACTGGCGGAGTTCGGCATCGCTATAAGTCATGTTTTCAGAGACGTAATAGCGCTGGTAAACCATCGTCAGCACGCGAGCGTCAAGGTCGGCGTAGTAAGCCTTCCATTCGTCTTCCAGCTCGGGATATTCTTCAACAGCCTTAGCCGAAAGCGCTGCCTTTGAATACAGATTGTCATAGAGGTACTGATTCTTGACGCCCTTGAGCCCGCCATTTTTCAACAGCAATGCGTAATCTTCTTGATAGACTTTTTCGCCATCGATGCGAGCAAGGATTGTATCCTTGTCGCCGATACCGTTACAGCCGTTCAAAACAAACAGCGAAGCCAATGAAACAAGAGCCAGGAGTTTTGCCTTCATAATTCCTCTGGTTAAGATTTCAAGACAGCAATTTTCGACACTAAGCTACAAAAATTAGCCCACAAAGATACGTCCGTTGCGGAACAACTGCATCCACGGACCGTCTTCGCCCCAGTCTGCCGGGTGCCAGGAGTACTGGCAGGTACGGAACACGCGTTCCGGGTGCGGCATCATCACGAGGGCGCGACCGTCTTCGGAGCAGAGACCGTTGATACCGAAGGGAGAGCCGTTGGGGTTCAGCGGGTAGCGTTCGGTGTATTCGTGCTTGCCATCCACATAGCGGAGCGCCACGAGACCGGTCTTGAGGCATGCTTCGGCAGCTTCGCGGCTAGCGAATTCCGCACGGCCTTCACCGTGGGCCACTGCGATCGGAAGCACGGAGCCTGCCATCCCCTTGAGGAGCACAGCCGGAGTATCTTCGACCTTGAGGCTTGCAAAGCGAGCTTCGAAACGTTCGGAGAGGTTCTGCACAAAGCGCGGCCAGTGCTTGGCGCCCGGAATCAAGTCCTTGAGGTTAGAGACCATCTGGCAGCCGTTGCAGACGCCGAGAGTGAAGGTGTCCTTGCGGTTGAAGTAAGCTTCGAATTCGGCGCGGGCCTTCGGGTTGAAGAGGATGCTCTTGGCCCAGCCTTCGCCGGCACCGAGCACGTCACCGTAGCTAAAGCCACCGCAAGCCACGAGACCGTTGAAGTCCTTCAGGGAAATGCGGCCTTCGAGAATATCGGTCATGTGGACGTCGATGGATTCAAAGCCTGCATTCTGGAAGGCGGCGGCCATTTCGAGTTCGCCGTTGACGCCCTGTTCGCGCAGAATTGCCATCTTCGGACGGCTAGCGTAGTCCTTGATAATCTTTGCAGACGCCGCCACGTCGAAGGTGACCTTCGGCGTGATACCCGGATCGTCCTGTTCCAACTTGAGCTTGTATTCGCTTTCGGCACAATCCGGGTTATCGCGGAGAGCCGCGATGCGGCGGGTCGTGTCGCTCCAGATGGCGCGCAGGTCGGAAAGACCTTCAGCGTAGTCGCCGATGATTAAGTTGTAAGTATCGTTGAGCGTACCGATTTCAGAAACGGTATCGCCCAGGCCGACAGCAGCGAATGCTTCGAACACGGCCTTCAAATCAGCCTTCTTGACCTGGAGTACGGCACCGAGTTCTTCGTTGAACAGGGCGTCAATCAGGTTACCCTTGAGGGCACCGGCATTGAGCGTGACACCCACGTGACCGGCGAATGCCATTTCGGCAACCGTCGTGTAGAGACCGCCATCGCTCTTGTCGTGGTAGGCCATAATCTTGCCTGCGGCATTGAGTTTCTGGATGGTTTCGAAGAAGGCGCGGAGTTCCTGAGCGGAATCGACATCCGGAGCCTTGTTGCCGAGGTTGTTGTAAACCTGAGCGGCGATGGATGCGCCCATACGGTTCTGACCGCGGGCCAAATCAACGAGCACGAGCGTCGAATCCTTATCCTGCAACAGCTGCGGGGTAAGCGTCTTGCGCACGTCGGCACACGGAGCAAAGGCACTGATAACGAGCGAAATCGGAGCCGTCACGCGGTGGCTACCCTTGTCGTCCTTCCACACAGTGCTCATGCTCATGGAGTCCTTACCCACCGGAATCGTAATGCCGAGATCCGGGCAGAGTTCCATACCGATGGACTTCACAGCTTCGTAAAGGTCGGCGCCATCGCCTTCGTAGTTCGGCGTAGCCATCCAGTTTGCGGACAAGTTCACGCGGCCCATATCAGGCACGCAGGCGGCAGCCATGTTCGTGAGGGATTCAGCCACCGTCATACGAGCGGCAGCAGCCGGAGAAATCAAAGCAATCGGAGCGCGTTCGCCCATGCTCATGACTTCACCTTCATAAGTATCGAGAGTTGCAGAGGTCACGGCGCAGTCAGCAACCGGAACCTGCCACGGGCCAACCATCTGGTCACGGCAAATCATACCCGTCACAGAACGGTCACCGATAGAAATCAAGAACGTCTTATCGGCAACGGTCGGGTTTGCAAGCACGCGGTGAGCCACATCCTTGATGGAAGCATCAGCCGGAACCACCGTGGAAGAAAGCGGGCGCTTCTGGCTCTTTTCGTTACGGATCATGCGGGGCGGCTTGCCAAGGAGCACGCCGAGCGGCATGTCGATCGGAGTCGTACCGAAGTGTTTGTCGGTCAGAGTCAAGTGCTTTTCAGGAATAGCCTCGCCCACCACAGCGTACGGGCAGCGTTCACGCTTACAGATAGCGTCGAACACGTCAAGCTTGTCGCCTGCAATAGCGATCACATAACGTTCCTGGGATTCGTTACTCCAGATTTCGAACGGGCTCATACCCGGTTCGTCGTTCGGCACGTTACGCAGTTCAAACTTACCGCCGAGACCGCCATCGTTCACGAGTTCCGGGAAGGCGTTGGAAAGTCCACCTGCACCCACGTCGTGAATGAAGGTAATCGGGTTTTCATCGTTCATCGCCCAGCAGCGGTCGATGACTTCCTGGCAGCGGCGTTCCATTTCGGGGTTTTCACGCTGCACAGAGGCAAAGTCGAGAGATTCATTACCGGCACCGTTAGCCACAGAGCTAGCAGCACCACCACCAAGACCAATGAGCATGGCCGGACCGCCGAGCACGATCAGGTGGTCACCCGGATCGATGTGGCCCTTTTCGATATGTTCATGCTTGATGTTGCCGAGACCACCAGCCAACATAATCGGCTTGTGGTAACCGCGGACTTCCTTGCCGTTCTGGGCATCGACTTCCTGTTCGAAAGTACGGAAGTAACCGAGGATGTTCGGACGGCCGTATTCGTTGTTGAATGCAGCGCCTCCCAGCGGGCCTTCAATCATAATGTCGAGGGCAGAAGCAATACGGGACGGGCTACCAAAGTCCTTTTCCCAAGGTTGGACTGCACCCGGCAGTTTCAAGTTCGAAACGCTAAAGCCCGTGAGACCGGCCTTCGGCTTGGAACCCTTACCCGTGGCACCTTCGTCACGGATTTCGCCACCACTACCGGTAGCGGCACCCGGGAACGGAGAAATAGCCGTCGGGTGGTTGTGGGTTTCGACCTTCATCAAGATGTCGACTTCTTCGTGGTGGAAGTCGTACTTGTTGTTGCGCGGGTCAGCGTAGTAGCGGCCAGCGACAGCGCCCTTCATCACGGCGGCGTTGTCCTTGTAGGCGCTAAAGATGTTGCTGTTGTGGAGCTGGTAGGTGTTCTTGATCATCTGGAACAGGGACTTGTCCTGCTTGACACCATCAATCGTCCATTCGGCACCGAACACCTTGTGGCGGCAGTGTTCCGAGTTGGCCTGTGCGAACATGTAGAGTTCCACGTCGGTCGGATTGCGCTTGAGTTCGGTGAAATTCTTGACCAAGTAATCGATTTCGTCGGAGGAAAGAGCGAGGCCCATTTCCTTGTCGGCCTTCACGAGGGCGTCGCGGCCTTCGGTGAGCACCGGAATCACATTCAGCGGACGCGGTTCTTCCTTGCTGAAGAGAACTTCCAAGGAGGCGGTGTCGGCGAAAACGGCCTGGGTCATGCGGTCGTGAATCTTGGCGGAGATTTTTTCGCGGGCACCGGCGGGAACAGCACCTTCAAACTTTACATAATATGCAATAGCGCGTTCAATGCGCTTGATGGCCGGGAGACCGCAAATGTGAGCGATATCGGTAGCCTTGGAGCTCCACGGGCTGATGGTACCCGGACGCGGGCACACCACAAAGAGTTCGCCTTCGAGAGCCTTGGGTTCGCGGGCCGGACCGTAATGCAGCACCTTCTTCAAAGTTTCGGTTTCTGCATCGGTCAGGTCGGCGGACAAATCCACCACGTGCAGGAATTCAGCGTAAACAGTAGCGACAGAAAGGCCTGCGCTCTTGAAATCGGAAGAAAGTTTCTGGAGACGGAAATCCGACAGAGCCGGCGTACCACGTAAAATGAGCATTATTAACCTCTATTTGTTTTTTACGCGCAAAATTTAGAAATTAGTAGACAGTAGGAAGTAGGAAGTAGACAGAAATAATCGCAACAAAAAACGGCCCGCCGGGCGGGTCGTTTCTTACAATTTTCTAACTCGTTGAGAGTCAAGCGATTAGCGCTTTTTACCCTTCTTGCCTTTTTTGCCCTTGGCAGCCTTGGCGGGCTTTGCAGCCTTCTTCGGAGCCGGAGCTTCTTCGACGGCTTCTTCTGCGCCTTCTTCGCCTTCTTCAGCTTCTTCGATTTCTTCGCCCGGATTACCGACGAGAGCGTTCACGTTCACGGAGACGAGGCCTGCAAGAGACTTGACTTCGGTCTTCTTGTCGACTTCGACCTTGGAGAACTTGGAGATGATGTAGTAGGCGCCCGTAGCTTCAAAGCGGCGAGTCATGTTCGCAATGCTCATGGAGCCCTTGGTAGACGGGAAATACTTGGATTCCAGGCGAGCCTGATCCTGAGAAGTCTTTACAGACTGCACGGTTTCGCAAGCCAAGGACCACACGCCCTTGTTCACATCGATAGAGTTATTCACGTATTCGATGATCTTGGAGGCCCCCTTGTAGGAGTTGGTGGTGGTCTTGGTGTAGTGTTCCGTAGCCTGAGACACGTAGCTACCCTTCTGCATTAAAAGCGTTGCAAGGAGAGCGATAACCAGAACGGTGAGTGCAATAGAAATATTCTTTACGTTCATTTTCACAACTCCTTATTCGAAATGGTAGGCCGCGGGGGCTTCGAGCTTAAAGTGTTCGGCCATATTGTAGTTGGCAAGAGCGCTATAGTCACTGGACTTGAGCTTGCCCTTTGCAAACGTGAACGAAATGACGCAGTTCTTACCGCAAGCCACTTCCTTGACGCCACCTTCGCTCTTCAAGAGGAACTTGTCGGCAAGGCCGGCCTTTTCGTAAATGGAATTCTGAGCCTGAGCCGGAATGCCGGCAGCTTCATACATGTAGGAAAGTTGCTTGAAACGGGCATCCTTATCGCCTTCGATAGCCTTGACGGCGGCATCAAAAGCGGCTTCGGTCTTTGCTGAGGTCAAGGTTGCATAGACAAGACGCCATGCCATACCGTACTGGTCCACGGCCTTCCACTGTTCCTGAACGGCACCGTTGGAAAGTTCAAGGTAAGCATCCACCTGTTCCTTCACAGTCTTCTGTGCCTGATCGTTGTACTGGCCCTTCAGAACCATCATCAAGGCAAACAAGCCGATAATGAGCACAATATCGACAATCATCAAAATTTTGAATTTCTTTTTGTCCATAGGTATCCTTTTGCAAGTTTTTTGCATATAGAATTTACTTCCAAAATAAAAAAAAACAAGCAAACTTTCCGAATTTTAAGGCTTTTTTACAGAAAACACCCCCTTTTTTAGTATATTGCAGCCCATGAGCGAACAAGAAAACAAAGAAATGCTCCCATCGCAGGTCATTTTCGAAAACCTGAAGGAGCTTATCAGGGCTAAAAATACAGCCCACGAATCCATGTTCAAATTCCACTGGAAAAAGATGTGGCCGTTCAGCCTGTTCTGGCCGCAAGTGGATTTCGAACGTATCGTTCGACTCATGAGCGAAATCCGCAAGAACGCCATCAACCAGAAGAATCTTGTACTACAAGCTCAAGGCAAGGCGAAGGATTTTGAAAAGACATTCCTGAACGCGGTTCCCGCTTACCTGGACGCTCTCGATATTTCTTGCCAGAAACTCTCTGCCGCCGCCCAATGGAAGCAGGACATGCTGATGAAGAAAATCCACAAAGATGTCAAGCTCCGCCGCGACGTGTCGGAATGGAGCCGAATCCTGAAGGAATATGAAGATGCACAAGGCAACCTGGTTCGCGCCGGCGCCATTGTGCAAATGGGCTGGGGCGAAATTATTCAGGCTACAAGCTGTAAATGATGTGGAATGTGGAATGTGGAATGACAAATTACACATCACACATCACACATTACACATTTAAAAAGAGTGCTTTCGCTAGATTCAACCGCCATTTGATTTTCTGGAAAACGCCTGCAGGAGAATTTCCGATATGCGTCGCATTGGTAGAATGTTGACGGTATTCCACCAGCGGTTCGTCCATAGACTTCACCTTGAAATTCTTTTCGGCCACAACGCCAAGCCATTGATCGTGCATCGGAAGATTCTTGGGGAACGGAAGTGCCTTGTCCAGGATATTTCGACGGAACGCCATGCAGCAACC
The DNA here is from genome assembly GCF_002210295.1 of Fibrobacter sp. UWB5. Classification (NCBI taxonomy): domain Bacteria; kingdom Pseudomonadati; phylum Fibrobacterota; class Fibrobacteria; order Fibrobacterales; family Fibrobacteraceae; genus Fibrobacter; species Fibrobacter sp. UWB5. The sequence goes on along the minus strand of NZ_MWQH01000003.1, from coordinate 96,251 downwards.
CGTAAAGGTATTCTTCCACCAGTTGGCGACTACCCCACTCCTGTAGGCGCGAATATCGCTCAATTTGCCGGAGCAAACCCAAGAAGAATCTGACTCGCCGGAAGGGCGAAGCATCCACGCGTCATGAGTCACCAGGTCAGCCTCATTCAGCGCCGCAAGAGTCTTCTCCACTTTTCCCGAAAGCCAGATATCATCTTGGTCTGCAAGGAAAACGATTTCACCCTTGGACGCCTGCAGCGCACGCTCGTAATTGTAGATAACGCCCAAATGCTTTTCGGCAGGCAGCACGCAGATTCGAGAATCTCCGAGAGATTCCACTACAGCGAGCGTATCGTCAGTAGAACCGTCGTCAGCAATGACAATTTCGGCATCAGGCGACAACTGCGAAAGAATGCTTTCGAGCTGTTCGCGGATAAACTTGCCGCCATTGTATGTCGCCATGCAGACTGAAATCATTTTCGCCCTACCGTTTTAACAGGAACTTCGGAATGAATAATTTGGGCAGGCGTTTGAGGAATGCCGGACTGAACGAAGCCAATTGCGGCAAGCGTCTGAGCGCTTCGCCCTTTTGCGCGTACGCCAGCATCGAGAACCAGTTCGCCTTCCAGTTCTTGACTGCCTGCGGGTAAAGCTTATGATCCTTGTACAATTCAATAATGCGCAAGAACTCTGCATACATGCGATTGTGATTGGCATGCAAGTTGTTCCCGTGAGTGCGATAATGGCAACACACGACATCGGGCGTCACAGGCTGCGGACCGTACTCATAAAGCAATTTCAGGAACAGCGGATAGTCTTCAAAGAAGAATCTGGAATCGTACCCGCCCACGCGGCGTACCGCCTCGACCGAAAGCATCTCGGCGCAACCATGCAGCGGCTTGAGCCCTAACAGGAATTCTTCAAAATGGATTTCGGGCACCGCTTTCAAGTAAGCCGGATCCACTTGTTCGGCCACGACACCGTCTTCGCTCATGGGCTTTACCTGCCCGAAGCAGGCCACTGCATTCGGATGGGCTTGCAAAAATTCCGACTGTTTTCTCAAACGGTCCGGCGGCATGATATCATCGGACGCAAACGTACAGAAATACTTGCCGCGAGCATGTTCCAGCAATTCATTCAACGTCGCGATAACGCCCCTGTTTTCACGATGAATAAAGCGGAACTTGAATTCTTCGGAAAGCTTTTTCAAGATTTCGGGAGAGCTATCCTTGCTACCATCGTCAAGAGCTATCAGTTCAAAAGCGACACCCTTTTGCGAAAGAATAGAACGAACTGCCACTTCAACATATTTCTCGTGATTATAACTCGTCAGGAGCACCGAAACAACAGGCGGAAGCTCACGCTGTTCGGTTTCTACCCCCTGCGCGAAAGCCTTCACGTAAACGTTTTCGGTCATCTTCTGTGCAAACATGTTCGTTACGGAGTATTCCATTTAAGCCTCCTTACCAAAATGTAAAGCACCACAAAATAGACGAAATTTTCAAACGCGTAAGAAGCCATCGGGCCGTTAAATTCAACGAACTTGATTCCCACAAAAGTGCCTGCGGCCAGCAACAATTCTGAGCCCACTTCTACAGACAGAAACGCCACCGTTTCACGACGGGCAATCAGCACGAGCGCAAGCGCAAAGCCACCAGCCCTAAAGAAATCGCCCACCAGTTGCAAAGGCAAGTAATCGACCGCACCCATGTACGCCTGCGAAAACAGCACTTGTACCAGGATACTACGGCCAAAGTACAGGGCAGCAATCATCGCAAGCGAAATTCCCATAATGCGAAGCAGCAACGGATTAAACATCTTGAAAAAATCTCCGCGGCTCATGCTTGCAGAAACCCGCGGCAAGATAATGACCGTCAAAATGGCAGACATCGCCATGAACAAAAAGTCAGAAACTTTCCATACGCTCTGCCAGATGCCAGCCGCATCGTTTCCAAAATGGTAAGCCACCATAGTACGCATCAAAGTGAGCACCACGGGCGTCATCACCATCGGAATCAGGCCCATTAAGGCATACGAAAGCCACGGTTCACGCGTATCAAGCGCCGTTTTCCAAATTTGATTGATGCTAAAACCGGCTCGGCTAGAAATTCTACCCGCAAAAATGGCCGCCACAATCGACTGGGTCGCAATAATTGAAAGCACCGACAGTCGCCCCGTATAAAGGAAAAACGCCACCCAAATCACTTGCCACACCGACGTTACGATATTGATCAGTGCCCACTTGTGATTTTCGCCAAGGCCGTTCATAACGGCAGCTGTAATCGTAATGATGTTTGTCGACAAGATACCCGGCAACGCAAAGAGAATCGCCGCCTGTGCAAGACGCGTCGGAACACCCGGCAACAGGGTTTGCAAAGGCGCCATAAAGCAAAACAGGACAGCTACAACAAACGTGAAAAGGCTAGCAAAAGTAGTTAGACGAAAACCGCCACGCCAAATGCCCAGCAATTTTTCACGATTGTCCTTATTCTGCGCCGTCAGAGCAGTCCAGCCGTTCTGCAAGGCAAGCGAAGACGTCGCCGAGCCAATGCTCATGAAATTCAGGAACTGCCCTACGCATGCAAATGCCGCCGGCGGCAGGAATATCGCAAGCAACTTGTTGATCGCAAAAGCACGCAGCGCGTTGAACAACGTGACTGCACCGGAGCCGGCAAAAAGTTTTGTAAAGTTCAAATCAGACTGCATTTAGGCAAATTCGTTCAAGGATTCAATGACGTAAGAAACTTGATCGTCGGTCAGGGACGGTCCCATGGGAATGCTGAGTTCGGTCTTTGCCAATTTTTCGGCAATGGGTAACGCGCTATGACGGAGTTCACCGCGGACAACCGCTCCGGAAAAAGCCTCTTGCAAATGCGGCGGAATCGGATAATGAATCAATGTTTCGACTCCGCGAGCCTTCAAAAACTTTTGCAGTTCGTCTCGGCGTTCACAGAACACCGGGAAAACATGCCATACATGCGACTTCGGATTTTGAGGACCAGGCGTTACTCGCACCAGCGGGTTCTTTATTTCGGCACAGTAGCGGGCCGCAATTTGCTGACGGCGCGCATTCCAGGAATCCAGATGCGGGAGTTTTGCAAGCAGTATGGCAGCCTGGATTTCGTCCAGACGGGAATTCACGCCTACATACTTATTCACATACTTCTCGACAGAGCCATAATTGCCGAGGGACCTTACCACTTGGGCAAGTTCCAAGTCGTCGGTCACGACAGCACCCCCGTCACCCATGGCGCCGAGGTTTTTGGTCGGATAAAAGCTGTAAGCCGCCGCGTTGGACGAATAGGGCACGCCACAAGCTCCGTGAGCCTGGGCGGCATCTTCAAACACAAGCAACCCGCGTGATTTTGCAAATTCACAAACGGCGGGCATATCCGTCAAGCGGCCGTACAAGTGGACCACCAAAATGGCACGGGTCTTTTCCGAGCAAGATTCCGCCAATCGGGACACATCCAGCACACAAGTTTCAGGATTCGGTTCTACCAGCACTGGCACAAGCCCTGCCGCACGCACCGCCAAAACGGTCGCCACAAAAGTATTCGCCGGAACAATCACCTCATCGCCCTGTTGCAAGCGACCCAGTTGAATAGAAGCCCTCAACATCAAAGTCAGCGCATCGAGGCCATTGCCTACACCGACACAGACCTTTGCACCGCAATAAGCGGCAAAAGCCTCTTCAAAGGCCGAGCAACGCGAACCGCGAATATACCAGTTTGACTTTATAACAGCATCAACGGACTCCGCCAAAGACGAGCCCAAGTCGCGTTCCACGTAGTCTAGCGAATAAAAAGGAACCTGAATCATCAATAGGAAAATAGTAAAATTAGTACCTCAAATAACCAGTAACGCAGAACAATCCACTTTTTTGCTTTATCATTTGCTATTTTACAGGCATGTACGAAATTTTGCCCTACAGCCCCGAAAAAGAATCGCGCTGGGACCGATTCGTCATGGATGAATCCATGAACGGGACATTTTTGCAGACTCGCAAATTCCTGAACTACCATCCGGAAGGCAGGTTTTCTGACGCCTCGTTCCTGATCGAAAAGAGCGGAATCGTTGTCGCAGTCGTTCCCGGTTGCAACGTCGAGGGCAATTTTATTTCGCACCAGGGTTCTACTTTTGGCGGTCCCGTTATTTCCAGGGATTTTTATTCCGGAAACAAGATTCTTGAAATCATCCAGGTCATGAACGACCATATCGAAAAGAATTTCAAGGGAATCCGCCTCAAGCCCACCGCCCCGATTTTTGCGACCGCCCCCACAGAGCTGTTGGAATACGCACTAGAAAACAAAGGTTTTACGCGGCACACCGAACTCAGCTGCTACACGCCGCTGAGCAAGGATGTTGACCCGCTTGAAAACTGCAAGCGCGAATGCCGCCACAATTATAGGCAAGCCGAAAAACTGAACCTCACCTACGGCGAAATTCCCGACAGCGAAATGGAAAAGTTCTACGAATTTCTGGTCCTTTCGAAGGCTCGCCACAACACCAAGCCCGTTCATACTTTGTCTGAACTGCGAGACCTCAAGGGAAGGTTCCCCGAAGAGATTCTTTTCCGCGGAATCTGGAAAGGCGGCGTTTACCTTTCGGGCATGATGATTTTTGTTTTCAGGCAGGCAAAGACTTACCACTTTCAGTACCTCGCACCTGACGACAACCAGCGAGAAACCAATGCCACGACGGCATTGTACGTAAACGTCATGCGCGAAGCCGCCCAGAACGAGTTTGAAAGATTCTCCTGGGGAATTTCGACAGAAGACGGAGGTAAATACCTGAACGAGAACCTTTACCGGTTCAAGGAAAACTTCGGAGCGCTCCCCTGCCTGAACGCTAGATTCGAGAAGTAATTCCGGTCTTATTTTCCGTTCACTTCTTTTATAAAGTCTTCGTATTCGTAGATGTAGTCCGATTCGTCGTAATGTTCGGACGCAAGGACCATGCAAACCGCACCCGACGAGAAATTCTCGATTTCACGCCAATGCATGGTCGGAATATAGAGACCATGGTAGGAGCGGTTCAGCGAGTACTTGGTACGGGTCTTGCCGTCGTCCAGAACCACATCGAAACTACCGCTTGCGGCAATGATCAGCTGACGGAGATTCCTGTGGGCATGACCCCCACGGGTAGTGCCACCGGGGACATCGTACAGGTAGTACAGGCGTTTGATGTCAAACGGAATCAATTCGCCCCCTTCCACGACGCTCAGGTTGCCACGCTGGTCATGGGCAATGGGAATATCGATCAAACGGGGTTCTTTCAGCTGTTTTTCGGTCCAATCCATGCCCCTAATATAACAAAACCGACCTCGGAAGGAGGTTCGGCTTGAAAAAACTCCAAAAATTGCTATATATGGGACTCCAAACTAGTGCATGTCGCGCCAAGCTCTGCCAACATGCATGTTAACCAAAGAGCTTCCTTTAACGAGGTAAACATGTCCTCTTTCCGTGGACCAAAAGGTAAGGTAGCCCGTTCTCTCGGACTCGCCGTCTCTCAGAAGACTCAGAAGGCTCTCGATCGCCGCAACTTTGCACCCGGCCAGCATGGCCAGACCCGCAAGAAGTCTTCTTCTGTGTACAAGCAGCAGCTCGTTGAAAAGCAGCGTCTGCGTTTCACCTACAACATTTCCGAAGCTCAGTTGGCCAAGGCTTATGACGAAGCCAACCGTCGCGCCGGTTCTGCTGGTGACAACCTGATGATCTTGCTCGAAACCCGTCTGGACGCCCTCGTCTACCGCATGGGCTTTGCTCGCACGATTTTCGCTGCTCGTCAGTATGTCGCTCACGGCCACTTCACCGTGAACGGTGTTCGCAGCTACTCTCCGTCTCGCCAGATCAAGGCCGGTGACGTGATTGCAGTTCGCGAAGGCTCTAAGGAACACGTTCAGATCAAGGAAGCCATTGCTAACGCTCCGGCTACCCCTGAATACGTGACTGTTGACGCTGGCAAGATGGAAGGCTCTCTCGTGAAGCTCCCGCTCCGCGACCAGATCCCGGTCAAGCTCGAAGAACAGCTCGTCGTGGAATACTACTCCAGGTAGTAACCACTCAAACCAAGAGTTTGGACACCCTGCTTCAGCAGGGTGTTTTTTTTTGCATTCACAAAAACAGACGGCCGTCAAAAACATATATTTATCTTACGAAGTGAGAAAATACGATGGCCTCGTTTAAGAGTAGACAAAATATAATGGTGATCGAAGACGATCCGAATTGCCAGGAAATTCTCCAGAACGTCCTGGAAGAGTCTTACAATATCACCGTAGTCGGCAACACGCAAGAAGCCTTGCTTTTGTTGATGGACGCCCCCACGACCTATTCCCTTATTTTACTAGAGCTGGAACTGCCCGACGATGCCTGCATCGAATTTTTAAAGCAACGAAGCGCCCAAAGCTTTTTGCAGAACATTCCCGTTATCGTCATTACAGGAGAAGGCGATGACAACGGGTGTTACAAACTGGGCGCCGACGAATTCATACGAAAGCCCCTGAACACCCCCGATATTATTCTCGCCCGCTGCGAGCGCACCATGGCTTTATACGAAAGCAAGAACCTGGTGCAACAGACCGAAAGGGACAAGCTCTCGGGACTTTATACCATTGACTATTTCTTTGAATACCTGAAGCAGATACTCCCGCTGGACATGGGGTCTGATCGTGATGCCATCGTGATTGACGTGGAGCATTTCCGCCTGATCAACGAGATTTACGGACGCGGTACCGGAGACCAGGTCTTGGCGGAAATCGGCGCCTACTTGCAGCAAGTGCTTACCAACCTGAACGCGATTGCCTGCCGCGCAAGCGCAGACGTTTTCTACGTATACTGCATTCACCAAGATGACTACCAAGAGCTTCAGACAGCGCTTCAGACTATTCTTACCCATTATATCAAAGTAAGCAATATCCGAGTCCGTGTGGGCGTATGGCATTACGTAGAACGAGGAATGATTGACCCCGAAACATGGTTTGACCGTGCCAAGAGCGCTTGCGACCGCATTAGCGGAAACTTTACGATTTCTGTATCCACATACAACAGTGGACTACACAGTAAGCATCTTCGCGAAGAACGCTTGATCAGGGACGTTTACGAAGCGATTGAACGCAAGGACTTGAGGGTGTACTATCAGCCCAAGTATGCTATTCAAGGCGACAAGCCGCACCTGCGCAGTGCCGAGGCGCTCATCCGCTGGATTCACCCGACACTCGGCTTTATCAGCCCGGGCGACTTTATTCCTTTGTTCGAATCGAACGGCCTGATCCAGATGGTGGACTACTACGTGTGGAAAGAAGCCGCCGCCCAAATCCGCCGCTGGAAGGACGAATATGACTTTACCGTTCCCGTGTCGGTAAACGTTTCGCGTATTGACATTTACGATCCGGATCTTGAGAACAAATTCTGCAACATTTTGAAAGAGAACAACCTTTCGCCCAGCGAGTACATGATCGAAATTACCGAAAGCGCCTACGCCGAAAACGCACAGGGCTTAATCGAAGTGCTCGACAGCATGCGCAAGAAAGGGTTTAAAATCGAAATGGACGACTTTGGTACCGGCTATTCTTCGCTCGGCATGCTGACCGAAATTCCTATCGATATTCTGAAAATCGATATGTCTTTTGTCCGCAGCATGGAAAAGCACGAAAAGAACAAGAGGATGGTGGAACTGATTATCGACATCGCCAAGTTCTTGAAGGTTCCTTGCGTTGCCGAAGGTGTCGAAACTGAATCTCAGCTGCGCGCACTCAGAAGAATGGGTTGCGACGTAATTCAGGGCTATTTCTTTTCGAAACCGGTGGCGCCTGAGGATTTCGCCAAGTTTATTGAAAAAGAAAAGAGCCTGTGGACTAAGTAAGACCGAAGATTTTGTATCTTGTGGATATGAAATCTATTGCTCTTAAAGTATTCGATTATCTCAAAAGTTATTTAAAATCCCTGAACTGGATTGTCCTTTTGGGGATTGCCGCATTCTGCATTGCGCTTGCCGTAATCAACAACATTCGCGTTGAAGATTCCAAGTCTGTCGACTGGATCGGCAGCCAGGAAATCCTTGCCAAGCCGGACGAGGTGCTGTAATGAAGAAGACGATTATCTCTGCAGCTCTCCTTGTGGTGGCCTCAATTTTGGTAGCGATTGGCGTTGCCGAAATTTCGTTCCCGGAATCTTTCTTGACTTTTACCGACCAAGATTGGCTGATTGACATTTGGCCCAAGGCTTACCGCTACAATATTCATGTGGGACTTGCCGCCATCATCGTCGCCACGGGCATTTGCGTTCCGGCTTACCGCCTGCAAAAGGACTTTGCCATCCGTGCGCTCGAAACCTTGTTCCGCGTGGGCATCGGCGGCATGTTCATTTTCGCCAGCATCTACAAGATTCAAGACCCGCACCAGTTTGCGGTTCTGGTGGCCCAGTACCAGTTCTTCCCCGCTTTGCACCTGGAAAGCGTGAACAATTTCTTTGCGCTGGTTTACCCGCAGTTTGAATTTTGGTTTGGCCTCGCCATGATTGTCACGCCGTTCGTGCGTGAATCGGCCTTCGCCATTTTCTGGATGTTCGTAAGCTTTATCATCGCCCTCACCTGGGCCTTGGGCAACGACCTCGGAATCACTTGCGGCTGCTTCGAGCTTGAAGACGGCGACGCCCACGACAAGGCCGAAGCCTGGACAAGCCTGATTCGCGACTTGATCCTGATTTGGCCCACGCTCTGGCTTGCTACTAGAAAGAACCACAGCCTGATCAAGGTGTGGCGCAGGAAATAAATTTCGTGATAAGTTTCCTGAATTTAAACGATTGAATTCAGGAAATCCACAACGCGCTTCGAATAAGCTTCGATAGAAACACGGTCCAAAAGCGCTTGGGCCTTTTCTTCGTTTACGACCTTTTCGCCAGCGAGCACGCGGTCCAAAACCTTGGCGTAAGCCTCGGCATCAGTCGGCGGATCAATGAGCGGACATACGCCATCCAAGTTTTCGAGAAGCGAAGTCGTACCACCGGCAACGGCAGGAGTACCGCAGCTGATTGCCTCGACAGGCGGAAGGCCAAAGCCTTCAAGAAGGCTCGGGTACACCATGAGTTCGGCATGGTAGTAGAATTCACGCAGTTCCGGGGCGTTAAATTCAGGGAAATGGAAAACGTTGTAAAGCTTTTTCGCATTGATAATATCGCGATAATGCTGAGTCAACTTACCCACGCGGACAAATGCGACATCGGGGCGCAAGCGGGCCATTTCGTAGTACGTTTCCACATTCTTTCGCGGTTCGGCAAGGCCCACATGCACGCACATGGCCTTGTAGTTCTTGATTCCGTAGCTGCGGCGGAAGGCTTCGCGTTCTTCGGCAGTCTTCGGTTTTTCAAGACGCTTGAATACGGTTCCATCGATTGGGCAGCCAATGACTGCGCCCGGAGCATTCGCCATGCGCGGGCCAAAGTGCTTGCACACGGCGTTCTTGGTCCATTCGGAATTGAACACGAAGCAGTCAGCATTGATTGTCGGATCGATATAGAACTTGTTCAGCAAGATAAACTTGATGCTGTGCGGGTACTGGGTTTCGGCAAAATCATCATGCAGGTACAAGACAGACTTTGCATCAGGACCGCCTTCGCGCTTGTTCTTTTCAATTGCCTTCTTGGCAGACGAAATCAAGAAACCGAGTTCCGGGCGAATAAAGAAAACGACATCGGGCTTGACTTTTCTGACGCAATCGTAAACGGGCTTGCGCAAGCTAAGAAAACCTGTATAAAGCGACTTCACCCAGACTTCGTGAGCCGTATACGTGCTCGGATCGGCCACAATCTTGCCGCCTTCGGCCGTATGTTCCGGATTCGGGAAAAACTTGGGAGTCTTCATCCACAGAACATGCGTATCAAATTCCTTGGCTACAGACCTCACCAAGTTCAACGTCAGGCGGCCAAAACTGGTACATTCGTTCTTATCGCAAATAAACAGGATTTTCTTCATAGTCAAATTCCGGTAATGGCTTAAAATATAACATTATATTTATATATTGTGGGCTATGGCAAAACTCTGCATCGTAATGGCAACGTACAACGGCGAAAAATATCTTTCGCAAATGCTAGATTCGCTAGTCAACCAGACTCGGCCCGCGGACTCTATCATTGTCGTTGATGACGGCTCTGCCGATTCGACCGTAGCAATCCTCGAAAGCTACGCCGACAGGCTCCCCTTAAAGATTATCAAGTTTGAACACAACCAGGGGCACCGCGCCGCATTTTCAAGGGCGCTCGAAGAAGCGCAGAAGATTCTTGCCGAAAACGATTATATTGCGCTGGCCGACCAAGACGACATTTGGCTTCCGCAAAAGCATGAGCTATTGATTAAGGAAATTGAAAGCCGCGACGTGGATCTTGTTTTTGGCGATGCCGAAGTCATCGATGCCGACGGAAACAAGACGGCCGATTCTTGGCGCGCCCTCGGGCAGATTCCCGAGCACCTTTCTTTGCAAGCAATCATGACCGGCTTTACCAACGTGACCGGTTGCATGGTCCTCTTCCGCGCAAGCCTGCTCAAGGATATTCTCCCGATTCCCGTTGCAGTTCCTGTCCACGACCAATGGATTACATTCTGTGCGTCTGCAAGGAACGGCTACGCCTCCATCAAGGCTCCTGTCATTCAATACCGCATTCACGGTTCAAACGCCATCGGGCTTGGTCACACGCACACTTGGACCGGAAACCTGAAGTTGAACTTGGGCTGGGCCAAAATGTTGCGTGAAACGCCACATTACCAGAAGCTAAGCGCTACCGACCAGAAATTTTTGAACGTCTACATTTCGTACGTCGAAAGCAGACTCACAAAGTTTATTCTGCCCGGTTACCTTTTCTGGATTATAAAGAACGCTAAGGCGCTTTACCCGCATGTATCGTCGAAAACGGCGATGCTTCCGCGAATCCTGTACGGAATCATCGGGGCAAAATTTGCAGCCAAGTTCATGGGAAGGTCGTAATGCAAACCTGCGCAGTCCTTGTCAACTATAAGAATGCGGCCTTGACGGTACGATGCCTGCACGCCCTGGCACAGGGCACTGTCAAGCCCGATCTTATTTATGTGATTGACAACGCCACTTGCGAAGAATCCCAAAAGGTTTTCCAAAGCGAAGATTTTTCGATTCCAGTAAAGTTTATTTGGAATAAGCACAATGTAGGCTTTGCCGCAGCCAACAACCAAGGCGTGCGTGCGGCACTTGCAGAAGGTTTCGAAGGCTTTGTTTGGCTGATCAATAACGACACCGAACCCAAGGGAACTGCCCTCGAAATGCTCTTGCAGAAAGCAAAAGAATCGGGCGCAGGCATTACAGGTTCGCTGATTGTAGACGAAAAAGGCAACTACATCGGTGGCGCTGGAACGGCACACGCAAAGTTTGCATCGGTCGGCCGCCCTCAAGCACCCCAAGGTTCTAACGTTCCGCATTTTGATTATATCGAAGGCGCTTCGTTCCTCATTTCGCCCGAATGCATTAAGAAAGTCGGTTTGTTGAGCGAAGATTTTTTCTTGTATTTTGAAGAAAGCGATTACTGCTATAGGGCAAAGAAAGCGGGATTCTCGCTCGCCTGGGCAACCGAAAGCGTTGTCAGTCATAGAATCGGTTCAAGTACCGGAAGCGAAAACGCCAAAGGCTGCGTTCCCTTCTTTATCGATTGCCTGATGATCCGCAATCGCATTCATTTCGCCAAGCGTAACGGATTCCCCGCAGTCGGCATTTGGGCCGGGTTTCTGATTTCGCTTGCCATACGCATCAAGCGTCGCCAGCTCAATCGAGTCCTGAAAATTATCGAGATTACCTTTTCTACGAAAAGGCTTAAGAAATTCATTGAAAGCAACGGTGGCTACTATGAAATTCATGAATAAGAATCTTTATTGGGGACTGTTTTTTGCAGTCTCTGTAAATGCAGCAAGTGCCACAAATTCTTTCAACGAAAGTCCCGCCCACTTCACGTTTACCGATTCCGCCCGCCACCACGAGGTGAATATCGGCGCACAGTTGGTGGATTCCCTTGCGATTACGAACTTGACGAATGCCCCGACGCATTACGACAATTCGGCCTCGGTTCGCCTGTTCTTGAACGGACACTTTACCGAACGATTCCTGTTCAACGCCAGCGTCAAGGTGAGCACGGATCACACGAATAAAGAAATCTACGACAACTTTTACAATCCGAGCGAAGGAATTCCCTACAACAAGCAGAGCGACAACAAGCGTACTTGGGATATTTTCGCAGCTAACGCCAGCTACGACTTGGACGCCGTAAAGCTTCTCGCCGGATTCGATTACCTGAGCATGGGCCCCGCTCGCCGCAACCACGTGATTCTGCGCGGCGAACAGAGCAATTACCGCCCGTGGCAAGATTCAACGAGCCGCATTTACGAACCGGCGCCTACACCCTATTTCGGCTACCAGTTTGAATTAGGCCCGATTGTCTACTCGCAGTACGCCATGAAGCTTTTCGAGAAGAAAAACTTTGGCAAGTACATGCACGTACACCGTTTGGACTTAAACTTGCCCAAGAACATTACATTCGGCCTTTCTGAAACGGCGCTCTACGGAAGCACCACCGAGGAATTCCCGAACCCGAACGAAGACGCCGACAGCACCGGCCGCGAATTCGAATGGGCTTACGTGATTCCATTCATTCCTTATGTTTTCCAGGAACACCTGCAGGGCGACCAGGACAACATTTCGCTCGCGTTCGATTTGAGCGTAAAGACGATTCCAAACTGGGAATTCTACGGAGAACTCTTGTGGGACGATATGAAGTCCCCCACATCTATGTTTGATGACGGCTGGTGGGGCAACAAGTGGGCCACCTCTGTCGGCATCGCTCGCGACAGCCTTAAACTCGGCAGCTCGCTTTGGAACTGGTACTTGGAATACACCCGCGTAGAGCCTTGGGTCTACACGCACCACAAAGGCGGCGGCTACACATACCGCAGCTATTCCCAGAGCCTCGGCACCGATCTCGGCCCGAACAGTCAGGAAATCTACAGCGAAGTCAGCGGACTTTATAAAGTCGAAAGCGGACTCTTGAAAGACGCCTTGTTCAAGGGAACGCTGCATGCAAGCGCCGTCGCCAAAGACACGGCCTTCGGCGGCAACATCACCGACATGCACACGCCCGAAAGCGCCACCGACAAGAAGTTCTTGAATGACAAGACCACCTTGCACTACGTAGAAGTTGGCGGTAAAATCGAAATCAAGCCCTGGGATTGGATGACCATCCGCGCAGGCTATGACCGTTACTTCGGTGATTACGAAGGCTTCCGCGCTATGGTAGGCGGAAGCTTCCAGTACTAATAATTTTGCGAAAACTTTTTATTCCTCGAACAGCGCATTCAGCTGTTCGGGGGTTTTTGCATCCAACGCCTGCGCACGCCACTGCGGGTTCAGCAGCTTACGCGCAATATTTGCGATGAACTGTGTATGACAATTGGCAGACTCTGCCGGCGAAAGCAATAGACAAATGTATTGCGGCACTTGGCCCTGCTTTACAGCAATGTCAGTAAAACCCTTGGGACAAACCGCAAAAGCAAACAGCGGCTGCGGAAGTCCCGGCACACGCGTATGCGGCAAGAGCAAGCCCTCGCCCATGTAGATTCCCTGGGACACGCGTTCCGACAAGGACTTCCATGTTTCCATGGCATCAAACTTGACCGGGCCATGCACCAGGGCATCGTAAGCAAAGCCCAAAGCCCTTGCGAAGGACTCGGGTTCCGCATAATGTTTTACGTAGATGGGCTGCATTTATACCAACGCGTTGTCCATGAAGTCAAAGACCTTCGGCGAAGTAGCCTTGGCCATCTTCTTGAATTCATCAAAGACAACACGCAGCTGACGCTTACCCGGTTCAATGTACTGTTCAAATTTCTGGATTCCCTTGACCTTGCTCAAGAAGCAATAGGCGCCCATGGCCTGCATCACGCGCTGCAAGCTAGCGTGAATAAAGGCTTCCCAAGCGTCTTCCTTGGTGTAGGTCTTGGTTTCGCGATAAGAAACACGCCAGTATTCAAAGAAGTCCTTGATTTCGGTCAGAGAAAGTTCTACGTACGGGTCCCACAAGAGAGAGGCCAAGTCATAGAACATGGCACCGCGGCGGGCGCCCTGGAAATCCACGAAAGCGATTTCGGAATTCGGCTTGACCATGATGTTCTGGCTCTGGAAATCGCGGTGCATCAACACCTTGTGCTGGGCTTCCACAGAAACCGCAATCAGGGAATAGAACTGACGCACGTATTCAGGGATTTCAGCAATGCCCTTGAAATTCTTCAGGTAGTTTTCAGTAAAGTAGTCGGTTTCCCACTTGAGAGCAGCGAAATCGAAACGACGCAGCCAAAGGTCAGAGCGAGAGCTGAACAGCGAGCGGGAAATGTTTTGCCACTTGATCAAGGAATCGATGACTTCGGGGTAGAGAATACGAACGTTGCCCGTCTTCTTTTCGGAACCCGGCGAAACAATATTGTCGAGCAAATTGTGTGCACCTAGGTCTTCTTGAAGCACAGAGCAAGAAGCTTCGTCCACGCAATAAATCTTAGGAACCGGAAGTCCGAAAGAGTTGAATGCTTCGGCATAATCCACAAAACGCTTAAAATCTTCATCGACCGAGGCAGAAACCTGCAACACGGCGCTCTGCTTACCGGAGGCAATTCGGTAATACTTACGACCCGAACCGGCACCGGCAATAGGGGTTATTTCGTAATCGGCATAGCCGCGGGACTTCAAATACTTTTCAATAACAGGCGAAACAATTTCGTTACTCATGCCTTCCAATATAAAAAAAATGATTCCACGTTAGTGGAATCGAATCCGTGTGGTAATAAAAAAGCTTTATTATTACGAGAACTTAATTCTCGGGTCTACGAGCGTGTAGAGGATATCGCTGAAAAGGCGGCCAATCATTGCCATCAAGCTGCTGAGGAAGATGACGCCCATGACCACGTTGTAGTCGCGATTCACCATGGAGTTGTAGTAAAGTAGGCCCATGCCATCGATATCGAAGACCTTTTCGATAAGGAGCGCGCCCGCAAACATCAAAGTGCAGATTTCAGAAAGACGCGTGGCAATGGGAATCAGGGCGTTACGGAGTGCATGGCGAACGAGCGCCTGGTTAAAGCTCATGCCCTTCGCAAGCGCGGTACGCATATAATCTTTGCCGAGTTCTTCGAGCGCGGAGTTCTTCATCAGGAACGTGAGGAACGCGAATTCGCTGATCATGTAGCAGAAAATCGGCAGAATCAAATGGTGCCCGAGGTCCACAATCTTTTCGAAGAAGGTAAAGTCTTCGAAGTCATCGCTCGTGAGGCCACCCAGCGGGAAAATGTCGAGGTACGAACCGCCTGCGAGGAAGATAATGAGCAAGATACCGAGAGCGTAACCCGGCATCACGTAGCCCGAGAAAATCACGCCCGAAGAAAGGGAATCCAACTTGCTGCCGTGATGCACCGCCTTCCAAAGGCCCAGCGGAATGCAGACAAGGTAGCTCAAGAAAAACGAAGTAATTCCAAAGAACAGCGAAATCGGGAAACGACTCGTAATCACGTCCCACACGGGGAGGCCATAAGTATAGCTAGAGCCCAAGTCCAAGTGCAGAACGTTCCAGAGCCAAGTCAGGTAACGTTTCCAGGCGGGTTGGTCAAAACCGAAGTACGCCTGGATTTGCGCAATCTGATCAGGCGAAAGAGCCTTGGAGGCATCTACCCCGCCCTTCATGGCCGCGGCTTGCTGCGCACGCGAAATCATTTCCTCCACAGGTCCACCCGGCAACAGCTGGATAAGGATAAAGCATACCAATGAAATCCCGATGAGAGTCGGGATCATCAAAAGTAAGCGGCGGAGGATATAAGAACGCATGACCTTACAATGCGATTAACGCATCTTGCCGGAGCGGAGCACGTCCATCATGTTGAAGGGTCTTGCCGTTCCGTTTGCAATGTGGCAAGCGAGGAAGTTCACAGCGTCCACAGTGCCTTCGGCGTAAATCTTGCGGCCGCATACATTGTGCTGGAATTCAAAGTGAACCGTACCGTCAGCGCTGTCGAGACTGTAGGTGTGGAAGGCGTGACCGCCGAGATATTCTTCGGGCACGTGCATGCGTTCCATCTGTTCCTTCTCGTCGCGGACCTTTTCGATATCGTCGACGGTGAAATCAAAACCCATCTTCTGGAAGTCACCCACCACGGCGCGTGCGGTACCGCTGGTGTCAGCCTTGGTCTTCTGGTGGCTTTCCACCACGGAGAGCTTGTAGCCGCTGAATGCCGTCGGGAATTCCTTAGCCAAGAATTCAATCATCGTCTGGAAAGCGACAATCTGCTTTGCCATGTTCGGGGCAATCACGCTGGGGTGATTTGCGTCGGCAACGAGCTTGGCGAGCGCTTCGCGGTCACCGCCGGTGGTGCCCATCACGAACGGAATCTTGTGTTTGACGTAGAAGGCGGCGTTGTCGTTCACAGCCGTCGGGTGCGTGTAATCGATGCAAATGACGTTCGGGTACTTTTCGAGAACTTCGCCAATGCGAGCTTCGCGATTGCTCGGCTTCAAAAGTTGGATGGTCTTGCCGGCGACTTCGGCTTCGTTTTCCACAATAATTTCACCCGTCAGAGAATACGGGACGAGTTCCAAGCCGCGAGCCACGCAGGTTTCGGCCACAATACGGCCCATGTTACCCGGAATACCATTTACCATCACTTGTACAGACATAATAACTCCTAGTTTTTGGGAGGAAAGATAGAAAAAGAACTTAGTTGAAAGAACTTAAAACTTAGAATTTCCAGCGGTTTGATTCATACTCGTCGAGAACGAGCAAAGCGTGGCGCGCTCTTTGAATCTTTTTGAGAGTGGTTTGGTCCTCGGCGAGGTGTGAAAGCGCAATCCGGCAGCGTTCTGCAAATTTGCCGACAGTTTCGCCAGGTTCGCGGCGGAGTCCTACTCGGGCCAAATCCCGCTCAGCGCGGTCAAGTTTTTTCACCCATTCCAGAGACCGTGTCGAAACAAAGGCGTGGCTCTTTGAATTTAATTTATACGCAACGTAAATCTTGCGGCCAGCAAAGCCTGCTACAAGAATGACAAGTACCGCATACAGAATCGGACTTTCTAATAATGCGGTCGATTGATTTTGCCAATTGTCGACGACGCGGCGCCACTCGCCTTCTTTAAGAGCATGCATCACGCGGGCGAAACGCCCGCGCACGCCCTCCCATTTGACGCTCCACCAGCTGGGTGCCTGTGCAAACTGCGGCAAAATGGGAGGCGTCGGGTCGAAGATTACCCAGCGGTTATCTACATACGCTTCGACCCATGCATGTGAATGCTTGCGCCGGAAAATGCTATAAGGCAGTCCTTCAACCACTTCAGGATTTGCAAAGCCCGTCACATACCGCGCCGGAATATTCAACCGGCGCAACACCAGAGTCGCCAAAGTCGCATAGTATTCGCAAAAGCCCTGCTTTTCGCGCCAGAAGACGGCCAGCGGTTCATTCTTCGCTCCATTCCAGCGCGTAATTCCCGGCACCGAGAGCGAGTAGGTGAAATTTGCGAGGTAATATGCCAACATTTTCTGCAACACCAGAGAATCCGCTGCAGTCGAATCCGCAGCAACCGAATCCGCAACCGTGTCGCGCAATTCCATCGCCGCAATCACGGTATCAATCAGCGGCAAGTACCGCTCGCCCACCATCAAGTCGCCCGCACCCGGAACCAGCAAGGAATCAGGCAATTTGCAAGCCTCCGGTACATTCTCCGCCGAGACCGGTCTGCATTTAAAATAATGCCAGTCGGAGCGTTTTCCGTTTCCGTCCAACCCCTGCACCATGCCGCCCGAATAGTAAGTCAGCGAATCCACATCTTTCGCCGCAAAACCCACGACACCGTACGGCGCAAACACAAATCCAAAATTATTGAGCGTCGACTGCACCCAGATTTGTTCCACTTCACGCAGGGAATCGGCCTTCGTCAGCGAATCCGCCACTTCGAGCACGGCGTAGTCCACCTGGTAGTAAGCTGGATAAAGCCGTTTCGCAAACGATGTCGGCAATTTCCAGATACCCGCCGCATACTTTTCGTAGCTGGCCGCCTTAAAGTACCTTGACGGTTGCTTATCCCATACACGCAACACGACCTGGCTATTGTAGCGGGAATTGTAATTACTCCCAAAGCTACCCAGTGCCGCGACCGGATCAAAGCCCATCATTCGTTCGCGCTGGTAATAGTTTTCGGCCATTTGCGCCCCATAGCGGTAACGCTGCGTTTTCCAGTATTGCCAACCACCGTAAGAGATTGCGCTGAGCACTGCAATCACGAGCAAAAAGAGCCCGTACTTGTAAGGTGCCGTACCGCGGCGGCTATAAGCACAAAGCGCAAGCAAAAATCCGACAAGTCCGACAAAGCCCCAACCATGCGGCACCATGTACATTCCAAAGAGTAACGCGCCCACGCCATCGAAGGCGACAAAGACTTCAAAACCACCATTCCCGCGACTCCGTTCCTGCAACGCCGCCAAATACAGCAAGTAGATTCCCGGCAAGAAAATCAAATAAGGCGACACCCCGTTTTCAACCGAAGGCGTCATCACCCAAAAAAGTGCAAGCGGGACTATCGCTCCATACGCCAAAATCTTATTGTAACGCGGGCGCTTCGCAAACTCTCGACGACGAGTTGCATTCAACACGCCGACAACTACAAAGTAGATTGCAAATAAAAGGCCAAGCCACAAGAAATCAAAAGTATGGCCCAGATTCACCGAGGCCAGGCAAAGGAACAACACCTTGAAGGCGTAGCGGATGTCTACCTTCTCGCTCGCCATCATAATGTCACCCTCTCGCCATTCAAATCTTCAGGCGAAACCACCAGCAATTTATCTTCGGTCGAAGCAGGCTGCGTTCCGACCACGATATGCTTGTTCACAAGCGGTTCTTCGTTTTCGTAAAGTCCAATGCGAAGCACCGGATCCATCGGACGCGCCGCAGGCGCCCAGGGTGTAGGCTGTTTTGCATGCGCAAGCGATGCCGGCGGAATTCTCGCCAGGGCATCCAGCAAATTTTTGCGGCTTTCGCTACCGCCATCCAAGGCAATTTCTTCACTATCGATAAAAAATCGTCCGAGAATTTCGCGGTCCAGGAGCCACTCGCCCACCGCCGCCGTCATACGAATCGCATGTTCCAGGTACTGCCGCGACTTGAAATTCGGAGTCGCCGTATCCAGGAGCAAAATAATGCCAGCGCCACGCTCAATTTCAAATTCTTTCGTGAAAGGCTTTCCGTAGCGGGCAAAAGCCTTATGGTGCAAGTCACGCAGAGAATCGCCTTCGCGGTAAGGCCGCACGCCGATAAAATTCATACCCCGCGTAAGGCTTGGCATCAGGAATGGAGCAAACGCCATGCCCGAAGCGCCCTGCGTCAGGAATGGGAATTCTTGCACCTTGAGCGCCCGCGGGTAAACCAGCAATTCTACCGAGCCGTTAAAGCCATAAGGCCAGCGCAAAAGTCCCATGATTTCGGGCACATTCGCCGAGACCTTGTTGAGCATAAAGGAGCCGCGGCGCGTCGTACGCACTTGGCATTCCATCTTGCGCGGCGGCTCGCCCTTCTTAATCTTTTCGCGGTCCGATTCAAAGCCTGTAAGCGAGGGCGGCAAACGATTCGCCCCCAAAGTCACGCAATCAATCGTCGAGCGCACCGCCACATAAGCGGTCACTGTAGCCGTTTCGCCTTCGCGCACACAATTCACCGACACGCTTTCAACCCAAATCTTGCTCCGCTTCGCTGTCACGAACAGGCTAAAGACAAGCCCCAAGAACAGCAGAAAATCAATGCCCGCAAAAATCCAGGCCGCCCAAAATCCCGGCACTGCGCCCGCAAACATCGCGAGCAAAAACAGCGATGCAAACGCACGACCCGCCGGAGTAAAGTAATCCAGCCACCAAAAGTAAACAGCCATCAAAATCCCCGATTTTTTCGGGGTCCGCGGAATCGCGTTCAACAGCCATTTAGCAAAGGAAGACATTCGCGTCCTTACTTAGGAATCGCCACCTGCTTCAGAATTCCCTGCAAAATCTTCTTGCTGGCGTCAGGGTCACCGCTATCTTTGGCGAACACGCGGTGTTCCATCACCGGGAAGAACACGCGCTGAATGTCATCGGGATTCACAAAATCGCGGCCATTCACATACGCACACGCCTGCGCCATGCGCACCAGGTTCATGCCCGCTCGTGGACTTGCCGCGAGACGCACGCCGCCGTCGTTACGCGTTGCCTGCACCAAACTCACAATGTAGCGTTCCAGCGATTCATCAATGTGAACCCGCTGCACTTGGCCGCGTGCCGTCAAGATTTCTCCGGGAACCGTCACCGCCCGCACCGAATCAATCGGTCGGCTCGTACGGTGCGCCCGCAAAATTTCAAGTTCCGTTTCTGCACTCGGGTAGCCCACGGAAATGCGCACCATAAAGCGGTCCATCTGCGCTTCGGGCAGCGGGAACACGCCGTGGAATTCCACCGGATTTTCAGTCGCAAGCACCATAAAGAGTTCCGGCAACTTATAGCGTTCGCCCTCCAGCGACACTTGGCGTTCTTCCATAGCCTCGAGCAAAGCACTCTGCGTTCGCGGCGAAGCTCGGTTGATTTCGTCTGCCAGGAGCACCTGCGTAAATACAGGCCCTTTACGAATTTCAAATTCACCCGTATTCGCCTTGAATACGGCACCGCCCGTTACATCAGCGGGCAGCAAATCCGGCGTAAACTGGATTCGTGCAAAGTCGGCCCCAATTGCAGCCGCAAGCGCCTTTGAAAGCGTGGTCTTGCCCGTACCGGGAACATCTTCCACCAGCACATGGCCATCGGCCAATAGCGCCATCACCAAAAGTTCCACCGTGTCCGATTTACCCAGCAGAACCCCATTTAAAGAATCTATCAGCTCTTTTACCATATTCTAAATATATAATAAAAAAGGAATCACGTTAGTGATTCCAAATCCGTGTGGCCTAAGGCTATTTACTTCGCCCTTTCGCGCATCATGGCAATTTCTTTTGCGTAGCCGGGCAATTCATTCGGCGTTTCCAAGTAAAACGGCAAATTCTTCAGCGCCGCATGGTTCACCACCCGTGTCAACGCATCCAAGCCGATATAGCCCGCGCCCAACACCTCATGACGATCCTTATGGCTACCCATGGGGTTCTTGCTATCATTCAAGTGAATCGCCTTCAAACGTTTCAGGCCTATCACCTTGTCAAATTGTTCAAGAACTCCATCCAGGTTGTCAATAATATCATAGCCGCCATCAAAAACATGGCACGTGTCCAGGCATACACCCAGTTTATCGCTCAATTCAACGCGGTCAATAATGGCACGCAGTTCCTCAAAAGTACGGCCCACCTCGGAGCCCTTGCCCGCCATCGTTTCAAGCAGCACAAGCGTCTTTTGTTCCGGCTTTAAAATCTGGTTCAGCGCGCGAGATATCAAGTCCACGCCCACTTCGACACCTTGCTTCACATGGCTTCCAGGGTGAAAATTGTACATCGCCCCCGGAAAGTGATCCATGCGCCAGATGTCATCGATCATCACGTCAACCGCATACTGCCGCAAGCCTTCGTCAGCAGCGCAAGCATTCAGCGTATAAGGAGCATGCGCCAAAATCGGGGCAAAATGATTGTCATTCAGCAACTTGACAAGCGCATTTGCGTCGGCCGCGTCAAAGGGCTTTGCCGAGCCGCCGCGAGGATTCCGCGTAAAAAACTGAAAAGTATCAGCGCCAATCGAAAGCGCCGTCTGCCCCATGGCCAAAAAGCCCGCCGAAGATGATAAATGACAACCGATATGCATAGAATAAAATTTAGCTCTATACCAAAGAAAAAGGGGTTCGTTTTCGAACCCCAAGTCTTATTTATCGAATAATTCTGTACTTTGGCTTTACAACCTTATGTCCAAGCTTACCGCCAGCGCGCTCAGCTTCTTTCGAAAAATGTCCGAGTTTTTCTTTACCATAACCGGCTGTACGTTCGTATTTCGCTTCCGTTGCAAGTTCCACAGCCTTTGCCATCTGCTCATCCGGATCCGAAATTTCAAAGTCAGGGACAATACCTACATCTTGGAAAAGTCCCCAGTTTTTGTCATAGGAAACAATTGTTGTAATAATAGCCAGGCCTTCGGGAACCAAGAAGTCCGGCATAAGTCCTTCTTCGTTTCCAAAGACATAAAATTGTCCTATCTGCTTTCCATAAGACAATTCACCAACAATCGGAGCCTTTTTGCTGATACCTAGAGCAGAAAGAAGGACTTCCGAGCAGCTTGCAGACCAATCATTTTCAAGCATGACCAGGTAACGGTCTTTTGCACTTCCGTCTTTTTCAGCAACAACGGCTGTCGTATCAAAAATTTGAACGAGCTTTGTCTTACCATCCTTCTTGACAGAATCAACATCGGTCACCACGTCAATAACACTCGTGTCACCTTTTGCAAGGAACTCAGCAGTCATAGGGTAGCACTCTTCAATATCACCACCGCCATTTTCACGAAGGTCAATGATAAGGGACTTGTATTTTTCTGTTTGTTTCAGAGCTTTTTTAAATTCCTCATAGGTTCCAGCACCATCAATCGATTGGCTGGAAAATTCCGTAATTTGGATAACGGGAATAGAATCTCCCTTTTCATTTTTTTCGTAATGCAAATAGACGGTCGGTTTACTTACAAAACCGACAACAGCTTTGACTTCTGCGATTTCACCATCTCTGAGAACATACATAGAAATGGTATCGCTTTCGGCATCTTCCATGCCCTGATAGACATCCCCTAAGCCATAGACGTCTCCAACCCTAAGTCCAAGTTCCTTGGCTTCATCACTCACGCTGGTAATAACGAAAAGTCCATCTTCAATTTCACTGGGTTCCGATTCAATTCCTACAAGGTCATAATCGCCAGAAGCCATCATTTGTTCAGCGATCATCGGAGCTACAGAGGGATCATAATAATGAGTATAGGCGTCAGCCATCTGGTTGTACATATAACACACATCGTAGTATTCCTTTGTACAAGCAGTCTGTCCACCAGGATCCTTTGCATCTTTGGACGAGCCCTTGCCAAAATAGGCATCGACATCATCAGCAAGTTCATCACGAGAATGCCCATAAAAGTAAAGAAGGTCAAGCAATGTAAAATTGGTATTCAACTCTTTGTATGCCGGAGTCTCTTTTGCGGGATCCAGATTTTCAACATCTCCAGAATTCGTACTAGACGACGAGGATTCGTCAGAGCAGGACGACATAAAGGTTATTACGCAAGAAAGCGCAACCAAGCCTAAAAACTTCTTTTTCATATATTCTCCTTGAATTAAGGCCGAAAATATAACAAAATAAACTTTTAGACAGCTTTTTGTAATATTAATTTCGTTAATATTTTACGCAAACAATCTTCTTGCGACTTGCCTTAAAACTCTCAAGCCATACGTAACGACGTTCAAGTTCGATTTTTCATCGGCATAACGCGTCGGAATCGGAAGTTCCGCGAGCTTGTAGCCCAAAGAATCCGCAATCGAAATAATCTCGAGATCAATATCGAACGACGAGCTCAATTTATCGAATTCAAGCGTTCTCAAGAACTCGGAATCATACACGATAAATCCGCTGTGGCGGTCCGTGAGTTTCTGGTAAAAGGCAAAGTTTTCAATCGCCGTCAAGAAGGCGCCACCCAAGCGCTTGTACAAGGGCATGTTTCCAGCCTTGGCACCGCCGCGGGTCAAATGACGAGAGCCCTGCACCAAGGCAAACTTTCTTTCGTCTCCGTGGTCCACATTGTTGACTGTCTTGAGATAGTCAAAAAATTCATCCAGTTGCTCAGCCGGGTACTGCCCATCGCCATGCAAACAGGCAACCAGCTCTGCACCGGAACGCAGCCCTTCGGCAAGGCCTTTCTTCACCACGGCTCCATAACCCGAATTCTGTTCAAAACGCATGTAGCGCAAACGGCTCTTTCGTTCTTCGGCAAGCGAACCCGCAAAATTCTCGAAGGCGCCACGAGTATCGTCGGTAGAACCGTCATCAATAATCAAGATGATAGACTTATTCCAGACCTCATCGGAAATTTTTTGCAAAACCGATGCAAGCGTACCGGCAACATTGTAAGCGGGGATAAATATAAAGAAGTCGTTAGCCATAATGGTGTGCAAACCATGTTAAGGATTCTTCTAGGGCAGTCTTCAACGGAATTTTAGCCTTGAAACCAACAAGGCGTTCCGCTTTTTCGACAGAAGGCATACGGCGCAAGGAATCGTCATAGCCCTTCCCATAGTATTCTTCGCCCGAAATCACCTCGACTCCGGACACTTCGTTTTCATGCACACCCTTAATTGCGGCATACACGGAGCGCATCAGTTGGGCAAGCTCTGCAATCGAAACTTCGTTTGCCGCGTTGCCCACATTGAACGCTTGCGAAAGGGCCTTTTCACCCGACGCAAACACGCAGAACATAAAGTCCACCGCATCGTGCACCGAGGTAAAGCAGCGTTTCGCAACACCTCCATTTACAAGTTTTAGCGATTCCCCACGAACAAGTGCCGTCGAGAAATTCGCAAGTACGCGAGGAATCCCATCGCCGTCGACACCCGGCATAAAGTCCATAAACGGGCCCACGAAATTAAAGGGTCGAACCACCGTCCAATGGAGTCCGTCCAGACCGGCCAAGTAGCGTTCGGTCAAGAGTTTTGCCGTCGCATAGCTCCAGCGGCTTGCCGCCACTGGCCCAAACACAATTTCCGATTCATCTTCTACAAGCGCACCGGAATTTGCAGCCGTCTTGCCGTAAATCTCGGACGTCGAAAAATGAATCAACCAGCTACCGCTTTGGGCGCAGGCATCGGCAAGTGCCCGCGGATGGTCGTAATTGCTGCGAATGACTTCGGCAGATTCGGCCATGTAGCGCCCTGGCGTACAAATCGCCGCCAAGTTGACCACTACAGGATACTGCGCAATACGCTTTACCACCTCGGGGTCTGCAAGGTCTGCGCTCAGGAATTCAAAGCGAGGGTTCGCCAAGTGCTCCTGAATGCGGTAGGAATCAAGATCAACACCAAAAACGCGCCAACTCGTGCGTTCAAAAATAGCACGCAAAAGGTGACTACCAATAAAACCACCGCAACCCACGAGGGCTACGGTGATTGAAGAATCGTTAAATTCGAGAGTCGAGTTCAAATTACTCGGTCACCTTGAAGGTACCGGAATTTGCGCCCTTGGCAGTCTGTTCGTACGGAACCACGCGAATGATTGCCGTCTTGGTCGGTTCTGCCACGTCGTCGGTCAGCACGACCTTCTGTTCATAGCACTTCTTGCCATCCGGTTTCATGGGACCGGCAGATTCTTCGAGCATGTCGAGGCCGCCGTCTTCTTCAGAAGTCTTGAAGACGAAACGGTAACCGGAACCTTGCACGTCAGAACCATAAATCACGGTGATGGTATCGCCCATTTTGAAGGAATCGCCCTTCTTGGGAGAAACGACCTTCACGCCATCTTCGACGGAGCAATCATTGGATGCAGAGGGTTCGTCATTGGAGCTTGCAGACGAAGAATCATCGCAAGCAGCAAACATAAATGCAGCGGACACAGCGCATACAGATGCCATCAATTTAAAAAGCTTCATAAAGCCTCCATTTTTTACTTAATATACAAAAATGAAGACATCAAGACCTGTCCATTGAGCTGAACCCGCACGAAATAACGCCCAGACGTCATTTTCGACTGATTTTGCAGCAACGAAACCGTTCCGAGAGCGACATGGCGCGTTTCTTGGGCAACCACCTTGCCCATCGCATCGGACACCTGAACCATCAACATTCCACCGGCTGTCGTGATTGTCTGGTTTCGGGCATCAAAATGCAGGCTCGGAGCCGGACGTACATTGACAATCGTCGTGCCGCTCGAAGACGATTCCACGTCGTTTTCAACCTTAGCCGGCTTGCAACCGGTGCGGTACACTCCCTTCATGTCAAAGGCAATCATGTCGATATTCGGGCCGCCGTCACTTGTCGTCGAGGCGATCTTCATCTTGAAATCGAGAGCGTCCACCCAGACATCTTCAATGTAGGCGGTATCCCACTTGTCCCAGCTACCCGTCGAGGGGAATGCCACATCATACGTTCCGTTGTCAATCGTGATTTTCATGTCGCGATTGGTATTTCCCTGGAATGAATAGCGGATCATGACGCGGGCATTGGAGGCCGACTGGTCAGACGTCAGCTTGTAAGTCGCAGTGCTGTAGGCGCTATTTTCAATATTGAAGAATCCCTGACCCGTATAGCCTTCGTGGTTCGTTTCCGTCAAGCCATCTGCAATTTCGGGGTTCGCCATATCAATCGGAGAAGGCCAGGCTGCGTCGGCTGTACCATCGAAGCAAAGCTTCGGGTCAATGGAACTCGAAGATTCCGGACCCTCGGAACTAGAGGACGTGGGATTTTCGTTGCCGGATTCTTCGCTATCGTGAGCAATCTTCTTGCATTCGGAACCGCCCTTGAACATGGCCGTATAAGTGATGTTGCGAGCCTTGGTCTTGAAGCCGTAATAAATCATATTCTTCGAGATTTCGTTACAGTCGTCGTCCACCCACTTTTCAAAGGTCTGGCCGTTCGGCGTCACGCGGAGCGTCATCGGGGAACCCGCCGGGAAATACTGGGTCTGCGTAATGAGGCCGCTGTAGTTCGAAAGGTTGGTCTGCACCTTGATGGAATAACGCTTCTTGATAGCAGAAACAAGCGTGGTGAGCGCAGCCTTGGCATCGGCAGAGAGATTCGAATTGTTCTTAAGGTTATCTTCAAGTTCTTCGCAAATCATCTGGGCATGGCCCATGGAGCCCATTTCCTGGAAATGCGTAGTACCATCGTTCACGCCATCCGGGTAATTCGGATATTCGCCCTTCTCCAGTTTCTTGTACAGATAACGTGTCACGTAATCCGGCATGTTCTTGTAAGTAGTATTGTAGGTATTGTACGACTTCATGTTCAAATCCACAAACGGGACCTTGTTGTTCTTCGCCACCGTCTGCATCATGCCGCGGGCATCGTAATTTTTGTCGCCGGTAGAGAACACGTTACGGCTACCGTTCAGGTTCATCGGCGAAATCAAGATGACATTGGCGCCCTTTGCCTTAGCGGCGTCCACATATTTCTGAATATATCCCGGGAAATCTGCGGGCGGAACATAGCGAGCTTCCTTACTGTAATCACGGTCATTATGGCCGAACTGCACGAAAAGGTAATCGCCCGTTTGGAGTTTGCCCTTGACTTCATCCAAGCGGCCTTCTTCAATAAAAGTTCTAGAACTGCGGCCACCAATGGCATAGTTATTCACCTTCACGCGAGATGCGTCAAAGAAATAACCAAGTACCTGACCCCAACCCGTTTGCGGATAAGCGTTATCCTTGTAGGTGCAAACGGTGGAATCGCCCACCACATAAATCGAGAAACTGGTGGAATCACTCACGGCAACGCCAGCAAAAATGGCGGCAGCAACGAAGAATTTTAAAATTCCCTTCATATACTACCTCACCTTCGCATAATTAGCGATAAACTTGGCACTGCCCTGGCGGACCACAACGCGGTAGAGTCCGGCAGACTTCACTATCGTTGCAAGCGAAACTTCTGATGCGTTTTCGACAATTCGCTTTGCCACCAGACGACCACCCATATCGAACACATTCACATGAGCACGTTCCGTACCAACAAGGCGCAGCATTTCGCCATGCAAAGCAAAACCAGTCACATCGCGAACCTTATTCAAAATAGTCGTCGACGTATCTTCGGTGCAGCCTTCGCTTACGCGGCAAACGCCGTCGATACTGAAACCAAAGGCATCTAGATTCGGAGCGCCATCGCTTGTAAGCGACATAATCTTGAGTTCCGTTTCACCCTGCGGGGCATCCATCACCACGTAGGCCGTATCCCACTTGTCCCAGGCACCCGTAGGCGGCGCACTCACGAGGTAGTCGTGGTCCAGATAAGCATTGAACATGCGGTCGGAATTTCCGCCATTGGCGTAGCGCACGGCAAGCGTCACGTAACCCGCCGCCGGGAACTTGACCTTGTAAGAAGCGAAAGACGTCTGCGAGTTTTCGAGATTGAAGAAGCCATCGCCCATAAAGCCGGTCCAGTTGTTTTCCTTGTAGCCGACGCCCGTATCGGGGCTATAGGCATCGAAGAACTTCTTGATGTTCTTGTCGACATCGACATCAATCTGCTCGGTACCTTCAATCGGAGTAAACGGAACGAACGTCACATCGGCAAGGCTCTTCGGAGTCGTCGTCGGGAATGCCGTCAACGCCTTGCCGTCACCGGTATACTTCTGCGCCGTACCGCCTTCATATACTGCGGTAAACTGAGTGGCAGCAGAGCCCATCACGAACGTATGGATGTAGGGAGACTTCACATTGGAGCGGCTCGGGGCACCCACCTTATTGCCGTTGCCGTCGTACCAGCCGAGGAATTTCTTGCCGCTCTTCGGCATGGTCTTGAGCATCACGGTCATTCCCTGCGGGTAATACGCGCCGAGGGATGTCGCATCGGCAGCACCTTCGGGGCTCACCTTGACATCGACCTGGTACATGGGCGCCATGTAGTCGCCGAGCTTTTTCACAATCGGGTCCGTATGCGCACGCATCTGTTCGGTAATGATACGCCCGAAAGCGTTCGCACCGTTCATCTGCAAGTGCACCTGGTCCGTCTGGTCACTGCCAAGATTGCTGTATTCTGCCTTGGTCGCATAGTTGAAGATGAACTGAGCCGCATACTGCTCGCCCACCGAAATCATGTAGTTCGCGACCATCTCGCTCATGTCGATAAACGGCACGTTGAGTTCTTCGGCGAGGCTCTTGTTGAGCGCCGGATAACCGCGGTAGCTGTTATGAATCTGCGTCGGGGAATCGTAATACAGGCGGCGAATTGGGCTCATGATAATCGGGTACGCGCCCTTCGCGCGGACATCGCTCACCATCTTCTTCATGTTGGAAGCGAAGAAATCCTCAGTACTGTAGTTCACGTCATTGATTCCGAACTGGATCACGACGTAGTCGCCCGCCTTGAGTTTTTCAGCGATGCAGTTGCCATTGGAGCAACCTTTCTTGAAGAACATATCGTAATAACCGACAGCAGTGCTGCCATCCTTGGCCTTACCACCGCCACCGAGCGACATGCCGCCCTGGCCACGGTTCACCACCGCCGCCTTGGTCGGGTCGAACCAGTAATGGAAATCCTGACCCTGCCCCTGCTTGGGATAGTAGCCCTCGTTCCAGTCCTGCATGGTGGAGTCGCCACACATGTAGATGGTCACCGCCGACCATGTGAGCGGAGCGACGACCATCGATGCGATTACGGCAGATTGCCAAACCTTGGTGAATATATTCATAACATCCCATCCATTTCCAATTTTATTTATCTCTTAAACAGAGATTTCTGTTTAACCTTTCCGTCCAGTTTCACATTCACGATGTACATTCCTTCCGGAAGCACACCGCGTTCAAGTGCCAGCACAGACTCGCCTGCCGTCACGTAACCCGAGACAGCGCCACGCATGGTACCGGAAGCATCGTAGAACAAGATTTCTACAAATCCCGGAACCGAGGTGAAAAGCGTACCCGTCGACGGACGGTACATGAAACCCCCATCCAAACGGGCAACAGGAAGTGCTTCAGACTTTTTGTCC
This sequence comes from Fibrobacter sp. UWB5, assembly GCF_002210295.1. Classification (NCBI taxonomy): domain Bacteria; kingdom Pseudomonadati; phylum Fibrobacterota; class Fibrobacteria; order Fibrobacterales; family Fibrobacteraceae; genus Fibrobacter; species Fibrobacter sp. UWB5. The sequence goes on along the minus strand of NZ_MWQH01000003.1, from coordinate 66,589 downwards.
GTATAGGATTCCACGCCTGCAATGTCAAACAAGAATGCATCCACATCTGCGCCGCCATTCTTTGTCGTAGACTTTAGCGTAATGGTATTCTTGCCCTTCTTCAGCGTGATTTCGATATCAAACGTATTCCATGCAGACCAGCTACCCGTCTCGTCCATCTTGACCGTTCCGATTTCTTCGTCATTCACGACCAGAATCATATCGCGCGCGACGCTATCGCCGTTAGCAAAGCGCACGGACATCGTTGTCGAAGAAGCCTTTGCGGACTTGATCAGCCAAGTACCATAGCTAGACTTCGCGTTCTTGAAATCGAAATAGCCCTTTTCAATATAATCCTTGCTTTCATTTTCCGTGGAGCCCTCGCCCTCGTCAGGATAGGCCGCATCCACAATGGAAGATCCCGTCGGAACCGTCTTAGACGAATCGGTCTTAGCCGTATCAACGACTTCGGCTTCCTTCACGACAATTTCGCCCGAGGCAGTTGCATTTTCGGCCTTGCTCCCCACCGTCTTTACGGTGTACTTGAACGTACCCGTCTTTTTAGGCTTACCGGAAATGGCAACCGTCTGCGTTGCAGAATCCACCTTGGCGGAAACACCCGACGGAAGTCCTTCCACCTTGACTCCGGTACAGAACATGTATTCGTAGCTAATCTTCTTTATCGAATTGCCCAAGGTTACTGTCTGCTTTTCTTTTCCACCCATCAAGGTGAGAGATGCATCCGGATACACGGTAAACGCGCTATCGCCCACGGTATACACGCTCGGTTTCATGAATTTCTTGACCATGTCCGGCAAATAGTAACTCGTATGAGGCGGCTGGTTGTAGGCCGTATTCTGCCAAGCGACTGCAGTACGATACACCGCATCATGCATCAGCGTATACAGGCGGTACGGAGACGTGACCGGGGTCGACAGGATATAGATCTTGGAAGGATCCTTCTCTGTACGAAGAATCAGTTCTTCACGCCAGTCACCAAAGAGGTCTGCAGCAAGGAGCGGTGTATTCTTGGTACCATTGCAACCGATAAGTCCAAGCGTCTCGGCCCCATCAAAGAACTTTACGGATGTTTGCGCAGTCAAATTGGGCTTGATAATTTCGGGGCCATCCAACAGCTCGTCCTGCAAATCCCCGTCAAAGTAGATACGGAAATTAATCGGATAGAAATTGGAGGTACATTCCGTCGCGTAGGAGTACTTTTGAATCTGTTCAATGTAGAAGCTATCAATCGTATCGCACACAAGAGATCTGGCACTATCAATGAGTTCACCCTGTGCCGAACGGATCAATTTTCCCTTCGAAGACCACATTTCAAGACCGCGGTGCGAAGAATCAATATCGGCAGCGATACCACGACCGTTATCAACACCCGTCTGCAACGTTCCCCATAAAACCGTACCATCGGCACCACGCATTTCTTCTATGTATTTAGACGTATGGTTTTCATGCACGCCAAAGTATTCAAGCCCCGGATGGTCCGGATCAATATCGGTCAAATGTCCGGCATCACCATGCCCAAAACCAGTCGAATAGCGGACCGTTCCGTCATGATTCAGAGCCGCAGCGCCATAGACAACTTCATCAAAGCCATCGCCATCCAAGTCGCCGACAAAAATATTATGGTTGCCCTGACCATAGAGGCCCTCGCCCGGTGTTTCGGACTTGTGGAGCCAACGTAATTTCAAATCCTTTCCATCGAAATCATAGGCAGCTACATAAGCCGCCGTATAGTAACCGCGGGCAAAAACGGCACTCGGATGCACGCCGTCAAGGTAAGCCGTTGCCGCCAGATAGCGTTCGCCGCGGTTTCCGTAATTATCGCCCCAAGTAGTACCCGAATCATTTGCCGGGCCGAGCCTTCTGACATCGCGCGTAGGAAGATAATCCACCGTCGTAATTTCAGCGCCATCAATTCCACGGAAAACCGTCAAGTATTCCGGACCGGACATCGGACGGCCCGCCGTATCGAGATAATCCTTGGTGGAATCCCCGATTACATGACCCAGCCCATCAACGGTACCGTCAGCCGTCTTGACAATCATTTCGGCCTTGCCGTCCCCATCGTAGTCGTAAACCTGGAACTGCGTATAGTGCGCTCCGGAACGGATGTTCCAGCCCATATTGACACGCCACAGTTTGGTCCCATCCACCTTGTAGGCATCGATCAAAGTCGGGCTGGTATACCCGTTCTGCGAATTGTCCTTGGAGTTTGACGGATCCCATTTCAGAATCAGTTCATATTGGCCGTCACCGTCAAGGTCCGCCACGCTCATGTCACTGGCCCAATAAGTACAGGTATCACCACCCTTAGACGGAGGACAAGCAGGGGCATCCACCTTGAGCATCTTGTACGGGAAGGAGCGTCCACCATAGGTAACGTTCGAATCCAGGACTAAAGACGGAGTTTCCTTTGTCCCTTCCTTGCCACCGACCACCTTCGCGACCGTATACTTGGACGTTATTTTCCCATCCTTGTCCAAGTAATTGGTCCCATCGGTTTTTCCGACAGAGGCAATCTTCTTGCCGTCGCGATAGAGATTGAATTCCGTATTAGGGTCTTCCGTACCGAGAAGACGCCACGAAACGAGCACTCCGGACTTGCCCAAGCTAGAAACCAGAAGTCCCCTATTCAGGGCCTCCATCTGGCGGGGGTACGCAAAGGAAAGGAGCGGGAGCGCTAGGACTAGCGCCGCAATAACCGCAAGAAAACCGTGACGAGGATGTTTTGTCATAATTTCTCCTGACATTGATGGGTTATTTGCCAAAACATCCGTATCCGTTCACAATATACTATTTTACCCTACTTGTCACCTTTCCAGAACTTGGAAACGGCAAGATTTTTACCATCGATTCTGACCTTCACGATATACACGCCCTTCGGGAGCAATTCGCGGTCAAGCGAAATCGTCGTAGAGCCTGCATTCACATTCCGCGACACTCCCATACGCATCGCACCGGACATGTCGTAGAAGTAAATTTCAGCAAGGCCTGCCTTCGGGGTGTACAACACACCCGTCGAGGGGTTGAACACCATTCCACGCACAGAAGCTGCAACAGGCGTTATCGTGGTCTGCTCGTCGACCTGGCCCGCATAGGCGCTCACGCCTTCGATATCGAAGTAGAACATATCCACATTCGCGCCACCATCGGCGGTCGTCGACTTAAGCGTAATCGTATTGAGTCCCTTCGCCAAATCAATCTTCGCATCGGTCGTAAGCCAAGTCGTCCAGCCGCCGGTCGCATCCATAGAGACTGTCCCTACCTTGACTCCGTTCACCACAAGTTCCATATCGCGTGAGGCACTGCCACCGTTTGCAAAGCGGATGCTGATGGTGGTAGAAGCAGTATGTTCGGAATGCAGGTTCCATGTCCCGTAGCTTGCGGTGGAATTGTCGAAGTTGAAGTATCCCTTCTCGACAAAGCCCGTATTGGTCGTCTCGGACCAGCCGATTCCCGCATCCGGCGTAGAAGCATCGACCTTGGAGGCCTCCTTCTTCGTCGCAACCTCTTCAGCATTTCCCGGAGCAGCAACAGAGAGCACACCCTTCGCAGACGCGGCATCACCCTCACCACCTTCGGTTACAACGGTGTAGGCAAATACGCCCGCTTCCGTCGGAGTTCCCGAAATGGTCACGGTCGAACCCTCTACCTTCGCGGTCACGCCCTTCGGGAGTCCAGTCACCTTCACGCCGTCGCAGCCGATAAACTTGTAGCCGAAGCTCTCGATTGCATTACCCAGCAGGATTCCCTGGTTTTCAAGCCCATCGCCCACCTTCGAAATAGAAGGAGCGAGGCCCGCGACACCTTCGGTACCAAGCATGTAAATGTCGGGTTTCTTCAAGTTCTTCACCATGTCGGGCAGGTAATAGCTCGCATGAGGCGGCTGGTTATAGGCAACATTCTGCCAAGCGACACTCACGCGATATTGCGGGTCGTGCATCAGCGTGTAGAGCCTGTGCGGAGTCGTCACGGGAGTCTGGAAAATCGTGATTGTCGAAGGATCCGTGCTGGAACGTGCAATGAATTCTTCGCGCCAGTCGCCAAACAGGTCTGCCACAATGCAGGGATTCGCCTTAGTGTAGTTGTTCAGAGTCGAACTATTCACTTCATAGAAGCTGAAGTAGCGATCGACCGTCTTCTTGCCAGAATTCCACTTTTCAATCTTTCCTCCGCTGCCGCCACTGCCTGTAGCATCCAGCAATTCATCCTGTAAGTCACCATCAAAGTAAATGCGGAAATTGACCGAAGGCTTCGTCTCATGCAAAAGAGTCCCCTTCACGGTACGCATTCCACCACTGGTACCCGACCACATTTCGAAGCCGCGATTCGTGGAATCGACATCGGCAGCCATGCCACGGCCATTGTCCACATTTCCAGCCTGGGTCTGAGTCGTTCCCCAGATGACCTTGCCATCCTTGTCGCGGTATTCTTCACTATACGCATTCTGCTTTTCTTCGTGAACATCGTAGACTTCCAAACCCGGATGGTCAGGATCCATATCAGAAAGATGCATGGCATCGCCATGGCCAAAACCAGTACGGTATCGGAGCGTTCCGTCATGATTGAGTGCGGCTGCTCCCATAACGATTTCGTCAAAGCCGTCGCCATCCAAGTCGCCAACGGAAAGGTTGTGGTTGCCTTCGCCGTAAAGTCCCTGTCCCTTCTTGTCGGAACTGTGCTGCCAGCGAGTCTTGAGTTCCTTGCCGTCAAAATCGTAGGCGGCCACAAAGAATTCGGTATAGTAGCCGCGGCTCATAATGACGCTCGGGTGAACCCCGTCGAGGTAGGCAATCGCCGCCAGCATACGGTTATCGCGGTTTCCATAGTTATCACCCGAAATCTTTCCACGGGCAGGCCAGTAATTAATCGTATGAACAGCCTCGCCGGTATTTCCCTTGAACACCGTCAGGTACTCGTTACCGGTCATGATCGTTCCCGAAGAGGAGCGGTAATCCTTGGAACCGTCGCCAATGACCTTGCCCTTGCCGTCGACTGTGCCGTCGGAGGTTTTCATCACGATTTCGGCAATACCGTCGCCATCCAGGTCGTAGACCATGAACTGGGTGTAATGGGCGCCGGCACGGATATTCTTGCCGAGGTCGATACGCCACAGGAGGGTTCCATCCATCTTCAAGCCGTCAATAAACACCGATCCCGTGTAACCCGACTGGGAATTGTCCTTGGAATTATTCGGATCCCACTTGAGAACCAAATCCAGTTCGCCGTCGCCATCCAGGTCACCCACGCTCATATCGTTCGGGCTGTAGCTGCATGTAGAGCCATCCGGCATCGTCTGGTCCTTGGGCACATTGAGTCCCTTGACGGTCTTGTACGGGAACCCCTTGCTGTTCTGGTCCAACACGATAAGCGCACCTTCCGCCTTGCCTTCCTTGCCGCCCACCACGGCGGCAACCGTATACTTGGAAGTCGTCTTTCCGTCGGCATCCAGGTAGTTCGTGCCAGCAGTCTTTCCGATGGAGGCAATTTTTGTTCCGTCACGGTAAAGATTGAATTCCGTATCCGGATTCTCGGTGCCCAAGAGGCGCCAACTCACGAGCATGCCCTTGCCCGTGTTCGCAACCGCAAGGCCGCGCGAGAGCTTTTCCATCTGGCGGTCTGCAGAAAAAGCAGGAGAAGCCAGCCCAAACGCTAACGCTGCACCTGCAAAAATCGACGATGTTTTTAAACCAATTCCCATATAAACTCCATTTATTATGGCCTTACTGCTAATCTATTTCTAAATGCTCAAAACAGAACGCAAATTATTCTTAATTGTAGTCTTTAGACAACAGGACTCCACAGCAATTCCTTTTCTAAATATAATCAAAATTTTTATAAAAAGTCCACATTATTTTAAAAATTTACACATTAAATTCCAATTACGAAATAATTTTAAAAATAAAAAGTCTACATTTCTTCATTAATGCCGTCAAGTGTGGACAATTACGGAATCGCCCGCAAGCCCATCACAAGCAAAACGCATTGTTTCAAATTAAAACACAACCTCCTTAAAGCCTTAAAAGCCGCCAAAAACGTTTCAAAACGATACTACGAATTGCCTAATAAGACCAAAACAGACACAAATCGCCCACCAATAGAACTTGGCACAGAAATTGCTTATTCTAGGGCGAAACAAAAAAAATAGTCCAACTTGGACTAAAAAGTTCAATCAGGGCGCAAAAGCCCGCAAAAAAGGAAAAGTGAAAATGATTAAGCCTCTTGCAGATCGAATCGTCGTCAAGCCGGCAGAAGCCGAACAGAAGACCTCTTCGGGTCTCTTTATCCCGGATAACGCCAAGGAAAAGCCGATGCAGGGTAAGGTCGTGGCCGTGGGCCCGGGTCGCAAGAACGACAAGGGCGAAGTCGTCGCTATGGAAGTCAAGGTCGGCGACGTGGTTCTCTACGGCAAGTACAGCGGCACCGAAGTCACCGTTGACGGTGAAAACTACCTCATCGTGAAGGAATCCGACGTCATCGCTACTCTGTAATAGCGCAACAAAAGGTTTTAAATAAAAAAGGAAAAACAAAATGGCAAAGCAACTTAAGTTTGATGTAGCAGCTCGCGAATCCCTGATGAAAGGCGTGGACAAACTCGCCAACGCAGTGAAGGTTACCCTCGGTCCTAAGGGCCGTAACGTGATGATCGCAAAGGCCTTCGGTGCCCCGAACGTCACCAAGGACGGCGTATCTGTCGCTAAGGAAGTTGAACTCGAAGACGCTTACGAAAATCTTGGCGCCCAGATGGCCAAGGAAGTCGCCAACAAGACTTCTGACGCTGCTGGTGACGGTACCACCACTGCTACCGTGCTCGCTCAGGCTATCACTCGCGAAGGCCTCAAGAACGTGGCCGCCGGTGCAAACCCGATGGATATCAAGCGCGGTATGGACGCTGCTGTCGAAGCCGTGATCAAGGAAATCGGCAAGATGGCCGTGAAGATCAACGGCAAGGAACACATTGCCCAGGTCGCAACGATTTCTGCTAACAACGACCCGGAAATTGGTGAACTCCTCGCCAACGCTATGGAAAAGGTCGGTAACGACGGTGTGATCACCATCGAAGAATCCAAGACCGCTGAAACCATCCTCGACGTTGTCGAAGGTATGCAGTTCGACCGCGGCTACCTCTCTCCGTACTTCGTCACGAACACGGACAGCATGGAAGTCAGCCTCGAAAATCCGTACATCTTGCTGTACGACAAAAAGATTTCTACCATGAAGGATTTGCTCCCGATGCTCGAACACGTTGCAAAGCAGGGCAAGTCTCTCCTCATCATCGCCGAAGACGTCGATGGCGAAGCTCTCGCAACGCTCGTTGTGAACAAGATGCGCGGCACCCTGAAGGTCGCTGCAGTCAAGGCTCCGGGCTTCGGTGATCGCCGTAAGGCAATGCTCGAAGATATCGCTATCCTCACCGGTGGTATGCTCGTTTCCGAAGACACGGGTGCAAAGCTCGAAGACGCTCCGGTTACGGTTCTTGGCCAGGCCAAGTCCATCACCATCACGAAGGACAATACCACGATCGTCGAAGGCGCTGGCGACGCCGCTTCTATCAAGGGCCGTATCGCCCAGATCAAGAAGCAGATCGAAGCTACCACCAGCGACTACGACCGCGAAAAGCTCCAGGAACGCTTGGCCAAGCTCGCGGGCGGCGTTGCCGTGATCAAGGTCGGTGCCGCTACTGAAGTTGAAATGAAGGAAAAGAAGGACCGCGTCGACGACGCTATGCACGCAACTCGCGCTGCCGTCGAAGAAGGTATCGTTCCGGGTGGTGGCGTAGCCCTCATCCGTGCCGAAAAGGCCATTGACGCCCTCAAGTTCGACAACGCCGACCAGAAGACCGGCGCTGCCATCATCCGCCGCGCAATCGAAGAACCGCTCCGCCAGATTGTCCAGAACGCTGGCCTCGAAGGCTCTGTCGTGGTGAACAAGGTGAAGGAAGGCAAGGACGCCTTCGGTTACAACGCTAAGACCGACACCTATGAAGACCTCATCAAGGCTGGCGTGATTGACCCGGCTAAGGTGACCCGCACGGCCCTCAAGAACGCTTCTTCTATCGCTTCGATGATTCTCACGACTGACTGCGTGATCACCGAAAAGAAGGAACCGAAGCCGGCTGCTCCGGCCATGGATCCTTCCATGGGTGGCATGGGCGGCATGATGTAATCGACCGCTAGAATCTACTCCTTATGGACGTCCGGTTCTTTGAACCGGACGTTTTTTGTATAAAATTATTTGGATTATGAAGGCGGGAGTCTGCTCGGCATAGCCGAGCAGTTCCGGCTGGGGCTCGGAAATGAAGAGATAATTCACGGCGGGACTCACAAAGCACTTCGTGCTTTGTAGCCTCTGTGTTATGACGGCGGGATGCTTCTCCGCTTTGCGGAGAAGCTCCGGCTTCGGCTCTGATATGCCGGCAAGCTAGCTTGCCGTCGCATCTTCGCCTTGCGCCGTAGTCGAACCAAGGTTCGACTACACCCGCCAACGAGTATGAAAAAGGGTCCCCTCAAGGGGACCCTTTTTCATACTCGAGGCGGGATTCGAACCCACGACCCATTGCTTAGAAGGCAATTGCTCTATCCAACTGAGCTACTCGAGCGTTGTGGCGCAAATATAGAAAAAATTTCTTATTCGTGTCAATTTTCCGCAGGTCAATTCTTAACGCAACGGACAGGCATTGCAAAATCGTTGTACTTGTGCGATGAACTAAATTTATCTGATTTACGATTACTTATGGCTGCATAATAATGTTCAGAAATTCCGTTTTGATCCCTTGTCCAAAAATAGGCTGTACTCCCTATTCCACCGAATTTACCAAGGGTCCAACCAAAATCGGGTTCATTCCCTCCGCGACACCCTCCAGGAAGAATCGTAAATCCTGTGGAGTTCGTACTCAAGGCAGTATTGTTGTACTGAGTCCATCCGTCTGCAGAAAGCAGTTCCAGTTGATTGTCTACCGATAACCTGCTTATTTCAGCCTCACTTGCCACATGGAAGTTTTCCGGACAAATCCCGGAAAGACTCCTTACTGCGGTACCACTGTAATAGCGACCGTAAATATCGCATTCGCCGTCATCCTCTTCCGTATAGCACCAACTACTTTCCGTGGGGACATAGCGCAGGTTTTCGGCAAACCAAATCTTACCTTCAATAATCAACGTCTTGTAGAATCTTCCGTCACGCTCATCCTTGATACACCCATATTCGACATCCGGATTCAGGTAATTCCAGTTTTCCCGGCGGGTCTCATCACACCCCGGCGCAATCGTCAGCGTATCCGGACCATCTACCGTTTCCGTACTGTCGTTCACGAGGCAACGCGCATAAGCCGTTCTGCCAACGTTCATCTTTATGAGAGTCATCCCCGTACTCTTGCCATAATGCAAGCTCCACACACCCAGCGTTTTCGAATTCGGATCCGCCTTCTCTGAAAGTTCACCCCCCATGAGCACAAAGCTGTCCTCTGCACCATGGTAACCCATAAGGGCGACGTCGTCGCCATCGTCATCGTAGTATTTCTCGTCGTCCGGAAAACCATCACCGTAAACACCGCCGAGTTGATTCGTGAGTTTCAGCACCTCATCGGGATGTTCTTCAAGGAAGGCCATAAGTTCCTCGAGTTCCGCCTTTGTGGGAAGGTGGGTGCCGTTCGGGCACGCGCCTTTAACCGGATTGCTTATGAGCAACGGTCCGTCGTAGCCATTGAACCAGCGCCAGGTATTCGTGAAAACCGTCCAAGACGCCAAGGTGCCATACTTGTCACACATTTCATCTTTGCTGTTATAGCACTTCAAATACGCCCTGTCGATACCAGAGGTAATCTTGATATTCTTTTCCATCCATGACTGGTCCCCTATCTTCACGAAATCAATACCATCTTTCGTAAAATAGTCATCACCGAAAAGGGCCCTGTTATCGCTACTGGCAGGAGCCGATTCGGAAGAACTGGATGATGCCACCCATTCTTCCATGGAACTAGATGAAAAAACAATCTCTTTCTCTTCCGAAGAACTAGAAATGTCCTCCTCAAAAAAATCTCCTGACGAAGAGCAGGAAACGAATTCAACAACCCCTCCTTCTGACGAAGAACTCTCAAGTTCTTTTTCGGCAACAGGCCCTCTCGTCAGTTCGTTATCGCTGTCTCCGCAACTAGACAAGCCCCCACAAAATACAATCAGCAATCCAAAGAAAGCTCTAAATGAATATTTATCAAAGAAATGCATAGTTTACCTGTAAGCCAAATATATCATTTATTTACAAACACCTACATATGGGGCACACCAAATAAAATGTACTCTAGCCAAAAAATCTTTTTTTATCTATATTTATGCATATATTAAAATATTTGCATAGACTTAGGGTGCCGGTTCGACCCGCCCACGGAGAGATTATGAAGATTGTTGACATTCTGAAGCAAGACAAGATGAGCCTTTCGTTCGAAGTGTTCCCTCCTAAAAAAGAGACGAGCTTCGAAAGCGTAAAGGCCGCCACCGAATCGATTGCAGCCCTTGGCCCCGCCTTCATGAGCGTGACTTACGGTGCTGGCGGCGGCGTAAGCCACTTTACTCTTGATATTGCCAAGAACCTCAAGCAAAAGTTCGGCATCCCGATGCTCGCCCACCTTACCTGCGTTTCCAGCAGCAAGGAAACGGTGCACCAGCGCATCGAAGACATGAAGGCCGCAGGCATCAAGAACGTGATGGCACTCCGCGGTGACTTGACCCCGGAACTTATTGAAAAGGGCCGCGACAATTGCGACTACCACTATGCCGTCGAGCTCATCCGTGAACTCAAGGCCTCTGATGCCGACTTCTGCATTGGTGCCGCCTGCTACCCTGAAAAGCACCCCGAAAGTGCAAACCAAGCCGAAGACATCAAGCACCTTAAGGAAAAGGTCGATGCCGGCGCAGACTTTTTGACCACGCAGATGGTGTTCGACAACAACCTGTTCTTCAGCTTCCTCTACAAGCTGCGCGACGCAGGCGTCAACTGCCCGGTGCTCCCCGGCATTATGCCCATCACGAACGCGAACCAGGTGGAACGCGCCATCAAGCTTTCCGGTTCGTTCATGCCGCAGCGCTTTAAGTCGCTGGTCGACAAGTTCGGCAGCGATCCCGAAGCCATGAAGCAGGCCGGCATCATTTACGCAAGCGACCAGATTATTGACCTGTACGCCAACGGCATCACGAACGTTCACGTGTATTCCATGAACAAGCCTGACGTTGCAGAAGGCATTCTCAAGAACGTCACTGCAATTCTCGGAAAGAATTTCGCTGGTTAAAAACTCCGTCAATTATAACGAATGATTCTTTTATAAGAAAAGCCCCTGGTAAAAACCAGGGGCTTTAATTTTCAGCAATTAATCATTCCAATCATAGTAGAACTTGAATTTCCAACCGGCACGCGGTTCATCGCCACAACCGGACCCACAATGATCATCATAAGAAACACCACCCTTTCCATAGGTATAAACCGATTCTACCCAGCCATTCTTAGGTGCGTTTCCATCCTTTCCTGTAAGAGCCAATTCTCCATTGAGAGCCTTGACCATGTTGGCATAAGACCACGAAATTTTCTGTCTTGGCCGTCCCTTGTCAGCACCCCAACAATCTGAATTATTCGCCAGATAAAGAGTCACTCCATCCTTGCTCACCTCTTTCGAATAGGTTTTGGTATTTATACTGACAGCATCGTTATCAGAATTATCATTATCCGCTTTGGTTTCCCAAATAATATCTCCACTAAGAGTTTTTCCTGCTGATTTAATGAAATAATTGTATCGGGCTTTATCTGGATCATTCGAATCAAAATCCGCAAATAATCTCATATCAGCTACGCAACCCGAAAGATAATACTCCGTTCCGAATTCAACGGCCTTGTACTGGAACAAGATGTGCCCAACGCGCTTCGTCTTCGCAACAGTCATCTTGTAAGAGTAAACATCTTTGCCGTTGATATTTTCCTTGACGTAAGCCACGACACGATATGTATAATAGGGAGAAGGAACAGAGACGTTATCTATGTAAGTCGCCAACGTCGTTCCATCACTTTCCCACGTATAATCCTTTAATGACACATCATTCAGTTCCTTTACAATCGTAACACCGTTCGGAAGCTGATCCTTGAGAGCCTTGTCGCTTGATAAGGAAAGATTTTCAAGAGCGCTGTTATTCGTACTTGAGGACGCTTCGGCCCTTAGAATCACATAGCCGGTAATACGACTGTCTTTCATCGACGGTGCAAAATTCACTTCTATCGACTGATGATCAGAAGTAGACAAACTTAAGGCATCATAAGCGATAAATCCGGAAGGAAGTTTATAGGTATAGTTAATTTTTTTCTTTGCTTCGGAAACAACCAACACCGAAACATCCTTTTCTTCTTCTGCAACCTTAAGAGGCGGTATCTTGAACGTGAAATGTTGCGCATCGACACCCTGAGTCACGACAACCGGAGTCCCATTGAAGGAGGCTTCGATGGCATAAACAGGTTCTTCCGTCACAACCTCAACTGTCAACGAATCCCTTGAATACGAACTCATTCCAGCAGCGGTTCCCACCTTTTCATTCTTTGCATTATAAAAAGAGACTTCCTTGATAGCGACGCTTTTGTGAGTGAACTTGTTCGGATCGGAGCCAATAACGAAAAGTTCGTCCACATCAGTATAACCATCGTTATCGGAATCCAATTCATCGTCCATATCAAAAAAATCAATGGACTTAACATCTTTCAGGGGAATGACATTGTCCCCCTCATTAACCGCATTCTTGATTACCGATACCGTCAGGGATTCGTTGTATTCAGGAACAGTCTCAAACGTAATGTTCTTGATCCACGACAAAACAAAGAGAGGATACGTTTCAAAAACGCCTTTGCCGTACATTGCCCAAAGCAGGGAATCCTTATAGTCGCCACTTGCACCGACCAAAAACTTGACCGAATCCAACTTCGTCAAGTGTTCCTTAGGCGATATCGAAGCAGAGCCATAGTCAACATCAATTGCAATCTGACCTGCAAAAGCGGAGCTAGCCAAAGCAAGGGATACAAATAATTTCTTGAACATTTTAACAATCCTCCTTACTTTGCGCTACCGATAGCGATGACATTTTGAGAACGTTTGCCACCCAAGTCAACATGCAACACATACTTTCCGTTTGCAAGATTCATGTTCGACAAAGAGAACCCGTTGAATCCGCTAACGACCGCAAAATTCAGACGTCCAAGACGAATTCCATGAATGTCGAAAATGGTCACGCGAGCATTCGCCTCTCTTTCAGAATACAGGAGAAGGGTCTGCTGACGGGCATCCCAAATCACGTTCGATTTGAAATCGGCAGTAACAATACCTGTTGAATGTTCCTCTTCGCTGGAACTGGATTCCACTGTTACACTGGAGCTAGATGCCACGCTAGAGCTGGATGTCTTGGTCGCGCTGGAGCTAGACGCCACGCTAGAACTGGATTTCTCGGTCGCGCTGGAGCTAGACGCCACGCTAGAACTGGATTTCTCGGTCGCGCTGGAACTGGACGCCACGCTAGAGCTGGATTCCTTGATCGTGCTGGAGCTAGACGCCACGCTAGAACTAGATTCCACAATCGCACTAGAGCTGCTAATATCCTGGTCCGTCGCCGTAAACGTAATCTTAGAGATGTAGTTTACCAAGAACTGCTTGGTCGAACCATCATTCATGGTCACCCGAAGTATTCGAGCCGAACCGGCATAGGCAGAAACCGCCATTATAACGGCAAAAAATAGGGCTGCCGCCCAAAGGGGACTTTTCATTTTTTCTCCTTTCCTTGAAAAGTAAAATTTTATACAAATTTATAAAATTTTACACAAACTTTCTATAAAAAAGTCAGACTTCGATAGTCTTTAGCCATTCACGCATTTCGTAAACATTGACTTTCGCCTGCAAGGACTTGTGGGCGATTCTTGCACCCGGCATCGTCGCCATTTTTTTTGGATTGAGCTCGAAGCCTACGCGGCCGAGGTCTAGGCGGTCAGCGTCGTAGCAGGTGTTGATGGTCGGATCATCAGTCTGATGTTCCTTGGTGTGGTAAAAGCAGGCGTGATAAAGTTGGTCGAACTGTTCCTGCGTGATTTCGAGAAGGCCCTTTTCGAAGCATTCCTTGGCAAAGGCCGCTCCGCGCTCGCCGTGTTCGCCATCGTAGCCGTCATCTTCGCGCTTGCAGTCGTGAAAGAGTGCGAACAGTCGCACGACTGTCACGTCGGCACCTGTAATAGGCGCAAGGAGCAAGCCATTGAATTCCACCTGCCGCCAATGAGAAAGTCCATGAATCGTTGAATCTACGATTCGATTGCTATAGACAAACTCTTGTAAGGCGGCAAAATCGATCATTTCCCGTAATGTTCCTTCAAGTCCATCAGGCATTGGAGCGCCTGCATCGGAGTCATTTCTTCGGGTTTTAAGCGGCGGATTTCTTCCTTAAGGAGCTGCGTAGATTCGTCGGGAGGGGCGAACAAATCGACCTGCGGCTTTTCCATGAGCTTCTTGTGGGTAGCACCATCACTCGGGTCAATCTTCTGCTTTTCGAGGCGCAAAAGAATCTTGCGGGCACGACGCAGCACATTGTTCGGAAGGCCCGCCATTTCGGCCACGTGAATACCGTAGCTGGAGTCGCAAGCACCTTCAAGAATCTTGTGCAAGAAGATGAGCTTGTCGCCCTTTTCCTGGACACCCACCTGGAAGTTTCCGGCGTGTTCAAGGCTTTCCACAAGGCCAGTAAGTTCGTGGTAGTGCGTTGCAAACAGCGTGATGGCGGCACGGGCCGGTTCATCATGCAGAGTTTCCACAATCGCCCACGCAATCGAGAGGCCGTCAAAGGTACTGGTTCCGCGACCGATTTCGTCGAGGAGCACCAAGCTGTGCGAAGTTGCATTGCGCAAGATGTTCGCGGTTTCAATCATTTCGACCATGAACGTCGAAAGACCACGGCTCAAGCGGTCGCTTGCACCCACGCGCGTAAAGATGCGGTCCACCACGCCGATGCGGGCACTTTCTGCCGGCACGAAGCAGCCGATTTGCGCCATGAGCACAATGAGTCCCGTCTGGCGCAGGTAAGTCGATTTACCGGCCATGTTAGGGCCCGTAATGAGCATGAGGCGCGTGGCTTCGGGCGAAAGGTTCACATCGTTCGGGATAAAGTCAAGGTCCGAATTGACCGCGACAATCACCGGATGGAAACCGCCCTTGATTTCGATACCCGAGCCTTCGAAGACTTCGGGGCAAACGTAATTGTACTTGCGAGCGGCGCGGGCAAAGCTATAAAGCGTATCTACATGGGCAATCGCATTCGCGATTTCCTGGAGTTCGGCACGCCAGCTGTTTACGCGTTCGCGGAGTTCGCAGAAAATCTTGTATTCCAGCGCATGAATGTTGACTTCGGCGTTGCTAATGATGGATTCGCATTCCTTCATCTCGGGCGTAATATAGCGTTCGCCGTTCACCGTCGTCTGCTTGCGAATGTATTCGTCAGGAATCGGGGCAGTCGCCTTCGCCATCTGCGCCTTGGTAATTTCGATATAGTAACCGAAGACACGGTTGTAGCCGACCTTAAGGCTCGGGATGCCGAGGCGTTCACGTTCACGGACTTCCAAGGAGGCAATCCATTCGCGGCGTTCCTTGATGTCTTCGTTCATGGCATCGAGTTCCGCGTTTGCACCCGCGCGAATCATGCCGCCCTCGCGAACGGTCAGCGGCAAGTCATCGTTAAACTGCGAGAGGAGTTCTTCGCCACGGCCTCGGGCGGCAATGAGGGCCGCTCGCATCGGTTCAAAAATCGGCGAGTTCAATCCTTCAAGCACATCGGCCACCTTGGAGGCCTGCGAAAGCGAACGGCCCATGCCCGCCAAGTCGCGGGCATTCGCGCGTCCGGACCCCACACGGCCCATCAGGCGTTCCATATCGAGAATCGAAGTCAGCGATTCCTTAAGCTCATCGAGAGCGACCGGATTATTGACGAGTTCCTCGACTGCGTCTTCACGTTCCTTAATGCGGTCCACCGAAATCAGCGGGTGGCTCACCCACTCCTTCAGATTGCGCCCGCCCATGGCAGTCACCGTAAAGTCGAGCACGTAGCAAAGCGTACTGCTAATGTCGTCAGCATTCAGCGGGCGCACCAGTTCCAAGTTACGCAGCGTACTCGGATCGAGCGTCATGTAGTCGTCGAGATTCAGAATCTCGAGCGTCGTAAAATGCGAAAGTTCGGACTTCTTCTGGTCCATCAGGTACTGGAGAAGCACTCCCGTCACCTGGGTTTCGACCACTCGCCCGTCCAGACCGAGACCGTCCAAAGCCTCGACCTTAAAGTGCGTAAACAGCACATCCTTCGCGGAATCTTCGCCGAACAGGAATGCCGGAAGTTCCGTCACCAGAATGTTTTCGGAACGAATCAAGTCCATCACACCGCTTGGAATCGAAGTTCCTTCGGGCACCACGACTTCCTTGGGCATACGGCGGCAGAATTCACATTCAAAAGCCTGCACCGAACTCTTGCAAGCGGCCAAGTAGCCCGTCGTCACGTCGGCAATCGCAAACGAAACCGAATCCTTTTCGGGAATAAACGCGCAAAGGTAATTCGCCTCTTTCGCATTCAGGTTCGATTCGTCCATCGCAGTGCCGGCACTGATGATTTCTACAATGTCGCGCTTGACGATTCCCTTTGCAAGCTTCGGGTCTTCTACCTGTTCGCAAATGGCAATGCGGTAGCCCGCCGCCACCATCTTGGGCACGTAACGGTCTGCTGCATGGTGCGGGAACCCGCACAAGGGCGTTGCTCCCGAGGCGCCGTTGTTGCGGCTCGTGAGCGTGAGTCCTAAAATCTTCGAGGCAACCACGGCATCGTCTTCGAAAAGTTCGAAGAAGTCGCCCATTCTAAAAAACAAGATGCAGCCGGGATTCTGTTTCTTGATCTCGTAATACTGCTGCATTAACGGGGTTACAGCCATTAGGCATCTCCCATCGACAATTCAACCTGGTCCGGATTTTCTTCGGGCTGCACCGGTTCTTCGGGGCTCACCGATTCGGGTTTCGCATACTGCGGCACCAAGGCGCCCGCTTCCAGAAGTTCACTGAATTCGCGGAGTCTCGGCAAGTCTTCCGGGATGCGGTTGATGCCAAAATACTTCATGAATTCCTGCGTGGTCACGTAGGTATAGGGGTTTCCCACCGTATCGGCACGACTACCCAATGCAATAAAGCCCTTGTCGAGCAAGTTACGAATCGGGCCATCCACCGACGACACGCCACGCACCTGTTCAATCGCCGCCTTGGTTATCGGCTGCTGGTAAGCAATCACCGCCAAAGTTTCAAGCGCCGCCTGACTGAGCCTACGGGCGTTTGCTTCGGGGAACAGCTTGCGCACCCACGGGTAGTACTTGGCTCGCGTTCTAAAGCGGTAACCGCCCGCCTGTTCCACGATTTCGAACGGGGAATTAATCTTGTTCAGCGAATCGTTCGCCGCAATCAGCGCATCGGACACCAAGCGCGCATCCAAAAAATCACCCAGAATTTCGCGCAGCTTTTTAAGCGTCACAATGTCAGGAGACGCAAACACGAGCGCCTGGATAATGCGGGCCAAATCCTCTTGGCTCTCGACTTTCGGGAGTTCCGCCGATTCTTCGGCCAAATCGTCCAAATTCTGATTTTCTTCCATACGCTTACCAAGATACAAATTTTCAGTTCAAGATCTACCAATAGATCCCGGCTCGGGGGCCGGGATGACATTCTAAGCTAGAACACGACCAAGTCGTTCTTATGAATCAGTTCGTCGGGAACATCCTTGCCCAGAATCTCATGAACCTGAGCAGTTTTCTTGCGCAACACGAGCTTGAGTGTTTCGCTGTCAAAGCCGGCCACGCCGCGCGCGACCGCATCACCCGACGGGCTCAAGACTTCAATCAAGTCGCCCTTGTCAAAGTGTTTCTTAACGGCGCACACGCCCACGGGGAGCAAGCTAGAATGTTTTTCGCGCAAAGCCTTCACGCCACCTTCGTCAACCACCACGGCACCGCGCGGAGTCGTCACGAAGCTGAGCCAGCGCTGACGGCTATTGAGCTTTTTCTTGGAGCCCACAAAGAGCGTGCCTTCGGCATTTTCAAAAATCACTTGGTGCGGCAACACCTTCATGCCACTGGCGAGGAACGCATTGCAACCGCTCTTGGTCACGTTACGGATGGCTTCCAGCTTGCTGCGCATACCGCCGGTACTCACGGCGGAGCCCGTTTCACCGGGCTTACCCGCAAGGGCCAATACAGCAGGCGTAATTTCCGGCACAAAACGGAGCAAACGGGCGTTCGGGTTCTTCTTCGGATTGTCATCGAAGAGTCCATCTTCGTCCGTGAAAATCAAAAGCAAGTCCGCATCAAGGAAGAGTGCCACGTCGCTCGAAAGCTTGTCGTTATCGCCCACCTTGATTTCAGCGACGGCGAGAGAGTCGTTTTCGTTGATAATCGGGACAATCTTACGGGCAAGCATCGCCTTGATGGTGTTCTGCAAATTCTTGTAGCGGTTGCGGTCGCGGAAGTCTTCGGCAGACAAAAGAATCTGACCCACAGAAAGTTGCATCCAGCGGAACATTTCGCGGTAGGCGTACATCAAGTCAATCTGGCCCACGGCAGCGCAGGCCTGCTTTTCGGCAAGCACCGTCGGCTTTTCCTTGTAACCGAGCTGGCTCATGCCTGTTCCCACGGCACCACTTGTGACAATCACAACTTCCTTGCCCGCTTCCATGAGGCGAGCGACGGAATCGGCGAGTTTCTGGATATAACGGGTGCGAACGCCGCCCCTTTCGGAGTCGACCAAAATACGGGACCCGATCTTTACGACAATGCGACGGGATTCATCGAGAATATTCTTTCTTAATTCACTCATAGATTACCTACACACCAAAAGCCTGATTGCATCGAGGCGGAGTTGCGGGTTCGAAATTACTTTTTTCCATTCCTGGGCATTCTTGCGGAGCTGTTGCAGCTGGGTGTTGTTACCCGCCTTGCCACGCATGCTAAGCAAATGGTTCATACGCTGGTATTCCTGCTCGGCGCGGGCTTCGACTGCGGCAGCGGCCACTTCAGCAATTTCCTTCGCCTTGGCAGACACAATGCGGCGAGCGATGGCGAGGCCTTCTTTACCGAAATACTTGAGCGTCATGTTCACAGCGGCATTGCCCTGCGGAACAGGCACATCCTTGAAGCTTGCGGCTTTCAGTTCCGGAACCTTTTCGGTCAAGTCTTCACCTGTCGGGTTCACAAGCACGCTAATGTAGCGCGGGCCCGCAAGGTCAGACACGCCCCATTCTTCGGAGACCGAGAAGTCCACCGCAAAGTTGTACTGCATCACAAGGCCGCGCATTCCGGAATTCTGCCAGATGTTGCAAGCCACAGCACCGTTGTCCAGTGAGGTTTCAAAGTCAATCACGCCCTGCGAAAGCGGGTGTTCCAAGCTCACAAAGTCCACTTCGTCGTGCACCATGGCCACGTTGCGGTCAAAGGTCACAGTCAAGCTAGACGTATCGCAGAAGCGAGCATC
This sequence comes from Fibrobacter sp. UWB5, assembly GCF_002210295.1. Taxonomy (NCBI): domain Bacteria; kingdom Pseudomonadati; phylum Fibrobacterota; class Fibrobacteria; order Fibrobacterales; family Fibrobacteraceae; genus Fibrobacter; species Fibrobacter sp. UWB5. Next base: position 47,046 of record NZ_MWQH01000003.1, on the reverse strand, counting down.
TTCGTCGCCACCGCCCGAGCTTTCTTCAAAATTACCCACGGCCTGCGTCACGCGGCCACCGCCACCGGCGCCAGCCATGCCAACGCTTTCGGGCATGCCAGGAATCGAACCCGATTCCACCTGCGTACCCATGCTAATGATGTAGCAGCCCTTAATCTTGCTCTTTTCGATTTCAAGACCGCGGTCCATCAGCGACGAGAACACCAGCGTTTCCAAATCCTTGTCAGCGTCAATCTTCAAGATGGCATCGGTAATTTCTTTAGCCTTCGCCGGATTGCGGGAGTTGAATTCCAGCAAGCGGTCGCGGCCCTTTTCAATATTCTTGCGCATGGTGTCGCAGTCTTTCTTGACCTGCGGAATCACCGTATCCACAAAGTTCTGGAGCAATGCCTGCGGTTCGGCCAAAGCGGCAATCAGTTCGTCGGTGTACTTGAGGAACAGTTCGCCACCGCTCATCATCGGAGTACCGAAGGCGTTCAAGCCGTTGTGGTACCAGCGGAACATGACTTCCTGACCGGAGCCCTTCACATACGGCACGTGAATAATGATGTTTTCGGTCTGACCGATACGGTCCAAGCGGCCAATACGCTGTTCCACCAAGGCGGCATCGAGGGGCAAGTCAAACAGAATCAAATGGTGGGCAAACTGGAAGTTGCGGCCTTCGGAACCGATTTCAGATGCAATCAACAAGTTCGCGCCGTTTTCTCTGCTGAAGTTTGCAGCTGCCTTATCGCGGGCCATAATCGTCATGTTCTCATGGAACATCGAGAAGGCGCCCTCGCCCATGTATTCGTTCAAAAGCGTTTCAAGAGCCTGAACCACCTGGATGGATTCACAAATCAGGAGCACCTTGTCGTTGGCATGTTCCTTCAAGAATCCCTTAAGCCACACGTAGCGTTCGTCGAGCGCCCAGGCATCGGAATAGCTCGTGCAAAGCAGGCCGTTTTCCTGAATGTCGGTGGACATGTCCAAATCGTTTTCGGCAGCCACGTTCACCATGTCGCGGTAATTCTTGTTCGGTTCCAGCGGGATTTCGTCGAGCACGCGCTTCGGGAATCCGCCCACGCCCTTACGGGTATTGCGGAACACCACCGAACCTGTACCCACGGCATCCACAATGCGGCGGATCCATTCGTCGGCAGGCATGCTCTTTGCGCTTTCCTGTTCAAGCCACGGACGGATAATCGATTTCTTCGGCACACATTCGTTCAAGTCGTCCCAGCTCATGGTCTGGCCAGGGTCCGTCGGCAACTTCGAAAGTTCGTTCACCAGTTTGCGGTAGGCATCCTGGTCCTTGATAAAGCTGTTGTAGTCCGCAAAGCGCACGGGGTCGAGCATCTTCAAACGGTTGAACTGCGATTCCGGGTGGAACTGCAGCGGCGTACCCGTCAAAAGGAGCACGCCCTTCGAGCGCTGAATCACGGCGTTAGCCAACAAATATTCGTGGCTCGTGAATCCGTCTTCGCAAACCAAGTGATGCGCTTCGTCGATAATCACCATGTCCCAAGTCGTCTTGAGCAAGTCTTCGATCAACGCGGGTTGCTTGATCAAGAAGTCGATGGAGCAAATAATATCGTTTGCAATCGTGAACGGATTCGGGCGGTCATCGTCGTCGTTCACGAACAGGCCCTTGATGTAGCCTTCATCCACCAGCGTGAACAAGTGGTTAAAGCGGCGTTTCATCTCCACAAGCCACTGGTGCTTCAGCGTTTCGGGCACAATAATCAAAGTACGGGTCAAGCGACCGCGGGCCTTGAGCGCATGCCAAATCATGCCGGCTTCAATCGTCTTACCGAGGCCCACTTCGTCAGAGAGCATCAGGCGCGGGAGCGTCGAACTGTCGCAGGCGCGCTGGCACAAATAATACTGGTGCGGAATCATCGAGGTACGCGGGCCAATCATGCCACGCACCGGCGAAGAAATCCACTTGCAAGAAAGTTCCATGGCCGATTCGCGGCGACCGAACTGCACACTGTTCGACACGCGATTTTCCATGAGGGCCTTGAACAAGTCCGCAGGACGCGCAATCGAAATCTTGCCGCTCAGTTCAGATTCCTTCATCTGTCTGCCGGCGCGGCCCGTATAAACCAACAAGCCGTCCACCTCTTTCACCGATTCCACGGTAAAAGACATTCCCTTTTCGCTCTTGGCGGTATCGCCCACCGAAAGTTCAAAGCGATCCACAGGGGCACCCATGGAACGGTAGCAACGGACATCACTTACAGCGGGGAAAGAAATCTTAACAATACGGTCTTGCACCTCGGTGACTATACCAAGCCCGAGAGTAGGTTCCGATTGACTTACATAGCGTTGGCCAATCTTGAAATTCATCATACCTCCAAAATGTAGCTTTTTTTCTAAATTATGGCTCATCATGATTTGGTACTACATAGATGAAACCGTAACAGACGGTGAACGACGCAAAGGTCCCTTTAATATCGACGAAATCAGGGACTTTGTAAAAGATGGCGTCATCAAAGACGAAACTTTAGTGTGGCATTCGGGCATGGAAGCCTGGGTCGCCTGGAAAGATACCGAAGAATCCAAGGAAGTCCCGCTTTCCGAAGAAGAACAGATCAAGGCTGCCCTCGAAGCTATCATCGCCGAACACAACAAGGGCAAGCATTACGCCGGATTCTTTGTCCGCGCTATCGCCTACTTTATCGACAACGTTATTTTGTCTGCAACAGGCGTCTTGATTCTGATGATCATGAGCGCCGTTCAGGCAATAGACTTGAACGTCCTTGGCGATGCCATGAACGCCTACATTAGCAATCCCACCTCCGAAGAGGCTTTGAACAAGGTGATTGACGTTCCCGGCACGCACCTGTTCCTGATTATCTGGGGCATCGTGCAAGCCATTTACTTTATCGCATTTACAGCCATCAAGTCGGCGACTCCCGGCAAAATGCTCGTGAAGATCCATGTCGAAGTCGCCCACGGTGAGCCCATGAGCTGGGTGAGCGCCGCACTTCGCTTTATTGCAAGCCTGATTACGCAATGCACGCTCATGTTCTACGGCCTTGGCTACCTGATTGTATTCATCGACCCCAAGCGCCGCGCCCTCCACGACCACATCGCCCGCACAAGAGTTGTGCACGATATGATTAAACGAGAGACGAAAGACGAGAGAAAAAAGAATAATTAAAAGGGAGAGGTCTCTCCCTCGTTCAAACCCCGGCTGCACACAGCCGGGTTTTTCTCTACCCTCTCTCCTAGGGGCACGCCCCTAAAACCCGGTACTTTTACTATCTTATAAATGCAAAAAATTTAAGTCTAATTTTACTATGTACCAGTTTATTGTACCTCAGGTTAAAAAGCCGCTCGACGGCGAAGTTGAAATTTCCGGCGCCAAGAACGCAGTCCTTGCCGTAATGGCAGCAGCCCTCTTGGCCGACGGCGTCTCCGAAATCACGAACGTTCCGCACCTCAAAGACATGAAGACTATGTCCGATGTGCTGCGCGTGATCGGTTGCCACATCGGTGGCGAAGCCCACACCTTAAGAATCGACACCCGTGGTGCCGACCATCTGGAAGCCCCTTACGAACTCGTGAAGACCATGCGCGCAAGCTTCTATGTGCTCGGTCCTCTGGTAGCTCGCTTTGGCCGCTGCCGCGTGTCTCTCCCGGGCGGTTGCGCTTGGGGCCCGCGCCCTGTGGACTTGCACCTGAAAGGCCTCGAAGCCTTGGGCGCCAAGATTACCGTGACTCACGGCTACGTAGAAGCCACTTGCGACGGACGCCTCCCCGGCGGTACATTCCATTTCCCGATTTCCAGCGTGGGCGCCACGGTGAACGTACTGATGGCCGCAACGCTTGCCAAGGGCACCAGCGTGTTGCAGAATGCTGCCCTCGAACCTGAAATCGATAACCTCGTCGATTACCTCATCGGCATGGGCGCCAAGATTCAAGGGCGCGGCACGCGCACCCTTACGGTGCAGGGCGTAGAAGCTCTACGCCCGGGTAATGGCGTCACCATTCCCGACCGTATCGAAGCAGGCACCTACCTTTGTGGTGCCGCCATTACGCGTGGCCGCGTCAAGGTCACCAAGATTATTCCCGAACACATCGCCTCGACACTCGATGCCTTCCGCGACATGAACTGCAAGGTATCCGTCGGCCCTGACTGGGCCGAAGTCGACGCCCGCAACGTGGAACTCAAGCCGATTACGATTCAGACGCTCCCGTTCCCGGGCTACCCCACCGACATGCAGGCACCGCTTATGGCAACGCTCCTCTCGGTTCCGGGCAACAGCGTGATTCAAGATACCGTCTATAACGACCGATTCAAGCACGTGGCCGAAATGGAACGCCTGGGCGCAAGCATTACGCTCAGCGGCAACACCGCCACCATCAAGGGCGGCCTCCCGCTGGAAGGTGCCGACGTGATGGGCTCCGACCTCCGCGCCTCCGCAGCACTTGTGCTCGCCGCGTTAATCGCCGAAGGCGAAACCAAGATTAGCCGCATTTACCACCTCGACCGCGGTTACGAAGATTTCGAAGCCAAGATGGCTAAGCTCGGCGCCGAAGTCAAGCGCGTCATCATCGACGCCGACGAACCGTAGACTAGACGAGAGAACGCCGCTACGCGGCTACAGACGAGAGACTAAAGAAAAAACTCCGGCGAAGCTATCGTCGGAGTTTTCGTTTTGAAAGATTTTTGAACTATTACAGGGCGGCTTCCGTAGATTCAGCCGTTGCGCTGGCAGTCGGTTCCGAGGCCTTGTCTTCTGCGGGCTTTACGCGAGAAGTCGGGGCAACCGGTTCACGCACCACAGGTACGCAACGTTCCACAGGTTCACCGGCAGATTTCTTGTCTTCTTTTTCCAAGATTTCCTGCAACATTTCGGCCGCCTGTTCAAATTCGGCAGACTTTTCGCAAGACTTGGTAGAAAGAATCTTCTGCAGGTACTGCTTCTGCATGTTGATGTCGCATTCTTCGCCATAAAGGCCCGAAAGCTTGAACAATGCGGGGCAGGTCTTCTGGCCGTCGGGGAAGGCTTCCGACATGCGGGCAAAGACCTTTTTCGCCTTGTCAATCTGGTTGACATCAATCAAGCAAAGAGCCATCCAGTAAAGCGAATTCTCGGCGAGTTCGCCTTCTTTCATTTGTTCGTAAACCTGCTTGAAACCGCTGTAGGCCAGCTTGAATTCACCGCGGTGGTAATCGGAGCGGGCCGTATTGAACATCGCTTCGGCTTCCACGAGCTTTTCGGCTTCGCGTTCCAGGCTATCCATAGACACGGGCGCAGCAGGCGCTCCGCTCACGACCACCTTCTTCGCCAAGATCTTGTCGGACTTGCCGAGCAACATGTCCAGGCGGTAGATGATTTCTTCTTGCCTAGAATCGTTACGTTCGGATTCGTCGGCCACGCGACGCGAAAGCATGGTGATTTCGGCCTGCATGCGCTTTTGCGCAAGCGCAGCCGCATCCAGCTCAGCACGCAGAGAGTCGTTTTGAGCCTGAAGCTGAGCCGACACAGAATCAAGGTTGGCCTGAACTTCAGCGCCGACAGCCTTCATTTCCTGTGTACGGAGAACCGTCATCTGGCTACAACCCGTCAGGGCTGCGACCATAAGCAAGGGAAATACGATGTTCAATTTTTTGTTTTTCATATAACAGGTTCTTTTTAATTATCCGCAAAATTCCTCGCCTGCAACAACAGGCAAGACGATGACGAAATTTAAAGAATCTTATTCCTTGATGTTCACGCGGAAGTTGGCGCGACGGTTCTGGGAGTAGGCTTCTTCGGTTGCACCTTCAACCTTCGGAGCTTCCTTACCGTAGCTGACCGATTCCATGCGCTTGGCGTCAATGCCGTAAGCAACGAGGAATTCCTTCACCTTCATGGCACGCTTTGCACCGAGAGTGAAGTTGTAGTCTTCAGTACCGCGAGCGTCGGTGTGGCCTTCGATCGTAATCGTGAAGCGTTCTTCCTTGATCAGGAGTTCGCCCACCTGAGCCAAGAGTTCCTTAGCCTTTTCGGTGAGTTCAGAACGGTCAAAGTCAAAGTACACGTCTTCGCTCATGATCTGGTTGATCAAGGCTTCGAGACGGGCGCGTTCAGCTTCCAAGCGGGCGCGTTCGGCAGCCAGGCGTTCAGCTTCGAGGCGAGCCTGTTCAGCAGCCAGGGAATCTGCATTAGGTTCTGCAGCCGGAGCGACAGCGGCAGGAGCCGGAGCGGCTTCCGGTTCGGTCTGGGGCTGCTGTTTCTTGGCGCAAGCGACAAGGCAGAGGGCTGCGGCAGATGCCACTACAGCGAGTTTAACGAAGTTCTTCATTTTTTACCTTCCTTTTTTGGTTGTTTAAAATCGTCATAGAAGAAAGACCAAGTGGGCGAAGTGTTTTCACCGGAATTGGTGATTCGCGTAACGTTGGAGCCGTCTTTTCTCATAATGTAAATCTGGTACGAACCGCTACGGTTGCTAGCGAAGGCAATCAGCTTGCCATCGGGCGACCAAGTCGGGTGTTCGTTGTTACCGGCATTGCTCGTGAGCTGCACAATGTCAGAACCGTCGAGCGCGCAGGTGTAAATATTCATGTGACCCGCATCCATCGAGGTGTAGGCGATGCGGTCCCCTTCGGGCGACCAGGCGGCGCGTTCGTTATAGCGACCCATAAAAGTCACGCGGCGCAAATCGGAACCATCCTTGCCCATCGCAAAAATCTGCGGGCCACCGCCACGGTCACTCGTAAAGAGCACTTCCGAGGCATACGGGCTCCAGGCCGGACTCGTCTGGTTGGACTTGAGGTAAGCAAACTTTTTAGCCCTACCCGTAGAAGGATCACCGATATACAAATCCGTCTTGCCGTCCACCGTGCTCGAGAACAAGAGCTCACCGGTCTTCGGGTTCACAGCCGGGCTGTAAGTCTGTTCCAACTGCGGGAACACCGACTTTTCCACGCCACCAAAAGTCTTGGAATAAAGCTTCGGACGGTGCGTCTTGAAATTCACATAATAAAGACCGGCATTGCCCTTCATCCAAACAGGCATCATGCTAATAGTCGTGTCGCGGGTAATCTGGCTGCGATGGAATCCGTCATAGTCGGACACCACCACCTGCTTGACGCCGTCCATCTTGGACACGTAGGCAAGCTTGGTCGAGGCCACACCGCGTTCGCCCCAGAGGCGGTAAATCACCTGATCAAAGAACTGGTGCAAGGCACGGCGCATGTCCTTCTGTTCCACCGTGTAAGATTCACCGAGCATCACATCCTTGGTCTGCGAAGCATACAAGAAGCATTCCACCTTCAGCATCTTGCCGACAGGCGTTACCTTACCCGTAATGTAATGCTTGGCATGGGCCTTACTGAATTTCGGCAAGTCAAACTTGTCCGAAGAAATCACGTCGAAGCGGCCAGAAAGGTTTGCATCGCGAGTCACGATCAAGTGTGGTTTTTCTTCGATCCAGTCAATGGACTTCTTTTCTGCAAAGGGAACAACGCCAATGGGCATCGTCTTGAAGACAGAAATACCCACATCCACGGCAATCGTATCGATGGTCGCATGCGATGTCACCGGCAGCATGGCCAGTGCAAAGGCTGCAACGCTTACAAGAAATCTCATTTTTTCCATTCTAATCCACTCGTTTGTTCAATATAATACAATTTTTCGCTACCCCAGACCACAATCACCTTAATTCGGTGTGAAATTAAAGTGAAGCACCAGCGAGGGGGCTCTAAAATTGGGCGGAAGTTCCGGAACCTTCGAAATCTGCACAGCACGCACCGACAAGTGGTCCCAAGTTTTGTTACCGGAACTGCGCTTGAGGGTAATCGCCGTAATGCCACCAAAGCGGTCCACCGTAAACTGCACCGTGGTCTTTACGTCGCGACGCACGTTCAGGTTCGAGGGCGGATTGAAATTGCTCATGATAATTTGTTTTAAACGTTCCAAATAAACTTGCATCAGCGGGTCCATGTCTACAGACCCGACCGGGTTCAGGCTCGGGGCCTCCACCGATGTCGGCAGATCCAGGTCGTCTACTTCAAAATCATCCTGCGGTTCCGGTTCAGGTTCCGGCTGCGGTTCTTCCACCGGCTCCGGTTCGGGCGGTTTTTCTTCGACCTTGGGTTCGGGCGGCAGCTGCGGGTCAACCTTCGGTTTAGGTTCCGGCTTGGGCTTAGGCTCGAGCGGCTTGGGTTCAGGCGGTTTCGGTTCTACCGGCTTGGGGCGCGGCGGCTGCGGACGCGGTTGTACCGCCTGCTGCACCTGCACCATTTCAAACACCGGAATCGGTTCCTGTTCATGCTTGAAATTCACAAAATGGAAGGCAACACAAATACCGATCACCAGCAAATGGAACACCACCGCACAAACGATGATCTTCGTCGTCATTCCATCGTCTTGCGACGAGAAGTATTGGATGTTTCTTTCTTCGCTCACCTACTTCCCCGGTTTTTCCTTGGGATTCATCGTCAGGAATCCGAGCTTGGTCACCCCGAGCTTTTGCACCTGGGTCACCACTTTCATCACAAGGCCATAGTTCACCGACTCGTCGGCATTGATGACCACCGCCATCTCGCCGTTCCAGAGCGACTTGAACACGTTGTTGAAACTCGCGAAGTCGACCATCATGTCGGCAATGTAGAGTTCCTCGTTTTTGGTGATTGAAACCTTCAAGAGTTTCTCTTGTTCCATGGTCGGGGCTTCTGCCTTAGGCAGGTCCACCTTGACACCCTGGCTCATGAGAGGCGCAGAAATAATGAACACAATCAGAATCGCGAACACGATATCGATCATGTTCGTGAGGTTCATTTCCTGCTTAAGTTCTTTACCGCGACTGCGCTTCACAAAGCCTCCTAGCCAGCCACTTCTTCAAGGGCGAGCAAGTCTCCGCGCTTAAAGAGACTGAGCACCTGGGAGCCGAAGTTGAAGTACGAGATTTCGTTCTGACCGTTGCGGGCGGTAAAATAGTTGTATCCGGCAGAGGCGGGAATTGCGACCACAAGGCCTGCAACCGTGGTAATCAAAGCCATAGCGATACCCGGAGCGACCACGGTAAGGTCAGCCGAGCCATGCTGACCGATCTGGAAGAAGGCGACCATGATTCCCCACACCGTACCCAAAAGTCCGAAGAACGGGGCGAGGTTGGAGCACGTGGCCAAGAAGCCGAGGTAGCGGTCTTCAGTCAGGCGCAAGCCTTCGATCGAGCGCTGGATGGTATCTTCCAGGAGCGAGGCGCGGTGCTGGATGGAGTCGTAACTCACGAAGTTACTGAACTTGGAGGCTTCCTTGAGCACCTCGGAGGTAAGACTGCGGAGCGCACTGTCATCGGCGGTTTCGCAGAGGCCCTGCAATTCCACGAACTGGCGCACGTTAATGAATTCGCGGAAGAACACGACGTTTGCGCGCTGGTTCTTGCGATTCACGATGTACTTTACAATGATAATGCCCCACGAACCGAGCGACATGACCGCCAAGATGCCCAAAATCACGATTGTCGCGATGTCGGACTGCGAAAGCATTTGGAGTAAAGGTACCGAATTGTTCAAAATCACCTCCCGTTAGCCGGAAAAAGACTCGTATCTTGTTGTTTGACAACAATATAGCAAAAGACCACGGAAAAAATTCCGGGGTCCTAGGTAAAATTTGCAACAATATCGTAAGAAACAAAAGTTTACAAAAACAGGCCTACAGATCAAGCTCCGTCTGTAAACTCTTGGGGTGAAAGCTTTTACGATGTTCCGCAGTCATGCCGAGACGGCGGATTGCGTCAAGGTGAGCCTTGGTTCCGTAACCGGCATGCTTGTCAAAACCGTAGCCGGGGAACTTCTTTTCGAGGTCGTCCATGTAGCGGTCACGGAATACTTTTGCCAAAATCGAGGCTGCCGAGATGCTTGCAATGCGGCCATCGCCCTTGACCACGGGAATCTGCATTTCTTCGGGAATCCCGTGAATTTTGAGATTGCCGTCGACGGCGATGAGCAACGAGCCCTGGGCCTTGAGCGGCGAGCCGAGAACCTCGGCAAAGGAGCCTTTCTGGAATACCGGGATTTGAGGGGCGGATTCATGCAAGCCGGGCATGCCCAGGGCCTGCAGGGCGCGGCGCATGGCCAGAAAGTCCGCTTCCAGAATGTTCATGCGGTCAATTTCTTCGACCGAGGCGCTTGCCACGGCAAAGCAGGCACAGGCATCTTGCACATCCTGGTACATGGCTTCGCGCTTGGGGCGAGTGAGCTTCTTGGAGTCGTTGAGCGTCAGGAGCGCATCGGGCGCCTTCAGGACGGCTGCACACGCCACCACCGGGCCTGCCAGCGGGCCACGACCGACTTCGTCGATACCGACCACGATCGCGTTCTCCCCCGCTTGCGCGGCGAACTTGCGCATGGCGATTTCGCCATCGACAGGGGCTTCAATGCCTTCGAGAAATGCCGGAACCTTGAATTTCATGGGTTACAAGCCTAATTGAGCGGCGTAATCCTTAATCGTCTTCCAGTAGAGGGCGTGTTCCTGCACCAGCACGCGGGCTGCCAAGACCTCGGGAGTGTCGTCTGCGAGCACCGGAACCTTCGTCTGCGCCAAGATTCGGCCCTGGTCGATTTCTTCGCTGACCAAGTGAACCGTCGGGCCCGATTCCTTTTCGTGGGCAGCAACCACGGCCTCATGCACGTGAATTCCCCAGAAGCCCTTGCCGCCATACTTGGGCAAAAGCGAGGGGTGAATGTTCAGAATGCGATCCGGAAGCCTTTTGATGAGGCTTGCCGGCAAGGCCTTCATATAGCCCGCCAAAATCAACAAATCAATATCGTAGCGATCGATGACTTCTAAAAGAGCGGCTTCGTAAGCAGCCCTATCGGAATGCGTTTTGCCCGAAATATGGAAAACGGGAATCCCGTAAGATTCCGCGTGAGAAACAGCCCCGCAACCACCATTGTTGGTGATCAGGAACTTGCATTGGGCCTCGAGGTCGCCCTCGCCAATGCGGTCAATGATTGCTTTAAAGTTGCTTCCACCACCGGAAGCCATCACGCCTATTTTAAACATGGCGCCAAAGATAGAAAAATAATCTAGGATTGTTTGATGCTAGCAGATATTCATCAGGATCAATCCAACCGCCCAGAAGGCAAGCAGATAGTTCACGATGAAGTGCCAAAAGATGTGCGTCCTTTCAGAACTCGTCATAGCATGTCTCTTAACCATGCCCCCAATTTAGATATAACATAACTAAAATTAAAGAGACGGGAATCACACTGCGATTCCCGTCACAAACTTAAGAAAACCTTACAAAGATTACTTTGTTTTTTCTTCGATTTTCACGACCGGTTCGTCGAGCATGCGTTCGGCAATGACTTCCGGCGTTTCTTCAGCCACAGCGGCGTTGGATTCTTCCGGCATCCAAGGCTTGTCGAGGCTCTTTTCCCAAGACACCGTAGGAGCAGGCTGAGCTTCGTGCGAGGTATCCACAATCGGGAGGCCCAAGAGTTCGCGGGCACGGTTGAGGGCGGCATCGATGTTACCGAGGGCGTTTTCTTCGCCGAGCTGTTTGAGCACGCCGGCGCGAGTCAAGGCCACCACCGGCTGGGCATGCACGCCCGAGAGCAACAGCTGAGTGCCTTCGCGGTTGCAACGGTTGAGCAAGTCTTCGATCATCTGGATACCGGCGGCATCGATGCTAGACACGCTACGCATGCGCAGGATAAGGATCTTCGGCTTGTCCGAAATGCGAGCCATGGTATCCTTGAACTTGTCCACCGCACCAAAGAACAGAGAACCGGCCAGTTCGTAAACCACCACACCCTTCGGCACCTGACGGCTGAGGTCGTTGTGGGCGGCTTCTTCGTCATCTTCCTTGAGAGCTTCGGTCACCGTTTCCATTTCAGAAACATCGCTCATGCGCTTGATGAAGAGCACTGCAGCAAGGAGCACGCCGACTTCGATAGCGACCGTCAGGTCGATAATCACGGTCAGGAAGAAGGCCACGAGCATCACAATCACGTCGCTCTTGGGAGCCTTGAACATCTTGATAAAGCTGCGGTAGCCGCACATGTTGAATGCCACCTGGAAAAGCACAGCGGCAAGGGCTGCCATCGGGATCATTTCGGCATACTTACCAAGCACCAGCATAATGAGGAGCAAGACAATCGCATGCACCAAGCCAGAAATCGGGCTCACGGCACCATTACGAATGTTCGTTGCCGTACGGGCAATAGCACCCGTAGCCGGAATACCGCCAAACATCGGAGACAGCACATTGGCAACGCCCTGACCGAAAAGTTCGGTATTGGAACGGTGCTTGGTCGAGGTCATACCGTCGGCCACCACGGCAGACAAAAGGGATTCAATAGCACCGAGAATGGCAATCGTCAAAGCCGGCTGGAACACCTTCTGCATCATTTCGAGGCTAATGTTCGGCAAATGCGGAACCGGGAAACCGCTCGGAATATGGTTTTTCATGCCAATGGTCACCACGCCGTGGCCCGTAATCGGATCATCCCAGCCCAAGACCTTCACCAGCACGGTAGCCACGATAATGGCAATCAGGGAACCCGGAACCTTCGTGGTAATCTTCGGCCACAGAATGCAAACGGCCAGAGCCACAAGGCCCACAATCACAGCATAAATATTAATAGTATCCAAAGAAGAAGCGTAAAGCTTGATTTTGCCCACGGCATCGGCCGGGTCCTTGGAAAGGAAACGCAGACCGAAGAAGTTCGGCACCTGACCAAGAGCAATAATAATAGCGATACCGGCGGTAAAGCCCACAGTAACCGGATACGGAATAAACTTGATGATAGCGCCAAATTTGGCTAAACCGAAGATAATCAGCAAGATACCGGCCAAAAGAGTGGCCGAGGCAAGGCCATCGTAACCGTACTGGCTCACGATGCCGTAAACAATCACAATGAAGGCGCCCGTCGGGCCGCCTATCTGGAAGCGGGAACCGCCCAACAGCGAAATGGTAAAGCCAGCGATAATGGCCGTGTAAAGACCTTGTTCAGGCCCCACGCCCGAAGCGATAGCAAACGCAATGGCAAGCGGAAGCGCCAGAATGCCCACAATCAGGCCCGACATGAGGTCGCTTACGAAGTTCTTCTTGTCGTAGCCCCTGCGAATCGTGCGGAACAATTCAGGAGTAACGGTCGTCTTGACTCCAGCAAGGAAATTCTTGACGGAATCTTTGGCGTGAATATTGGACATGGGGGTTCTCCAATCTTAGGAACGCGGCCAAATTTAGGAAAATTTACACCCTTTGTTAAGGGTAAAAAAAAGCAACCAAATAATTTTCTATCTTTACGCCCGAAAATTCAACCTATAACCCCAAGAGACTATGCTTTTCAATTTCGACATGATCCAGGGCGTGTATGCCCGCATTCCTGCCCGCGTTGAAGCTGCCCGCAAGCAGCTGGGCCGTCCGCTCACCCTCGCCGAAAAGATTATCTACAGCCACCTGATCGATGGCGCCGAGAACAGGACTTACGAACGCGGCAAGGATTTTGCCGAATTTCACCCTGACCGCGTGGCCATGCAGGACGCAACCGCCCAGATGGCCCTTTTGCAGTTCACCACCGCCGGTAAGGCCCGCGTGGCAGTGCCCAGCTCCGTGCACTGCGACCACCTGATTATCGCCCGCGAAGGTGTCGAAAAGGACTTGCCCCGCGCCAAAGAAGAAAGCAAGGAAGTTTACGATTTCCTCCAGTCCGTGTCTGCCAAGTACGGCATTGACTGCTGGCTCCCGGGTGCAGGCATCATCCACCAGGTGGTGCTCGAAAACTACGCCTTCCCGGGCGGAATGATGATCGGTACCGACTCCCACACGGTGAACGCCGGCGGTCTCGGCATGCTCGCGATCGGCGTGGGCGGTGCAGACGCCGTGGACGCCATGGTCGGCCTCCCCTGGGAACTCAAGTACCCGAAGATGATCGGCGTGAAGCTCACCGGCAAGCTCCAGGGCTTCGCTACCGCCAAGGACATCATCCTCAAGCTCGCAGGCATCCTCACCGTTAAGGGTGGCACCAACGCCATTATCGAATACTTCGGCGAAGGCGCACGCAGCCTCTCCGCCACCGGCAAGGCAACGATTGCCAACATGGGTGCCGAAGTGGGCGCTACCTGCTCCACCTTCAGCTACGACGATTCCATGAGCCGCTACCTCAAGGTGACCGGCCGCGCCGACGTTGCCGCCGCCGCCGACAAGATTGCAGAACACCTCAAGGCCGACCCCGAAGTCGAAGCCAACCCGGAAAAGTACTTTGACCGCGTCGTCGAAATCGACTTGAACACGCTCGTGCCGCACTTCAACGGCCCGTTCAGCCCGGACCGCGCCTACGCCGTGACCGACATGGCCGAAAGCCTCAAGGCCACCGAAACCAAGCCGGAATCTACGCCGATCGTAAGCGCCGCCCTCATCGGTAGCTGCACGAACTCCAGCTACGAAGACCTCTTCATGGCCGCGAACATGATCAAGCAGGCTCTCGCTAAGGGTCTTTCCCCGAAGTGCCCGCTTCTCATCAACCCGGGTTCCGAACAGGTGCGCTACACCGCCGAACGCGACGGTCTCATCGACCTGTTCAAGCAGTTCGGTGCAACCATCATGACGAACGCCTGCGGTCCTTGCATTGGCCGCTGGGACCGTGCCGGCGCCGACAAGAAGGAACTCAACACCATCGTTCACAGCTTTAACCGCAACTTCGCAAAGCGCGCCGACGGCAACCCGAACACGCATGCATTCGTCGCCTCCCCGCTCATGGCCGTGATTGCAGCCCTCAGCGGCGACATCCGCTTCAACCCGATGACCGACACCCTCGTGAACAACGAAGGTAAAGCAGTCAAGCTCGACCCGCCGGAACAGTGCGAACTCCCGCCGAAGGGCTTCGAAGTCAAGGATGCCGGCTACCAGGCTCCTGCGGTCGACGGTTCCAAGATTACCGTTTCCATCAACCCTGAAAGCAAGCGTTTGCAGGCTCTCGCCCCGTTCGCGGCTTGGGACGGCAAGGACATCGCCGGGGCCCCGCTCCTCATCAAGGCCAAGGGCAAGTGCACCACCGACCATATCTCCATGGCCGGTCCGTGGCTCAACTACCGCGGTCACCTCGAAAACATTTCGAACAACATGCTCATCGGCGCCGTGAACGCCTTCAACGGCGAAACGAACAAGGTCCTCTGCCAGTGCGGTGAATACAAGGAAGTCCCGGAACTCGCCAAGATTTACAAGGCCAAGGGCACGGGCTCCATCGTGATCGGTGACGAAAACTACGGCGAAGGCTCTAGCCGCGAACACGCCGCCATGGAACCGCGCTTCCTCGGCGTGAAGGCCGTGATCGTGAAGAGCTTCGCCCGCATTCACGAGACGAACCTCAAGAAGCAGGGCATGCTCGCCCTCACCTTCAAGAACGCCGCCGACTACGACAAGATCCAGGAACAGGACGTATTCGACATCGTCGGTCTCACCAAGTTCGCTCCGGGTTCCGAGTTCACGCTCGTCGCCCACCACAAGGATGGCTCGGTCGATAATATCGCCCTCAGCCACACCTACAACGAACAGCAGTGGGCATGGTTCAAGGCTGGCTCCGCCCTCAACTTGATCCGCGCGAACAACAAGTAAGGTCCAAACCTGGCGGAGCTACCCACAAAAGCGGAAAATCTGTTCATTTTTTGAAAATAAGACAAAAACGTGACACTTTTTTCGCTTTTGATTATATATATTGAGGGTATAGCACCGTCGGGTGCCAAAAGATTTTATTTATTAAAAGGATAATTATGCTTTCTTACGCTGAAGCCTACAAAATTGCAGCCGACGTCCACAAGAACCAGATGGACAAGGCCGGCGGCCCCTACATTGATTTTCTGCAGAACGTCGCAGACTACCTCAAGAACAAGGGTGAATCCGAAGAGGTTCAAACGCTCGCCATTTTGCAGGACTTGATTACCGATACCACCAAGAAAACCCCTGAAGAAGTGATCGCTATGGGCGTTCCGGCCGACATGGTCGAAAAGATCCAGAAGATGACTTACCACAAGAACCAGGGCTGGATCGACGAATACAGCTGCAAGCTGATGGCCGAAGGTGTCCCCGCCGAAGAAGCGAACTACGAAGCCCGCGAAAAGGAATTCGTGAAGTTCATGGGCACCCTCAAGGACGATCCGCTGATGGCCAAGGCCAAGAGCGCCATTCTGAACGTGCTTTTGGAAGACAAGTACATCAAGCGTCAGGAACGCCGCGAACTCAAGACCAAATTCCGCCTCAAGAAGTACCAGGCAGCAATCGAAGCGCTCGGCGTGTAGTTCTATTCAGAATTCTGAGACAATTTTTATGGCAGACGAAAGTCTGCCTTTTTCTTTTTGCGTTCTATCGCACTCCCTTTGCAGTTCGTCATAAGAGCTTTACCTCACATCAAAAAACACTAGCCGAAAAAGCCGTATTTTGCTATTTTTACGCGCGTAATTTAAGAGTTCCCGTAAACCATGCGGGGCAAAACCAAAAGGAACACAACCATGGCAAATAAAGTCTATAACTTTAGCGCAGGACCGTCTGTCCTGCCCGAACAGGCACTCAAGGAAGCATCTGCTGCATGCATCGACTTCGAAAACAGCGGCATCAGCATTCTCTCCATGAGTCACCGTTCGAAGCCGATTGAAAACATGTTCGCCCAGACGGAACAGTACCTCCGTGAATTGATGGGCATCCCTGAAGACTACGACATCGTTTTCCTCGGTGGTGGTTGCTCCCTTCTGTTCTGCATGCTCCCGATGAACTTCCTTGACCAGGACGCTACGGCAGACTACGCTCTGACTGGCGTTTGGGCAAACAAGGCCTACAAGGAAGCTAAGCAGTTCGGTAACGCTCTCGCCGCTTGCGACACCAAGTCCGAAACTTACAGCCGCATCGACAAGAACCTGAAGCTTTCCGACAACGCCACGTACCTCCACGTGACTGCCAACAACACCATCTACGGTACCGAATGGCACAACTTCCCGAAGCCGAAGTCTGGCTTCCTCATGGCTGACGTGAGCTCCGACTTCCTCGCCCGCAAGATCAACGTGTCCGACTTCGGCGTTGTGTACGGCGGCGCCCAGAAGAACATCAGCTGCGCAGGCGTGACTGTTACCATCATCAAGAAGGGCCTCCTCGGCAAGGTGAACCGCACCATCCCGACCATGCTCAACTTCCAGACCCACATTGACGCTGCCAACATGTTCAACACTCCTCCGGTATTCGCCGTGTACGTGATGAACCGCACCCTCAAGTGGCTCAAGGAATTCGGTGGCGTGGACGCAATCGAAAAGGTGAACCGCTCCAAGGCCGCTCTCCTTTACAGCGCCCTCGACAATTCCAAGGTGTTCGTCGGTACCGCTGCCAAGGAAGACCGCTCCATCATGAACGTTCCGTTCGTGTTCAACAAGGACGTGGTTGCCGCTGACAAGGCTGACGATCTCGCTAAGGAATTCCTCGAATTCGCAAAGGCTCGCGGTCTGCAGCAGCTCAAGGGTCACCGCTCTGTGGGTGGCTTCCGTGCTTCCATTTACAACGCTATGCCGGTCGAAGGCGTGCAGGCTCTCGTTGACTGCCTCGGCGACTTCGAAAAGAAGGTGTTGGGTTAAAAGACAAGGGAGGGCACAGCCCTCCCTAATACCCTCCCGACACAAAATAACCCGCTTTGCTTTTCAGCTAGCGGGTTATTTTTGTGGGCATACGCCGTTGGCGTATGCAAAATAATTTCATTTAGTCTTCGCTCTTCTTGAACTTGTTCACCACGTCGGGCACGATGTCCATGACCTTGGAAACAAGCGAACTGTCCTTGCTAATGGGCATCACGCGCACGTCGTCGCCCTTGATCACGAGGAAGGCGACCGGTTCCACCGAGGCGCCACCGCCAGAGGCAGAAGTATCACCCTTGGACTGGTGACCGCCAAAACCGAAGCCCACCGACACGCGGCTCACGGGAACAACGGTAGATTCACCGGCCTGAATGGGGTTACCGATAACCGTTTCTGCCTTAGTGATGAAACGGAGCTTTTCCAAAAGAGTTTCTGCAAGTTTTTCAATAGCCATGGCTTTAATATAACAAATAAAAGTTAAAAGCGCGCCTCAAAAATGCGGTCGCTGGCGGTAAAGAACGTGCGTTCCAAGTCCGGCCAAGACATATAGCCCCAGACAACGGCGACTCGCCCACCGGACAAGCGGCTCGCAATTCCGTTAGAGCCCTCGCCCGCTTCAAAGTAAACGCAGTCATTAGCCGGAACAATTTCACTCGGAGTCACATGCTTAAGGCCCAAAGTCCAAGTCTTAAACGCATCGGATTCCACCTGGTCCCAGCTGCGGGCCACATTCCAGCGCAAGTTGCCGTCGCGGTAGCTTTGCACCAGCACCGGGAAGGTCGACTTGACGCCCAAGAAGAATCGCGTCTCAATCGAGGCTCGGCCTTGTTCGCGGTGTTCAAAAGGCAAGCTCAAGAAGGCCTGCGGGAATCCGCCATGGTAGCCCGGGAACTTGCGCACGTAATTTTCAAGGTCGGCACGCTCGTAACGGCGGTAGCAGTCGTGCCTAAAGATAAAGATGCGCTTGTCGGCGCGAAAGCTCTGTTCCAAGAAGTTACCCCTCAAAATCGGGATGCTCCCCTGGAAGTGTCCGCTGTTCATGTAATAATCGAGGGCGTACACGTCGCTTTCGAATTCAAGCACAGTCACGCCGAGCGTGTCACCGAGCATGATAGCATAGCGGTAATCGTAACGGCGTTCCAGCGAAGGAATTTCGGCATTCTTCGAAGAATCAGCCTTGAACGACGCAGGCCTCAAATATTTATACTGGATTGAGGAATAATCGATCGGTTTTTCCACTTTCTTTTGACAGCCCGCCACAAGCGCGACAACGCTTGCAACCAGAGCCATCTTAAAGAATCGAGAAGAAAAACGCATAGCCTAAATTTAGTTAATAGTTGGTAGAACTTAGTTGGTAGAGCTTAGAAATTTCTACTCTGCAAAACTGCAATATTCCCGCAGGGGGCATTTGCGGCAATGGTCCGTAGAAAGCCGGCAAATAAAGCCGTCGGTTCCGTCTTCCAAGTAGAACTGCAGGCTGTGCGCGGCCACGTAGGCGGTCAAGGCGTCGACCTTCGACTTTTTCACCTCGGCATTTTCGGACTGTTCCATCAAATGCTGCACAAGCGCCACATACATGTCGGTCGCAAGCTTTTGCTTTTGAGCGGGCTCCAAGTCCGCAAAGCCGTCGCTTGCAGGCCCTAGAATCGAGAGGTAGCGGCGAGCGCCCATGGTCAGCGGCAGGGGCGGCCACTTAGGCGAAGGCGCACAGTCCAGCGAAAGCCCTACCGGAGCGGGCGCGAGCAAGCGGTAAATCGCGGCGCAAACTTTCGGGCGCGGGTTTCCCTTGCCCATAAAATAAATCTCGCCTAAATCGCGCCAGATTTCTTCGGGCGTGCGGGACTTAAGCCATTCCTGCAAATTCCCGTGCCGGCGAATAAACAGCCCGACACTCCAGAAAATCCCCGCCACATTTTCAAACAAACTCCAGGTGCGACAACCGAATGCTGATTCTACGCATGATTCAATATCCTGTGCCTTCGGCACCGGCAACGTCCAGAGCTTTTCTCCAGGGAATTTTTCGTTGAGCGCCCGCAAAAGCCCCACAAATTCCGGGTAACTGACATCTTGAAAAAGCGCCGTTCCTAAAAGCGTCCACGCGATGCGTTCGTTTGCGCCCTTTTCTTGCTTTGCAACCGTAAGAACCGGGTCGTCGATTCGAGCAAACAATCGCACGAATTCCGCCGTCGCCTTGAACAACGCGGGCTCATCGTGAATAAATCGCTCGACCGAAACCATCGGCAAAACCTAAAATATTAGAGGGCCTCGCCCACCTTCACGGCAGTTCCTACGCGGCTCTGGAAGAGTCCCGGATTTCTTTCGCGAATCTTCTTGTCGACCACGAGAATTACGGTGCTGCCCATTTCGAAGCGACCCAGTTCGCCGCCCTTTTCCACGGTGATTTTCTGGGCGGGTTTCCAGTCGTAACGCTTGCAGTTGCGCGGAAGCTTGCCCGCATTCACCAAGAGTTCGTCCGTGTAGGCAACCCCGATACGCCCCACGTTCGTGGCTCCGACCTTGACCACCAGCATTTCGGAACCGTCGTCCAAGCGCAAGTGGCTCGTAAGGCGTTCGTTAATGCAGAACAGGCCTTCTACGCGTTCCACGCTACCCACATTCACCGGCCAGAGCGTACCCGGGCAGTAGCTGGCCTCAATCACTTCGGCCTTTGCCGGGCTATGAATGCGATGGTAGTTGAACGGAGCAAGGTAAATCGTTGCGAAGGCGCCACCTTCAAAGCGGGCAGCCATTTCTTCGTCGCGGAGCAGGTCCTTGAGCGTATAGGTCTTGCCCTTGGCCTGAATCAGTTCTTGCTTTTCGTCAAAAGTTGCCGTCTGCGAAAGCACGCCATCCACCGGCGACACGATTTCGGAATCAGCAATCGGGCGCATTCCCGGCTTGAGTCTACGGATAAAAAGTTCGCCGATGTTAGCGTAATGATCAATCGGGAATTCCGATTCTTCCATATTCAGTTTGTAGTAACTCGCAAAAGCATTGCGCATCGCCTTCGAAATCACGGGCAACTTGAGGCGAGTCAAAGCACCGAAGGCACGGCTAGCGGCATTCTTCGGCAACAACTTCATAAAGACGTAAAAAGCGGTATTCATATGGCCAAAGATAGAAATTTAACCTGATATTCCCGAATCCACCACCTAGACCCATGCTCGCATCGCTACAATTGAGCATATGTAAAAAAGACTTTTTACTGCACGCTTGCGCACTACCATTATTTTTTGCTATATTGTGTCTGGAGCGATTTTGACACTCAGCTGTCAAAAAAAATGTTTATCTTTGTACCGACAAAAATTTTAACGAGAGTTTCTAATTACTATGGCAGCAGCAAAGTATACCGAAGACAGCATTAGAACACTAGAATGGAACGAACATATCCGCGAACGTCCGGGTATGTACATCGGCAAGCTCGGCGACGGCAACAGCCCCGACGACGGCATTTACGTGCTGGTGAAAGAAATTATCGACAATTCCATCGACGAATTCGTGATGGGTGCCGGCAAGCAGATTATCATCGACATTGAAGACCATAGCGCCCGCGTGCGCGACTACGGCCGCGGCATTCCGCTGGGCAAGGTCATCGACTGCGTATCGAAGATTAACACCGGTGGTAAGTACGACTCCGAAGCCTTCCAGAAGTCCGTGGGCTTGAACGGTGTGGGTACCAAGGCGGTGAACGCCCTTTCGACCAAGTTTATCGTCAGGAGTTTCCGCGACGGCCGCGTGAAGGAAGCCGAATTCAGCAAGGGCAAGCTTGTCCGCGAAGAACGCGAAAAGAATACGACCGAAAAGAACGGTACCGAAATCTACTTCGAACCGGATGCCAGCATTTTCAAGAACTTCCGTTTCTTGCCGGGCTACATGGAAGAAAAGGTATGGAACTACGCCTACCTGAACAACGGTCTTTCGCTCGTGATGAACGGCAAGACCTACAACAGCCCGAACGGCCTTTTGGACCTGTTGCAGAACCACGTGGACGATTCTATCCGCTACCCGGTGGCCCATTTTAAGGCAAACGATATCGAAGTGGCCTTTACGCACGGCAACCAGTACGGCGAACACTACTACAGCTTTGTGAACGGTCAGCACACCACGCAGGGCGGTACGCACCAGCAGGCCTTCCGCGAAGGTATTGTGAAGGGCGCCCGCGACCACTTCAAGAAGGACTTGGATCCGGCCGACGTGCGCAACTGCATTATCGGCGCCATTTCCGTACGCATTCAGGAACCGGTTTTCGAATCGCAGACCAAGACCAAGCTCGGCTCGACGACGGTCGCTCCGGGTGGCGCCCAGCTGCGTACCTGGATTGTGGATTACGTTGCCTCGCAGCTCGACAACTACCTGCACAAGAATCCGGAAACTGAAAAGGCTCTTTTAAACCGCATTACGCAGAACGAACGCGAACGCAAGGAAATCGCCGGCATCAAGAAGCTTGCGAACGACCGCGCCAAAAAGGCGAACCTGCACAACCGCAAACTCCGCGACTGCAAGATTCACCTGACCGACGTCAAGAACCAGCTGAACCGCGAAACTATGATCTTCATTACCGAAGGTGACTCTGCATCGGGTTCTATTACCAAGGCTCGTAACGTGCAGACGCAGGCCGTATTCAGCTTGCGCGGTAAACCGCTCAACAGCTTCGGCATGACCAAGAAGGTCGTGTACGAAAACGAAGAATTCAACCTGCTGCAGCACGCTCTCGATATCGAAAACGGTCTCGAGAACCTCCGCTACGACAAGGTGATTATCGCGACCGATGCTGATGTGGACGGCATGCACATTCGTCTGCTTTTGATGACCTTCTTCTTGCAATTCTTCCCCGAACTCGTGGAACAAAAGCACCTGTTCATTCTGCAGACGCCGCTTTTCCGCGTGCGTAACAAGCAGGTGACCAAGTACTGCTACGACGAAACGGAACGCGACAGAGCCGCCAAGGAAATCGGCAAGACCGGTCTCGAAATCACTCGATTCAAAGGTCTCGGCGAAATTTCCCCGGAAGAATTCGGCCAGTTCATCGGCGAAGACATGCGCCTTGAAACGGTGGTGCTTCCGCCCGATGCCTCCTTCGGCAAGATGCTCGCCTACTACATGGGCAACAACACGCCGCAGCGTCAAGACCACATCGTGCAGAACCTCCGCGCCGAAGCAGTTGAGGAGCTGTAAAGCAGCCTTCCCCGACAACGGGACAATCATACTTGACTACCACACGGATTGGATTTTTATCAGAAATGCCGTTAGGCATTTCGAATCAGTGTGACAACATGACAACAGAAAAGGCGGATCTTTTACAGATTCGCCTTTTTAATCTCTAACGGGTTTGCCCCGAACCCATGACTCAGTACTAAACCACCTTGAACGCCTGTGTACGGGGCACGGCCTTGACGTTCTTGGTCTTGCCCTTGCCAGGCTGGATCATGAGCACCTTTTCCATACGGGTACCGTCCATCTTGAGCACGCGGAAGGTGTAGCCCTTGATGGTGACTTCTGCACCCGGTGACGGAATAATGCCAAGCGTCGCCTGAATCAGGCCCGAAAGCGTTTCCACGTGGGAATTTTCGGGAGCTTCGAGTTCTACGCCAAGCTTGTATTCCAAATCGGAAAGCGTAATAACCGGATCGAGGATGAATCGCCCGTCCTTGAGGCGCTGCACATCTTCATCTTCGTCCACGTCGTCTTCGTCCTTGATTTCGCCCACGATTTCTTCGAGAATATCTTCAAGCGTGACAAGGCCAGCGGTTCCGCCATATTCATCGACTACGATAGCGAGCTGGTTACCCGTCTTGCGAAGTTCGGTGAGCATGTCGTCAATCTTCTTGTGATACGGCACGAATACCGGTGGCATCACGAGCTTCATGATATCAAAGGGTTCGTCGCGGTGTTCAGTATACCATTCCAAGAAGTCGCGATTCGAAAGGATACCCACGATGTTATCGACAGTTTCCTTGTACACCGGCAAACGGGAATGGCGTTCGGTATTCAAGACCTTCACCAGTTCTTCGAGGGGAGTGCCGACTTCGACCGCGCACATATCCACACGCGGCGTCATGATTTCACGCACCGGGGTTTCCACGAAGTCGAAGATGTTCAGAATCATCTGGCGTTCTTCTTGTTCCAGGCCTTCACCATCGGAATCTTCTTCGTCGTTCAAGTCGGCCTGCGCCTGCACGGCGTCGCGGCGTTCTTCGGGCAAGAAGCTCAGCTTGGAATCGTAGCCCAAGCCCTTCAGAATCTTGACGAACAGCAAGTGGCAAATCTTTGCCGGCAGTGCAAACGGGAGTCGAATGAACTTGAACAGCGGAATCAGCACGACAGCGAAAGTGTCCGGCTTCAAGTTCCCGAGCAGGTTTGCCAAGAACACCGTAATCGTGTAAATGCCGATGCATGCGACCACCAGGTAAGCGGCAAAAGCCAGGAACCAGTAATCTTGCACCCAGTTCCAAGGAATCATCTGGAACAGGTAAAAGCCCAAAACGCCCGCACCCACGTTACAGAAGATGCGACCGATCGAAATCGTTTCGTTAAAGCCCGGCAGTTCCACCAACGAGGCAACTACCTCTTCGCGGCCTTCACGGTCACGGGCATCGCGCTTGGCATAAATGGCGCTAAAAGCGGCCTTGATCAGCGAAAACGAGAACGATGTCAGAACAAAAACGACCAGGAACGCGACAGCGTAACTTTCAGAAGATTCCATTAGGCACCTTCCTTGTACGGGTCAAGTCCCAGGAATTCGCATTCGCGCTTGCGCATGACCTTGCGGTCGGCGGCCTTGATGTGGTCGTAGCCCGAAAGGTGCAACAGCCCGTGTACAATCACGCGTTTCATTTCGGCGTAGAACGTGTTGCCGTATTCGGGAGCCTGGCGGCGCACCTGCTCGCGGGCGATATAGATTTCGCCGAGCATGGCCTCGTCTTCAGGAATTTCGACACCGAGCTCGTTCTTCCATTCAAAGGAAAGAACGTCCGTCACCTTGTCGAGACCGCGGTAGTCGCGGTTCATGGTGCGCACGAACTCGTCGGTGCAGAGCACGATATTCACGTCTTTTTCCTTGCCTTCTTCGGCAAGGAGCTTGCGAGCCATCTTTTCGAACTTGTCCTTATACGGAAAAGCCTCGATGTCCCCCTCGCAAAGGAACTCGATATTATACTTCTTCTTTCGACTAGCAGGGTCAGGCATTAAATGTTATACCACTTCTTGAGGACGTCAATGATAGCTTCAGCCTGGGCCTTGCCCGTAATCTTGAACTTGCCCTGGGGCTTGAAATTGCCCGCCATCTTGCGGTAGCGGCGCAACGACACCTTGGGTTCGGTAAATTCACCGGACTTCGGGTCACGTTCCTGGTAAAAGAACATCACGGTCGGCCATGCCCCCTTCGAGAGGATTTCCTTGCCGATTTCCTTGATGACTTCTTCACCGGTATCTTCATCGCTATAGGCAACGGTCAGTTCTTCAACTTCCATATTTAGTCCTGTAGTTATAGGTTTTGACCTTCTTCCAAAAAACTTTGAAAAAAGTCACAGTTTTGTTACCCCGAGTATACATTTCTGATCGGGACTGTAAAAAAATACATATATTTACGAACGAATGTAACTATAAAGCGAGGCTTTATGTCTTTTTATCGCTCTTTTAGGCTTTTAGCTACCCTTCTAGTACTCCTTGTCGGGGTTTCTTTCGCCGCAAAGGCTCAATCCGGCAAGGTCCACTACGCCGTAGGTGAAGTATTCCTGCACCGCAGTGGCAACGTACAGGTCATCAAAAGTTCCGATCCAGAAAAGAATAAGCTCAAAAAAGCTAAAACCGTCAAAAAAGGCGACGATATCGAGACCCTTCTGGAATCCGAAGTGATTATCGCGCTCCCCGACGGAAGTTCGTTCAACGTTCAAGAAAACACCGTTGTCGCGATTACGGAACTCTCGTTTGAAGACGGCGAAAACAACTTCATTACCGAAGTCAAGCGCGGCAGCATGAAGTTCGATGTGCAGAAGCAGGCAAACGGCAAGAGCAAATTCAAGTTCAAGACCGGTATCGCCACCGCTGCTATCCGCGGTACAGACGGATTTGTCGGCAAAGTCAGTAAATGCGAAATCGCCTCTCTTTCAACAGGTAACCTGAGCTTTGAAATCAGTACGACAAAAACGACCCAAGCCATCACCGGCGGCCAGACAATTATTCTCTGCAAAGACAATCCTATCATCATCGACCTGGAATCTTCCGGAAACAACGAACTCTTCAAGGCTCTTGACTCCGTTTTAACCGACACCACCCTTTCTGCAGACGCTATCCGCAAGGCCGCGGAAAAGGCTAACAAGGAAATTTCCGAAAAGCAGAAGGAATTAAGGTCTAAAATCGATTGCCATATCGACCCCCTCCCCGATATCGTTTATTCTGCCAAGCAGACCATCACGGCCACCTGCTCCGAAGGCACCCACATCCGTATTTTCGGCGAACCGGAGCGCTCCGATGGTAGCGCCATCCAGTTGGCCGTCGAATGGGCGCCCAGCACTATCGGTCAAAAGAAAATTCCTTTCACCTGCTTCTATGATGGCGACTCCACCAACACAATTCAGTGCGGTCTCGTAACCACCTATTTCGCAGGCACAAGCGACACTACCGTTGCAGACGACCAGGCCCTATTAACCGTTACAACCAGCATGCCGATCGAAGTATGTGACCCTGCCATGGTTACCATTGAAGGCGTATTCGACACCACCGACCAGAACGCAGTCCTTACCGTTTCGCTCGGCAAACACACCTCGAAAAACCTCGTCCCCCTCAGCGCAAACGGCCGCTTTACGCACTCCATCGCCGTATCCGACAAGAACGGCAACTGGAACGAAAATACGCTCCACCTGAATTTCGAATCTCAAAAAGGCTACAAGGACATAAATGTTCCCATCAGGGTAGTTAAGTCATGCAAGACCGTGAACCTGATTCCGCCAACGCTCGCACTTTACCCCAACCAGTGCAAGGCCGCTCTCGCGTTAGGCCAGACCAACGGAGACAAGGCGATTTACACGCTGTACATCGATAACGTCGCCCAAAAAGAAATCTACTTTGACAGCGACCGCAAGTTCTACGAAAACCTGACTAGCGGCACCCACGTGTACAAGTTCCATGTCGAAGATCTCGCAGGCAACAAAGTTGATTTGACCCAGAAACTGGATTGTTACCCGCCCATCAGAAAAGCAAAGATTGTCATTGACGGTGGCAAAGAAGAGGAACGTTTGTTCGTGCCACCCCCACCCAAAAGTGTCAACAGCAAGATCCATAAACAGCTTTCGTTCTCGGTCAAGAACCTTCCCCAAAACGATCCGACATACATCAAGCAGATTGACATTACCCTGCCCGACCAAAACATCCAGCTCCGTGGCACAGACTTACAGTCGAACCGGATTGACCAGCAGATTGCACTACCGTACGGAACTACAACCACAGTCAAAATTACCGTCACCCTGAAGAGCGGTGAAATTCTTACTGAATCTAAGCCATACAAGGTCAAATAATGAAAAACATTTCTCTTTTTTCGATTATCGCCCTGACCACCGCTCTGGCTTACGCCCAAGAACCGGCAACCCCAGTTCAAGGCACCCCGCTCAGCGGCAACGTTCACGGATTTATCAGGGTAGAACAGTCCCCGTATCTGGTAACAGAAAACCTGACTGTCGAAGAAAACCAAGTGCTCGTGATTGAACCGGGAGTCAAGTTGCAGTTTGCTCCAGGCACCGGCCTTTATGTCAAGGGACAGTTTGTCGTCGCCGGTACAAGCGAAAGCGAGGTCGAATTCGTCTCGGCAGCAAGCGATTCCAAGAACGGCAGCTGGAAAGGCATCTTTATTACCGGTAAAGAACAGTCCGAAATCAGAAACGCCAATATTAGCGGCGCAGAAAATGGTATCGCAGTCGAAAATAGTTCCGCGACCATTCAATCCAGCAAGATTGCGAACACTTCGAGCCGTGGCGTCTACGCCAAAAACTCGAAAGTTTCTATCAGCGGATGCCTTTTCGAAAAGAATGACGGTGCTGCAGTCCATACCGACAGCTACAGCGACATGAATATCAGCGACGTGAAGTTCGACGGCAACAAGGTCGCCCTTTACAACGCTCAGCTCGCCATTACGAACGTTCAATCTTCCAACTTCGAAAACAACTCCTACGCCGTTTTGGACATGGGCAACAGCCAATTGACCTTTGACAACACCCAAGTCAGCAAGAACGCCGTGGGCGCAAGCGCCGGTGACGTTCTTGAAAAGGACGTTATCGAAAGCATTAACGGAAACGAGACCGACTTTAACAAGGATTACGACGGCGTTGCACAGGCCCTGCCCGCAAGCCCTGAAATTCCGGGCGTCGAAAGCCGCGCCGTCAACGCAAACGATAAAATTGGCGACCTGCTCGCCCAAAAAGAAGAAGAGGAAGACGCCAAAGCCCCGAAGGCCTGGAGCGTCATGGGTAGCGTGATGGTAAACAACTACTACCACAAAGTCCTTATGCGCAAAGACCATAACGGAGATCGCTACCAGAACATTTTCCAGGTTCCCGGATTCGGTACCGAAGCAAGCGTTTACTTGTTGATGCAGTCTCCGGACGGCAAGTCCATTGAATTCAATGGCGACTATACCGGCGACCAGTGGAACCAATTCTCTCCGACCCCGGTTACCTTGACTTACACCGACAGCTACAACAAGCTTATCTTGGGCGACTTTACCAAGACCGCCGGCGAAACCTACATGGCAAGCCTCCCCCTCTTCGGTGCGGGCTACACGCTTTCGCTCCTCAGGAACAACGTGAACCAGCCTTTGCTGGAATTGAGCGGATTCTTCGGCGAAAACCGCAAGCCCTACTTGATTGGCGAACGCCACCCCTACATCTACAAGAATTACATTGACGAGGGCGAAGCACAGGCACAGCGCCTTGCTTACGGCGGATCTATCAAGTGGTCTCCGCTGCGCCGTTTTGATGCAACTATTGGCGCCATTTATGCCGACGACGAAATTCACGACCCGCTGTTACGCGATGGCGGAAGCAGCAGTTCCATTACAAGCGAACCCTTGCAAAAGTCCTTTACCGTATTCGCCGATGGAAACTGGTTGTTCTACCCCGGCGACATCGAACTGAACGGTCAGATTGCCGTCGGCCGCGCCGACACCGCAGACGTTTACAGGGAACGCGCCATCAACAAGGTGTTTACCGAAGCCGGAATCAACACAGCATCGATGACAATGCTCCGCCAGCTCATGGCCAACGAAAACAAGATCAATTCGCTTTCGTCTGCCCAACTCGAAGAAATCTTCGGAGGCAACACGACGCTTAACCGCAGCGAAATGCGCGATTCCTTGCGCACCCTCATTCGCGAAGCCAAGAGCCTGAAAAAGGAATACGACAGCGACCGCGATGATGACCGCGTTCTCGGCCTCAACTGGGGCAGCCAGAATTTCGCCATCGGAGCCTCGCTCTTCTGGAACATTTACAAGACCACGATTTCGGGCCACTTGAAATACGTGGGCGAAGACTACTACAGCGCCGGATCTCCGGACCAGCTCTCCGACACGCGTGAATTCGGCGGCAACATCGAACAAATCATCACCAAGTTCTGGACTCTCAACTTTGGCTACTTGCTCAATATCGAAAACGCCGCCAATGGAGACAAGACAAACCTGCTTGGCCTTGGCGAAGGAACCCGCTGGGGTCTCTTCAACGACAGCGATTCCAAGTGGTTCGAAGAACACGAACTGGATTACGGCAGAACCAAGTACATTCAGAACTGGTCTTTGGGCAACGACTTCAAGATTGGCAAGAACGTAGACGTGAGTGTCGGTTACAATCTGGAATACCGCACGCAATACCGCCCCAACCAAATCCACGTCGACCCCATTCTGAAAGACGGAATTTATAAAGACGGATGGTTTGCACCTCGCCAGGGCAGAACTACGACCGAAATCGTTGACGGCGAAATAACCGCCGTGTTGGATTCCGCTCGCTGGGCCGAATACATGAATCTGTCCGACGAAGACTATCTCGCCTCTAAATTCCAGGAAAGAATCTACAAGAACACTTGGGCTTTGGACTTGACGGTTCGCGGCTTCAGCACCATCTTCAAGGCTGGCGGCCGTTGGATTCTCCGTAGCGACGATTCCAAGTTCTACAAGGACGCCTTGATTAGCGGCATGGATCTTTCCAACACCACTTGGGCCAAGCTGGGTTACTACTTTGGCGGTGCAGACTACTTTGAACACGCCTATCCGCTCTCCGCAACGACGACTCTGAAGCGCGTGCAGAACCGCTTCGGATTTACGCCGCGTTTCAAGAACTACGAACGCAACGACATGACCGAACGCGAATTTACGGTCAACGACGAACTTGAAATTTCGTTCCTGAAGCGTTTCTTGGTTCTGGGCCTTTCTGGAGAACTTCGTTATATGACCATTGACTGGGAAGAAGACGGCATTAGCGAAGACGAAACCGAAACGGATGTGTTGGGCAACGTGAATCTGCGCGTGAACCACACCAAGCGTCTGAGCACCGATTGGTACACGGGCACGGCCCTTTACTATCGTCCGGACAATTTGAGCGACGAATACAAGGATATTTACGCCGGCATCCGCGTGAACTACGTATTCTAAAAACATCTAACATTGTTTAAAGAGAGCCGCTTTTACAAAAAGCGGCTCTTTATTTTTTAAATTTGGAATAATGTTCACCTACCGTTACAGAGAACTAAGCGTTGCGCTTGCCAAGAAAGGCAAGTACCGCGAGGCTTTGGCCAAGGAACTCCGCCTGCACCCCGAAGAAATCTTCAATTTGCAGGTGGAGCGATTTTCGTTGGATAGCCGTCGCAAAGGAGACCCCAAGTGGTCTTACAACGTGATTTTTGACTTAAAACGTGAAGTCCGTGCCACCGGAAATCACGCCAAGGGGCTTGTAGCGGCGACACGTGACAAAGAAAGTTTAGAGACCGACCCGCAGAAAAGCAGCGTCGCGATGCCCGGCCATGTGGATGTCATTGGCGCAGGCCCGAGTGGACTTTGGGCAACCTTGCATTTGTTGCGGAAAGGTTTTGCCGTCGATTTGTACGAACAGGGCAAATGCGTGGAAGAGCGTTTCCGCGATATTCGCCGATTCTTTGTTGACCGGAATTTTAACGCCTACAGCAACGTGCTTTATGGCGAAGGCGGTGCGGGGGCATTCAGTGACGGAAAGCTTAACACCCGCACCCGGAACCTGTTCGTGGAACAGGTTCTACACGACATGGTCGACTTTGGAGTCGACGAATCGGTCGTGACCTTCGCCAAGCCGCATATCGGCACGGACCGTCTGGTTTTATTGCTGCGTGAGCTGCGCGCCGAAATTGCAAAGCTTGGCGGCAAGATTCATTTTAGCACCGCCCTTGAAGACATCGAGATTAAGGATGGTCGCATTGCGGCGATCCAGCTGCGAGACGTTTCAACGCCCAATTCTCAGGCAAATTGGAAACCCTGCGAAGCCTTGGTGCTCGCCGTCGGGCATTCCGCCCGGAGCATTTACGAAATGCTCCACGCCCGTGGCGTCACGCTCGAAAGCAAGGCTTTTGCCATGGGCGTGCGCGTCGAACACCCACAAGCGCTCATCAACATGCGCCAGCTGGGCCTGAATGTAGACACCAAGCTCACGGGTTCCGCCGAATATTTCCTCGCCACCCCGACACTGAACAAATCGAGCAGCGCCTACAGTTTCTGCATGTGCCCGGGTGGCGTTCTGGTACCTTGCGCCTCGGAGCCCGGGACCCTTGCCACCAACGGCATGAGTTACAGCCGCCGCAACGGTCCCTTTGCCAACGGCGCCATCGCCGTGCCCATTGCCGCAAGCGACAAGCTCTTTGGCGGTCTTGAATTCCAGCGCAAAATCGAAAGCGACGCCTACGCGGTCGGCGGCAAGAGTTACGCCGCTCCGGCCCAAACCATCAAGGCGTTCCTCGCCCACCGCGAAGACAAATCGCTCCCGAAATCCACCTACCCCTGCGGGCTTGTACAAAGCAATCTCTGGGACTGGATGGACAAAACCATTTGCAAGAGCCTCGCCGAAGGATTCCAGAATTTTGACAAGAAGATTCCCGGATTCATCGAAGAAGGCCTGATTGTCGCCCCCGAAACCCGCACCAGCAGCCCACTGCGCATGAGTCGCAACAACGAGACGCTTGAAAGCGTGAATACCAAAGGCCTGTTTGTGCTCGGCGAAGGCGCCGGATATTCCGGCGGAATCGTCACTAGCGCCGCCGACGGCGTGCGACTCGCCCACTACGCGAAAAAGGAAAGCTTATGATTACCCGAGTCATTGACCGCAATTTTGCCAACATGCGCCTCGACCGTTTTTTGCGCAAGGCATTTCCCGACGAATCGCTGTCGGTCTTTTTCGCCGTCATCCGCAAAAAGAAAGTCCGTGTGAATGGCGTCGTAGGCAAGGCAAATCAAATGTTGCAGGAAGGCGACACCGTCTGCATCTACGAAAACTTCAAAAGCGTCGATGCGGATTCCCAGGGCGCAACCAATGTCATCCAGTTTCCCGCCAGCCAAAACGAAGGCGATAAGCCCAGCACCGGTTTTGCAAAAGCAAAATCCACCTGGGGCAAGGCCACCTCCCCCGCCGAGAAGCAGTCTGGCTGGGGCGCCAAGGAACTCGACCTCATTATACAAACCGAAGACTACGTTATCGTCAACAAGCCCTCGGGACTCGCAAGCCAACCGGGCTCCGGCACTCGCCCCGGCGAGAGCCTCGTAGAATACCTGTGGGAATGGGGCCGCCGCGAAGGGCTCGACTTCAAGCCCACTATCGCCCACCGCCTCGACCAAGAAACCTCGGGCATGATCATTGCCGCCCTCCACGGCGACACGCTCCGTGAACTCACGCGCATGATTCGCGAACACGAAGTTGACAAATTCTATTTTGCCCTCGTCAAGGGGAATCTCAAAAAAGACAAGGGGACCATCAACGAGACGCTCACCCGCACCGACGCCGCCAAGGGCTCTAAAATGAAGGTCGGCGAAACCGGCAAGGACGCACAAAAGGCAATCACCCACTACCGCGTCAAGCAGCATTACGAAGGCTACGACCTAGTAAAAATCAAGCTCGAAACAGGCCGCATGCACCAAATCCGCGCGCATTTTGCAAGCATCGGGCATCCGCTCCTCGGCGACACACGCTACGGTGACTTTGCCCTCAACCGCGAAGTCAAAAAAATGCTCGGGCTCAACCGATTGTTCCTGCACAGTTGCCGACTGGAATTCACATGGCAAGGCGACAAGAAAGTTTTTGATTGCCCGCTGCCCAAGGAACTGCAATCGGTCATCAACCAGCTAAAGCCAATCCGCCACGAACACCGATAAGAACTTCTAGACTTTTCTCCACCTCCAAAATTTTTTTGTACTTTTACAAAGGGATCGGGAGGTCTAAGGAGAAAATATGAAGTTTCTTTTGGCACTCATAGTGTCCCTCTATTTTGTTGCTTGTAGCAACAGCGAATCGTTTACGCCTCCCGTAGACGAGACGGCCGTTTTGCCCATCGTTGACACAACCGAGGATTCTACTCAAGAAATCGAAGGAATGCTTCGTCTCTCCGGCGACAAAGTCATGCTGGGAACCAATGACAAATCTTTTAAAGCCAACGAACGCCCCGCCATGAAAGTCTCTCTTGATTACGACTTTTACATGGACATTCATGAAGTCACTTGTGGCGAATACGCAAGCATTGCCAAAAAAGCAGAACTCAAGACCTTCGGCAAATGTGAAAACGACAGTCTCCCCCTCACCGACATCACCTACTACGACGCCATCCTTTTTGCAAACGCCAAAAGTAAACTCGAAGAGCGCGACACCGTATACACCTATCGTAGCGCCATCTTCGACGACGAAAAGCACTGCACCAATCTAGAAGGATTCGCATTTCATGCCGATGTCGAAGGCTACCGACTCCCGACCGAAGCGGAATGGGTCTACGCAACGACTCTCGCATGGGACACCAAGAACAGCTGGAACAGCAGCAACTCTGAATACAAACTTCACCCAGTCTGCAGTAAAGATTTCAACTCCGCTGGCTTTTGCGACATGGCCGGCAACGCGATGGAATGGGTAAACGACTGGCTCGGACTATTCCGCGACACAACCGTTTCAAACTACGTCGGCGCTCCCGATGGTGGCGACATGGGCGAAAGAATCGTCAAAGGTGGCGGTTACAATTCTAGCGTTGCAGAACTCAACCCTTACAGCCGCGGAGATGTCTACACAGTCACCTCATCGACACGAGCAGAATATGTCGGGTTCCGCCTTGCTCTCGGAGCAATTCCCAACGCCTTGTGGATGAGCAACGACGGACGTTCTACGGCAAGCATCGTCACGCCCATCGCGAATTCCGAAACCGTCAAGAATTTCACGAAATCATACAATACAAAACTCGCATTCCGTAACGATGTCAGCGGGAAAATCAACTACATCGATTACTGCGATGGCACGCTTTCCGTCACGGAACTTTCTAACGACATCAACGCCTACCACCCCGAAATTTCTCCTGACGGAGAATGGGTCGTCTTCAGCACCGGCTACGAGGGAATCAGTGGGACTTCTTCCGTTTACGTACAGAGCCTCGACTCAGAAATTCCGTCAGAACCGATAAAGTTAAATGTTAAAAGTGCCGCAATCCCCCGCTGGCGAGTCCTTGGAAACGGCGACACAGTCATCGTCTACGTAAACGACGCCGGGAACAACAAGGACGAAGCAACGTTCAAGAGCAATTCGACTTGGCAGGTAAAATTTGCGAACGGCAAATTTGGTACTCCACAAAAAATCTTTGACGGAGCATACCACGGTGGCATCAGCGAAGACCAGTCCCTTGCCGTATCTGGAGCAAGAATCCTGCGCGCCCGCGTCGCCAAGAAAGATATCGTCTGGTACGATTCAGCCCAAGCCTGCAACGTATCGCTTTCCCAGGACGGGACCAAGCGCACCGCATTCCTCGACTTTGCCGGAAAACCGGGCAAGGAATTTGTGGGCGAAAGCTACACCACCCACGAACGGATCTTTATCGCTGACAGCAATGGAAAGCTGATTCAGTCCATCAAGGCGCCATCTGGCTACACCTTTGACCATACAGAATGGGCCTCCGACGGCGATAAATCCGTTATCATAGCAACGCTCACCAATTCTAACGGAGCCCACACAAAGATTGCCATCGTCAATCCAGAAGACAGCTCCACTACCGAAATTGTCGGGAGCGAAGAACTTTGGCATCCGAATTTGTGGATAAAGAAAGTACAAAAGATTATTCCGTCAACAGAAGATTCTGCCGAAGTCGACACGACATTCCATCTCGACCCCGACAGCGCAGGTGTTTACTACACTTCTGGCGGAGACACGTATGCTAATCAATGGCGGTACAAGATGGAAATGCTGTGGAACTATAGAGATAGTGCAACTTTAGCCGTTCTTGGTTCCTCTCACACCTATTTCGGGATAAATCCTCTATTTTTTGACAAATCAATTTTTGCAGTCAACCTTGCGGTATCCGCAAACACTCTAGCAGGAACCTATTTCTTTTTCAACAACTATGTACACATTCATATGAACAAATTGAAAGTTATTGTAATCTCTGTTGATATAGATATATGGTACACGAGTGGCTATCCATTCTTTGAAACAACATTCAAATCGTTTCCTGGCTATGTTTACGACATCAACCATAATTTCTGGAAAGACGGATATCCAAATGGACTCGCAGAGCTTACTTACAACTCACCAGGCACTCTTAAGGGACAAAAGCTTAGAACCACACGGGGATTTTCAGGAAAAAATGCGAGTTCTTGGGGTGAGCCCAAAGTCAAACTAGATAGCAACTGGAAAGAAGAAAAATCCTCACATTACTACAAAAATTTTGAAATGCTAAAAGATATAGCCAAGAAATGTTATGAGAAAAACATCATTCTCATCGGAGTTATCACTCCTCAAAATCCACGATACAAAGAAACTGGAGCCTTTGGTTTTCATGGATTATTGCGCAGTGAAACACCAGCACTAATCCAGGAAATAGACAACATCAGTAAAACATATCCCAACTTTATCCTGATGGACGAAAACAAAATGGGAAATCACGACTACACCGATGATATGGCCTTCGATACGGACCACTTATCAGCACTTGGCGCTGAGAAACTGACCCATCGTCTTGATTCTTTGATAAAAACGCTAGATATCAATTTTACAGAATAACCATATTTTCTAAATTTACCACCGAAATTTAAGCAGGCACGTGTTTTGCACGCGGGTCGTTTTGAAGCACCCGGCAAAATCCGCGCAAAAAAGGAATAAAGATGAAAGTTTCTTTGAATTGGCTCAGACGTCACGTTGATCTTCCGGAATCTGCGGAAGAAGTTGCAAAGGCACTCACCGCTGTAGGCCTCGAAGTCGAAGGCATGGAAGAACCGGGCAAGGTTTATGAAAAGCTCGTTGTGGCAAAGGTACTCACCTGCGAAGCCCACCCGGACAGCGACCACCTGCACATCACGACGGTGAACGACGGCAAGGAAGTCATTCAAGTGGTTTGCGGCGCCCCGAACGTGGCCGCCGGCCAGACCGTGGTACTCGCCCCGATCGGTGCAGAACTTCCGCTCCCCGATGGCGGCACCCTCAAGATGAAGAAATCCAAGATCCGCGGCGTCGAAAGCTTCGGCATGATTTGCGCCGAAGACGAAATCGGCCTCAGCGACGACCACGCCGGCATCATGGTTCTCGACGACTCTATTCCCGCTGGCACCCCGTTCGTAAGCCTCGGCCTCTACGACGTCTGCTTTGAACTGAACGTGACCCCGAACCGCCCGGACGCCCTCAGCCACCGTGGCGTGGCCCGCGAACTCGCCGCCAAGTTCAACCGCCCGCTCAAGCCGCTCGCCTACGAACTCAAGGAAGATTCCGAAGCTGCCAGCTCTGCCATCAGCCTCGAAGTGGTTCCCGGTTGCGGCTGCTCCCGCTATGTGGGCCGCGTCATCAAGGACGTGAAGGTTGAAAAGTCTCCGGCTTGGCTCGCCAAGCTCTTGCATGCCGTGGGCATGAACAGCATCAACAACGTCGTCGACATCACGAACTTCATTCTGATGGACGTGGGCCAGCCGCTCCACAGCTTCGACATGGACCAGCTGCACGGCAACAAAATTAAGGTCCGCCGCGCCGTGAAGGGCGAAAAGATCGAGACCATCGACCACACCGCCCATGAACTCGTTGAAAACGACCTCGTCATCTGCGATGGCGACCGTCCAGCTTGCGTAGCCGGCGTGATGGGCGGCGTTGAATCCGAAATTGTTGACACCACCAAGAACGTGTTCCTCGAAAGCGCCTGGTTCAACCCGACCATCGTCCGCAAGCAGGCCAAGCGCCTCTGCATCTCGACGGATTCCAGCTACCGCTTCGAACGCGAAATTGACTTTACTACCCAGGACGAATACAGCCGCTACGCCTGCGCCATGATTCAGGAAGTCGCGGGTGGCCGCATTCTCAAGGGCACCGTCGAATACACCGGCGACGACCACAAGAAAAATTTGAACGAAGTCACGCTCCGCACTGCCCGCGCCGAAAAGGTCATCGGCATGAAGATTGCCGCAGCTGACATCGAAAAGTACCTCACGGGTATCGCCCTCGAAGTCGTGAAGAAGGATGCCGAATCCATCACCTTCAAGATTCCGGGCTACCGCCCCGACCTCGAACGCGAAGTGGACCTCATCGAAGAAGTCGCCCGACTCATCGGTTTCGACAACATCCCGTACACGCTGCCGAGCTTCAAGATGCAGCCGAACGAACTGCCGCCAATCGAAGTCCTGAACCGCAAGATCCGCAAGACCTTGTCTGCAATGGGCCTGCATGAATGCTTGAGCCTTCGCTTTACCAGCAAGGCCCGCACCGAAGCTCTGTTCGGCGCCGAAAATGACGACCGCCGCAGCAAGCCCGCAGCTCTGCTGAACCCGCTTTCCGACGAACTCGGCGTGGTTCCGACCAGTCTCCTTCCGAACCTTCTCAAGAGCGTTGCCGAAAACGAAAAGAACCGCCCCGGTTCCGTTCGTCTGTTCGAAGTCGCCAAGGGCCAGTTCAAGCGCGACCGCAAGGACGTGCGCGATCCGGGCTTCGACGAATCGAACCTCGTTGCCCTCGCCGTTGCAGGTGCCTTCGACGTGAACCCGCTCAACGACAAGCCCGCCCAGATTGACTTTGCCGCCTTCAAGGGCCTGGTGCAGAGCTTCCTCAAGCGCGTGGGCCTCGTGGTGGAATTCCGCGTTCCGGCTAAGGCAGAACTCTTCCTGCACCCGGGCAAGCAGGTCGAAGTCCTCGCCGACGGCGTGGTGCTTGGCACCATGGGCGAACTCCACCCGACCGCCATGGCCGCCTTCGATATCGGCTACACCACCTACGTGATGGAACTAGACATGGACAAGATGGAACACGCCACCCACAAGAAGATCGTGTTCGAACCGTTCAGCCGCCAGGTACCGTCTAGCCGTGACATTTCTATCGAAGTCGACAAGACCATGACTCACGAGCAGATTCTCGCACGCATCAAGGGCCTGAACCCGAAGAACCTCGCGAAGATTACGCTCAAGAGTATCTACGAAGGCGACAAAATCGAAGCCGGCAAGAAGAACCTGGTCTACAGCCTCACCTATCAGGCCATGGACCGCACCCTTACCGACGACGAAGTCAACAAGGCCCACAACAAGCTGCGTGACAAGCTCGTCGCAAACGGTGATATTATACTGAGATAGGTCGGCAATCTTTGATTGCCTCCGGCATACGCGAAGCGTATGCGTTAACCGTAAACAAAAAAGGCCCCCGCAAAGGGGCTTTTTTATATCGTCCAAAGTGCCGTAAGGCACGAACTCATCGCTATTCCAGTGCTTCGCGAATCTGCTGGATAAAGTCCATTTCTTCGGGGCTAACGTTGCTTTCGTTGTCGTCTTCCTTAGAGGCGTTCGCTACACGGAGCATCGATTCCAGCACCTTGCACTTGAATTCACCCGGTTCATTCTTCAGGGCTTCAATACAGGCAGCGGCGCGGTCCTTGGCGGACTTGAACTTGGCGTAGGTATTGTTGAAATCGTCCCACGAAACATCCGGGGTCAGTTCGTCATGAATCGCATCGAGCGTATCGCTTTCGGCTTCTGTTGCCGAAGTGGAGCCTTCCAAGAGTTTGTCGGTTTCGTTTTCATGGAAAAGGCAAGCCACCTGCCAAGAAAGAATCAAAAGAGCCAAATTAGGATTCATCGTAAACCTCGCTAGTTATCTCGGACAAATAATACAAAAAATGTTGAATGTGAAATGTGAAATGAGGAATGTGGAATTGGCCAATTCACATCAGTCATTACACATCTCACACTTTTTTACTATATGGCGTTCTTTCAGAACGCATATAGTACGGCTCGGCAATGTCAAAATAACAAGTTATTTTGCCGCTGCTCTCGCCTTTTACTATATTCCCGCACATGGCATACGTAGCAATGGCCCGAAAGTGGCGTCCGCAATCTTTTTCCGACATGGTCGGTCAGGAACATATCGCAAAGACTCTTCAAAACGCAATTGAAGGAGGTCGCTTGCACCATGCATTCCTGTTTACCGGAACCCGCGGTGTCGGTAAGACCACCAGTGCCCGTATCCTCGCCCGCACGCTGAACTGCAAAGGCGGAGATCCGTTGCACCCCTGTGGAGAATGCGAAAGTTGTAAGGACATTGCCGGCGGGAACCCGATGGACGTGTTCGAAATAGATGCCGCTTCCAATACCGGCGTCGACAACATCCGCGACGTGATTGAACGCGTGCAGTACCCGCCAGTCATCGGCAAATACAAGATTTTCATTATCGACGAAGTCCACATGCTTTCGACGGGCGCCTTCAATGCGCTCCTCAAGACGCTCGAAGAACCGCCTGAACACGTGATTTTCATCTTCGCGACGACCGAAGTCAACAAGGTTCCGCAGACCATTCTCAGCCGCGTGCAGCGTTTCGATTTCAAGCGCTTGTCGATTGAACAGATCCGCAGCCGCCTGCGTTACATTTGCGAACAGGAAGGCATCAACGCGACCGACGAAGCCCTCGACATTTTCGCCGAAAAAGCCGACGGTTCCATGCGCGATGGCCTCACCTACTTCGATCAGGCTTACGCCTTTACCGGCAACGAAATGAACGCCGACGCCGTCCGTGGCGTCCTCGGCATTCCGCCTGTAGAACTCTTTTTCTCGCTGATTTCGTCTATCGAAAGCCACGACCTCAAGGGTTGCTTTAAAATGGTGGACGATGCCTGTAAGCGCGGCATCGAATTCACGCCCTTGCTTGACGGATTCGGCAAGTTCCTGCGCAACCTGCTTTACGCCCGCCTCGACGCCTTTACGCCCGACGCATTGAACATTTCCGAAGAAATGTTCACCAAGTACAAGAGCGTGGTGCCCGAACTCAAGAACGGCGATATTCTGCGCATCAGCAAGCTTTTGATTGACTTGCAGGGAACGCTCCGTTACAGCACAAACCCGCGCCTGCTGGTAGAAACCACATTTGCCCGCATGGCATGGCTTGACAGGCTTACGGACTTGAGGCGTGCGCTTGCCGCCATCAACGACCCGAAAAGCGCCTCCGACGAGGCGTTAAAAAAAAAAGTAACTGATGTCCAAAACATGCTGGAAGCCGAGGAAGAAGCCAAGGCGTTACAGCAACAGGACGAAAATCCCTTCGCAGCCCTCCAAAACGGTATTGCCAGCGGATACAATGGCGACGTTTACAGCCGTTACGAGATTTCTGCCGCCTGGGGTTCTATCAAGACACGCATTGCCGATTCCGGCGATTTCGCGTTCTCGGTGGCCCTGAACGACACCGTGCTCGAAACAGGCGACTTGAAGGCAACCCCCTTCCCCATCGCGCTCACCTACTTGGGCGACAACGCAAGCGACGCCTGGGGCGTAAAACAAATGGAAGACCATCCCGAATACATGGAGCGCATCAAGCAAATGCTCGAAGAAATGCTCCAGACGCAGGTGGATTTGACCCTCAAGACCAGAGCCTTCAACGAATCGGAGCTCCAGATTCGCAAGCAGGCTCAAATGACGCCATTCGAGCTGGACATGGAAAAAGAACCCGGGCTTCGAAAGCTCAAGGAACTTTTCGCCGCCGAACTGATTTACAGCATCAAGAGCACTCGCCCCGTGGCAGCCCCCCAGCAAGCCGAAGGTTGCGACACCACGGAAAGTGACGAATAGTTTTCTATATTACCCTAAAAACATTTAACGAGGAAAACACTATGGACATGAGCAAAATGCTTCGCGATCTCCAGAAGATGCAGAGCAAGATGATGAAAGCACAAAGCGACCTTAAGGCACAGAGTTTTGAAGCCGAAGCCGGTGGCGGAATGGTAAAAGTCGCCATGAACGGTAAGGGAGTCCTGACCATGATCAAGATCAACCCCGATGCAGTCGACAAAGACGACGTGGAAGCCCTCGAAGACCTGCTCATGGCAGCCATTAACGCAGCCGTCAAGAAAAAAGACGACGCTACCCAGGAAAGCATCAGCGGCATTACCGGCGGCATGAAAATCCCCGGCCTGATGTAATCAAAACTACACAAAAGTTCACTATTACAGCCCGCCCCTCCGGCGGGCTGTTTTTCATCCCTAAAATTGGTCATTTCATCCCTAAATTCGCGTTTGAGCCCTTATATATGGAACAACAATTTTTTACATTTGCACCGCAAAATGTATATAGGAGATGGAATGTCAAGGCAATTAGCAGCATTATCGGCTATGGCGCTGTGCATTGCGGTCCCCCAGATGGTTTGGGCCACGACTTACACGCGCGAGGAAGCCGTCAAAATCGCCCTTGAAAAGTCCTCGGACGTCAAAACTGCCGAAGAAGAAGTCATTTCGGCAAATTCCCAGGTTGATGCCGGTTACGGCAACGCATTACCTTCAATCGATCTTGATGCCACCGTCACCCGTATTTTCGGTTTGGACGATGTAAACAACAAAAAGCCCATATTCAACACGCTGAACCAGACCCAGTCTCAGTTGAATGACGGCTCTGAGCCTTCTGCCTACGACTACGTGAACGCAGGCGCCATTGACGGCCTGATTTACGGCATGTCCCAGCAAGGTTATCGCTGGCAGTCCAGCGTGGGCCTTACCGCCACCCAGATCCTTTACGCCCAGGGTAAGGTGGGTACCGGTATCGAAATTGCCAAGGCCTACAAGCACGTCAAGGAAGTCAACCTTGAAAACACCAAGGCAAACGTCCGCTACGACGTGGAAAACGCCTTTGACCAGCTCATTTTCCTGGATTCATCGATCGCTATCCTGTACCAGTCCAAGGACATGCTTCAGGAAAACCTGAATTTCGTGGAACAGGGCCTCAAGAGCGGCATGCTGACCGAACTCGACTTGATCCGCATACAGCTCAAAATGGACCAACTGACCTCCCAAATCAACAGCACCGAAAAGAAGCGCGTGCTTGCCCGCAATGCCCTGCTTAACACCATGGGCCTTGAATGGGATTCCGAAGTCAAGTTCCAGGGGGACCTCCGTGATCCATTGCAGGGCTACACCTACCCCGATACCACCATGGCCAACGTAAAAAAACGCCGCAAGGAACTGGTGATGCTCGAAGCAAGCGAAGAAATGCTCCAGAAGAACGTTTCTATCGAAGAAGGTGGCTACAAGCCGACGGTCGTACTCGTGGGAGGCCTCAAGTACAGCAACAACAAGAACCACTTTTACCAGTGGGACGCCCCGGATTGGGACGAAAACATCAGCAAGTACATCGCCTTGAACCTCAAGCTGAACCTCTTCAATGGCATGAAAACCAAGGAAGCGGTCGTTCAAGCAAAATCCGACTTGCGTAGCACCCAAATCAAGAAAGAAACCGCCGAACGCGGCTTCCGCATGCAGATTGAATCTTGCGCCAACACGCTCGAAGATGCAAATTCCCAACTTGAAATTGCCAAGCGCCAAATCGATCTGGCTCAAAAGAATTATGACCTGACAAACGACAGCTACAAGCTCGGAAGAGAAACCCAGCTGAACCTTCTCACTGCAGAAAACGACCTTCGTACAGCGAAGATCGGCTACATGCAAGCTATCGTGAATTGGAACCAGGCTTACAACGCCCTCCTTCAGGCCACCGGTGAATATTAATAAGAGAGACGAGGAAAGAAATGAACAAGACAGTTAAAACCCTCCTGACAATCGCTGTCGCATCGCTGATGCTTGTCGCCTGCGACAAGAAAGAAGAAAATGCCGAAAAGAAGGCATCGACTATCGAAGAAATCCAGAAAGAAAAAGGCAAGCCCGCCCGCGTAGTCAAGGCTGCCACCTCGAAACTTACCGACGTGCGTAAGTTCAGCGGTACAATCGAAGGTATCAACCAGAACAGCGCCATCTGCAAGATGGGCGACCCGATTGCAAAGATCAACGTGCAGGTGGGATCCACGGTGCAAAAAGATCAGGTGATTGCCGAATACCTCTTTACAGGCGACAACACCCAGTACCAGGAAGCACAAGAAAAGATTGCCGTTCTTGAAAAAGCAACAGAACGCATGCGTGAACTCCATGCCAAGGGCGGCATTAGCCAGCAGGACATGGATAGTCAGGAAATGCAACTCAAGGTCGCAAAGATGGGACTTGAAACCGCCCGCCGCGCTACCTTGATTCTTGCTCCTGAAGCAGGCGTGGTGACCGAAATCAAGTTCAAGGTTGGCCAGACTCCGGGACAGGGCGCTCAGTTTGCAACCATTGCCAAGCTCAACAAGGTTATCTTGAAGTTGAACATCACCAGCAAGGACATCGGATTCTTCAAGAAGGGAGCATCTGCCAAAGTCACTGTCGCCGACGAAACGTTCACGGGTAAGGTGACTCTGATTCCGCTCGCAGCAAACCCGACAACCCACTTCTTCCCGGTTGAAATTACGTTCGACAACAAGGCCAAGAAGCTCCTGCCCGGCATGTACGTGACCGCAGAACTCGACGCCCGCCAGGTAGAAGGCATCGTGGTTCCTGCCGAAGCAATCGTTTACCGCAACGGCATTAACGTCATCTGGACTGTCGATGCCGAAGGCAAGGCCCTCCGCAAGATCGTGAAGCTTGGCGTGCAGACCAAGAACGAAGTACAGATTACAGAAGGCCTTGAAGGTGGCGAAACCGTGATTGTCGAAGGCCAGTCCAAGATGAACGACGGCGACAAAGTGCTGATCGTTGAATAGGAGATGATTCTGAATGATTAAGGCCAGTATCTATAAACCGATAACCATGCTCATGGTCATTTTGACCGTGGTGGTTTTCGGTCTCTACACCTACAGCATGATGGTGGTGGACCTGATGCCGAAATTCGACGTCCCCGTGGTCACCGGTACCATCATCTATCCGGGTGCAAACCCCGAAGAAATCGAAACGACCATCATCAAGCCTATCGAAGAACAGGTGGAACTGGTGGACGGTATCGACTACGTGCAGTCGATATGCCTTGAAAACTACGGTATCGTGGTTGCCATGTTCAACATGGGTATCAACGTGGACGTGGCTGCAAACGACGTGCGTTCCAAGATTGAACTTGCCGCAGCCGACTTCCCGGATGCCGTGCAGGCCCCGATTATTTCGAAGGTGGACATTAACGGTGCCGCCATCATGTCCATTTCGTTTACCGGTCCGCTGAACTCCACGGAACTCCGCCAGAAGGTGGAAGACGAAATCGAACCGCTGTTCACCTCTGTTCCGGGCGTGGCAAGCGTTGACCTTTTCGGTGGTACCACTCGCCAGATTTCCATTGAAC
The DNA here is from genome assembly GCF_002210295.1 of Fibrobacter sp. UWB5. Taxonomy (NCBI): domain Bacteria; kingdom Pseudomonadati; phylum Fibrobacterota; class Fibrobacteria; order Fibrobacterales; family Fibrobacteraceae; genus Fibrobacter; species Fibrobacter sp. UWB5. The sequence continues at coordinate 2,700 of NZ_MWQH01000003.1, read as the reverse complement.
TTGACAAGGACAAAATGATTGACCGCAATGTAGACATTGCGACCATCATGGGAGTTTTCGGACAAGCTAACGTCAACAACCCGGTCGGTGAAGTCATCGGCAAGCACAAGAACACGACCGTGCGTACCGCAGGTAAGTTCACCAGCCTCGACGAAATGCGCGACCTGGATATTCCGACCCAAACAGGCGTGATCAAACTTTCTGAAATCGCCGACGTCAAGGACACGATTGAATCGATTACTTCTGCTTCTCGCTTCAACGGAACGAACTCTGTTTCACTCGATATCAAGAAGCGTTCCGACGCTAACGTGGTTGAAGTTTCGAGAGGTGTGCTCAAGCGCATGGCCCAGATTCAGCAAACACTCCCCGAAGGATTCGAACTTCACCTGGTTTACGACAAGTCCGAAGCAGTGAACGAAGCTATCGATAACGTGATTCAGAATATCATTATCGCAATCGGCCTTACGGCTGGACTTTTGCTCTTGTTCCTCGGCAAGTTCTCGACCATGTTCATTGCGGCCCTTACGATGCCGATTTCCGTGATTGGTGCATTTACCCTTATGTATTTTGCGGGCTTTGGCATCAACATGATGTCGCTCATGGCTCTGTCGAGTTCCGTAGGCCTGTTGGTGACAAACTCTATCGTGGTGCTTGAAAACATTAACGAAAAATTAAAACTTGGACTTGACCCGAAAGAAGCCGCCTACCGAGGCACCAGTGAAATCATGGTCGCCATCATGGCTTCGACACTCACCAACGTTTGCGTGTTCGTGCCGATTGCCTTCATGAAGTCCATTGCCGGTATCTTCTTTAGAACGTTCGGTCTGACCATGGTGTTTGCAACCTTCGTGTCGCTCTTGGTGACTTTCACCTTGACACCGCTCATGGCAGCCTACTTGTTCAAGGGCAAGAAGAAAGACGAAAACGGAAACATTATCGAAGAAAAACCCTCGATTCTCGACCGAATTTTGTCCCTCTTCCCCAAGGCCTTGAATGGAATTCGCTTTGTGTACCTCAAGACCCTTTCGTTCTGCCTTTCTGTTCCGGGCGTCTTGTTCCAGATCGTTGCACTTGGCGCTGGAATTTTCTTTGTGGGTGTTCTCGCGAAGAACTTCTTGACCGTCGAAGTGATGCCGAAACAGGACCAGGGCATGATCTCGGTGAAGCTCGAAATGCCTGTGGGTACTAACATCGAAACCACCGACAGCGTTGCACGTATTATCGAAGAGCGAGTCAAGGGTGTTCCCGAAATTGTGCACTACAGCATGAACGTGGGTGGTTCTAACGGTTTTACGACCGTAAACCAGGCTACCATGCGCGTAAAGCTCCTGAAGGACTGGGAAGGCCGTACTCGCAGTACCGACCAAATCGTCGACTCCTTGCGTCCTTACCTTGCAAACATTCCTGACGCCTTCATTTCCATCAAGTCCACCTCCGCCTCCGAAATGCAGAACAACTCTGCCGGCGACGTGGTGCTCGAAGTGAGCGGTCTGCATGCAGACTCCGTGGTGAAGGCTTCCGAAATCGTGATGGATAAAATCAAGGAAACCATCGAAGGTGTCGTCGACGTGAAGATGAGCTACGAAGCGGGTAAGCCCGAAATTCGACTTCTCCCGAACCGTCAGGCTCTCGCCGATTACGGCGTGACCTTAAAGACCGTCGCCACCTACAACTACATTGCTGTTAGCGGTTACGAAGCAGGCCAGTATACCGATGACGGTGAAGAATATGACGTGTACGTGCGTATGATGGAAAAAGACCGTCAAAGCCACGCAGATATCGAAAACCTTCCCATCTTGACGCCCAAGGGTTATGTGAACGCTAACGAGCTCTTCTTTATCGAAGACGGTGCAGGCCCGACCCGTATTGACCGCAAGCGCAAGATGAGACGCGTTGACGTTTCGATGAACCTGCTCCCCGGCCACACCACCGGTGAAATCATGGGCAAGGTCGGAGCGCTCGCCGCAGAAATGAAGGATCAAGTTCCCGAAGGAATTTCGTTTGGCTTTGGCGGTAACGCAGACATGCAGAATGACATGGTGGACGAATTCAAGACGGCTATCTTGATGGCTATCATCCTCACCTACATTCTGTTGATTGCACTCCTTGAAAGCTTTGCCCAGCCGTTCATCATTATGACGACAATCCCGATGGGTGCTATCGGCGTGATTCTTTCCCTTATCGTTACCGGCAAGGCACTTTCGATGATTGCCCTCATGGCTATCGTGATGCTTATCGGTGTGGTGGTGAACAACGCTATTCTATTGCTTGACGAAGCAAACCGACTGCTACGAAGTGGCGCGATGGGCAGACGTTCTGCCATTATGACTGCAGGCGAAAACAAGTTCCAGCCGATTGTGCTTGCTACGTTTGCCTCTGTGGTGGCTCAGCTTCCGCTGGCATTCGCCCTCGGTGGTAACGTGGCTGCCATGACACAGCCGATGGGTATTGCTTCTGTGGGCGGCTTGATTGTGTCTGCAATCCTTACCATGTACTTGGTGCCAACCTTCTTCTGGCTCCCGAACGCCATCTTCCACAAGGCGAAAAAGAAAGCCGGAAATATCAAGAAGAATTTCCAACGCCATAAGGCATAAGATTTAGACAATAGAGAGAGAAAAAAGTGACCCGCCGGCATAGCCGGCGGTTCTTCATATACGGGCATAGCCCTAGGATACTAGCAACGCGTTGCACGCGTTGACG
>NZ_MWQH01000002.1:300000-410900 GCF_002210295.1 Fibrobacter sp. UWB5 | reverse complement strand
CGCCAGAAGGCTTCTTTAGAACCACCAGCCTAGCTGGTGGTTTTCGTTCTTACAAGTAAGTCCCGACTCACTAGAGTCGGGACTTTTTAATACCGTTCGGCTTACCAAAGACCGCTCGGCTCTATCGTTTAAACAAGAATGTGACTTCGCCTCGCTCTCGCCCACACGACTCGTTCAGACGAGTCGCTTAGGGCTCACAGATTCTGCCCGGCAAAAAAACTTGCAAACAATGTGTTGCACGCTTACGCGGGAATGTTTTTTATTTTCGCGATATGGAACGCATTCTTTCTACGAAATGGTGTCGCGAGCACGAGGTTGCCTTACTCGGCGAATTGAGTGTTGCCGTGACGAACGACAGCGATGACTTTTTGCTTCAGAAGGTGCGAACGGAGCTTGGCGCACCCGTGCAAGCCTGCATCAAGAGCAAGGCAGAGATTCATCAGTTGTTGAGCCTCGATTCCGAGAATTTTGACGATGACTTATTAAAGCCCGAGAATGCGCAAAACGCTTCTTGGGAATCGGAACCGATTGTGAATCTGGTTGACAGCCTGATTGAACAGGCCATAGACTTGAAGGCCACCGACATTCACTTGGAGCCCTTACCGCAGGCATTCCGCGTACGGTTGCGGCAAGACGGATTGCTGAACGACTACAAGAGTTTGCCTTTATGGATTGGCGAACCGGTTTTAGTCCGACTCAAGATTCTTTCGGAGATTGACATTACAGACAAAAGAATTCCGCATGACGGCTCGTTTACCTTTAGCGGGTTCCGCCATAGCGCCAACATTCGTGTGAGCACGCTCCCCGTACAAGGAGGCGAAAAAGCGGTGCTCCGGATTTTACCGACGGCGGGTAGCCCGATTGCGTTTTCACGCCTTGAAAGCGAACCATACACAAAGCTGGAATCACTGCGTTTGAGTCCAACAAGTCTCAAGTTTTTGCGGGAGATGTTCCATAGCCCGCAGGGATTGTTCCTGGTAACAGGGCCGACTGGATCCGGAAAGACAACGACACTCCACGCCGGTTTGCAAGAAATCGCGCATAGGCAAATCAACGTGACGACGATCGAAGACCCGGTGGAGTATCCGCTGGAAGGGGTGGCTCAGGTGCAAGTGAACGAAAAATGCGGGTTCACGTTTGCCGTAGCGCTCCGGGCCATATTGCGCCAAGACCCCGACGTGATCATGGTCGGCGAAATCCGCGACAAGGAGACAGCGCAAATCGCCCTCCGCGCCGCACAGACGGGGCACTTGGTCGTATCGACCCTGCACACGAATTCTGCCAAAGCCGGATTCACCCGCCTTGAAGATTTGGGCATTTCGCGCACGGCCCTGCAAGAATCACTCCTGGGCATTATGGCCCAGCGCCTGGTACGCTGCCGCCCGGCCCAAGCGCTCCCCTATTCGGGCCGCCAAGCGGTGGTCGAGATTCTAACGCCCGACGGCAATTACGTTGACGGCACCCTCCGGGAAAACGCCCTGAAGCTAGTCGAAGACGGAATCACCGACATCACCGAAATAGAAAGAGTGCTAGGGAGCGTGAGATGAGAGATTTTTACTATATTCTCGGCCATGAAGATTTCCGACCGCGCATTGGGTTACATTTCGCTGGTAGCGTTGTTTGGGCTGTTCGCCCTCATCGCCTATTCCATGTGGGATGCCCATCATGAGGAATCATCCATTATTCAGGTCGATTTCGACGAGCTCGGTTCCCTGCAGCCCGAAGACCAGGTGATGATCCGCGGCTATACGGTCGGAACAATTGGCAAAGTTCAATGGCTCGGCGACCGCGCCCGCGTTGAAATCAAGTTCAACGAGCCTATCGTGATTCGCGAAGGCACCCAGTTCAACAACATCAACCATGCGATCATGGGCCAGCGCAGGCTCGAAATCATTCCGTCCAAGACGGGCAAGGTGCTCCCCGAAAGCTACATTCACACGGGGCATTTCGAACCGGGTATTGCCGAAGTGTTGCGCTATATCGAAAACGTGAACGAACAGGTCGAAACGATCCGCCAGATTGTGTACCTGGTAACAAATGGCGACTCGACGCACCGTTCAGCAAGCGACTTGGTGGAATACGTCATTCGCAATATCGAAGTGGCTCTTTCGAACACCGAAAAGACTCTCCAGACTTTACAGCCGGCACTGAACAACCTGTTCAAGCAGGCCGACGTTGCCAGCCGCAACCTGCTCGTGGTGACGAACCAAGCCGACTCCGCTATCGAAACCGTAACCGGCACCATTAACGAAAAACTCGCCCTTGCCGAAAACGCCATGAAGCAGATTTCGGAAGGCGCCACAAAAACAAACGAGTTGATCAACAATATCGAAGCGGACCCCATTTACAGCAAGATTCTGTATTCTTCCGAAACAGTCGACAAGGTGAACGAATTGGTCAACAAGCTGAACGAAATCGTACGCGCCATCGATACCAAGGGTATCAAGATGCTTGACGAAAACGGCAACCCGATCAAGCCCTTCACCTGGAAGAACCTGAACCTTGTCGGAAAGACGGCCCGCGTGAAGGCGCGCGAACGTGCTGAACAGGCCCAAAAAGAAAAGGCCCAGAGCGAAGCAAAGTAAGCCATGGACTTAAGTAACCTCCCCAAGATGGGTCCAAAGAGCCTCGAGGCTCTCAAGTCTGCGGGTATCGTTTCGCTTGCCGATTTCCTATTCAATATTCCCCGTACCTACCTGGACCAGACCAAGGTGACCGCTATCGGGAACCTGCACGTCGGCGACCGCGTCGTGGTAATCGGAAAGATTTTGCGCGGCGGAATTATCCGCGGGCGAGGCAGCCGCTATGTCGCGACCCTGGCCGACGGCACCGGAGAATTGACGCTTACGTTTTTTCAGGGCGCGCAGTACCAAAGCAGGCGACTGAAGCCGGGAACCCGCTGGCTCGCCACAGGCGTTGTAGGCGAATACCGCGGATTCCAGATGACGCATCCCGACATGCAGCCCATGGACGAGGACGAACAGTTCAGCGGCCAGATTCTGCCCGTGTATTCCATGACCGAAGCGATGATCAAGGCCCGCATTACGCAAAGGGCGCTTCGTAACTGGTTCAGCGTGGTGTTTCATTTTCCCGCTTTGACGCTTTCGGGAATTTGCCCTAGGGAACTCACCGATTACCTGCATTACAAGCCCGTCATAGACGATTTGCGCATTCTGCACAAGCCCGCCGACTTCGATTCGATTCGCAAGGCCAAGCGGGAGCTCAAGGTTTTGGAACTGCTCCCCTTCTGCCTGCGCATGGTAAAGCGACGCGAGAACCAGAAGGTTCGCGGGCACGAAAGGCAAATTGACTTGGGCCAGGTCATGCTCGCCAAGTCGCGCTTGCCGTTCAACTTGACCGGCGGGCAGGACGCGGCGCTGAACCGCATTATCGACGGCCTGAACGGCAAAAAGCAATTTCACGCCCTATTGCAAGGCGATGTGGGCTGTGGCAAGACGGTGGTCGCCCTGCTCGCCATGCTGGCCGTATGCGGCGCTGGCGAGCAATGCGCATTGATGGTGCCGACCGACATTTTGGCCAGGCAGCACTTCAAGCAGATGAAACCGTTCTTCGAGGCCGCAGGAATGCGCATTCAACTTTTAGTTGGGGCGACCCCCGCCGCCGAGAAGCGCCAGATTCTGGGCGAACTCCAGATGGGGCTTTGCCAAGCTGTCATCGGAACGCATGCGCTGTTTTCGAAAGATGTGACTTTTGCAAAACTCGGGTTCGTGATTATCGACGAACAGCACCGCTTTGGCGTGAACCAGCGCGAAGCCTTGCTTTCGAAGGGCGAATACCCCGATATGCTTGTGATGAGCGCCACCCCGATTCCGCGAAGCCTCGCCATGACCTTGTACGGCGACTTGCAAGTGATTTCAATTAAAGAAAAGCCTGCAGGCCGAAAGCCCGTGAAGACGCGCCTTGTAAGCCCCGACAAGCGCGGCGACATGAAGAAATTCATTTGCAGCGAGGCGAAGGGCGGAAACTTGTGCTACTGGATTGTAAGCCGCGTCGGCAGCGATGACGAAGGCAACTCTCGTAGCGTAGACGACGTCGTCAACGAACTCCGCGCCTTTGATTCCAGCGTCGTGGTAGAAGGCATTCACGGTCAAATGGACGAAGAACAGCGCGACGGCATTTTAAAGCGATTCGCCGCCGGAGAAGTCCATATTCTTGTGGCAACGACGGTAATCGAAGTCGGCGTGAATGTGCCCGAAGCAAACATCATGGCCATCGACCAGCCCGACCGTTTTGGCTTAGCACAGCTGCACCAGTTGCGCGGACGAGTCGGTCGCGGAGATCAGCAGGCCTGGTGTTTCTTGATGTTGCCCGATGGCGAAGCTGCCACCAATTCGCTGGAACGCCTCACGCAATTCAGCCACACCGATGACGGCTTCGAGATTGCAGAACTCGACCTGCAGACCCGCGGCGCCGGCAACCTGGAAGGTAACGAGCAGAGCGGCAGCTGGGTATTCCGTTGGTTTGACTGGATTGCCGACCAGGAACTCATCGCGCAAACCTTGCAGATGGCCGAAACCATTCTAAAAGACAAGGACTCCTTCAGCGAAGAAGCCCGTGAAAAAATCCAGCTTTGGTATAGCGAGAAGAAATCCGCCAACGAAGACGGCGTGCATTAACCGCACAAATTATTCAAGCATCGGGGCAACCGTCAGAATGACAAGCCCAATCAAGACCACGTTCAAGAAGAAAAAGGAACGTCGCACAATCTTATAGAACAGCGGCAACCAGTGGAAGACATGGTCGCTCGGTTGCAGCAATTCCTTCATTCCAAGAAAAATACTGATTGCACCCGTCACGATCATCATCATGGCGCCCACGTAATAGCCCTCGTTCCAGACGGCAACCGTAAGGGCAATCCCCATGAGTACAGCAATCACACCGATCACCACACCGATGCGTAAAATCAACTTGTTTATTTTGTCTTTATTCAAAATATTTCCCGTACGTTATAAAGTAAATATAAGATAAAATTATTCCGTGAGCAACAAGCGCCTTGTATAAACAAGGCGTGAGTGCGAGAGCGAGGCGATATCACATTTTCATATTTGTAATAAAGCCGAGCGGTCTGTAAAAGGAGAAGGCCTCTGCTGTTAGCGGTTGCCCGCGAAGGGAAAGGAGGGTATTAGGGAGGGCGAAGCCCGCCCTAGTTGGAGAAGGCTTCCGCTGTTAGCGGAAGCCTTCAAATAGGGGCAGTTGTAAGCCGGGTTTTGTACCTTCTTGCGAAGGCGATGACCATCTCTCTGGACGAATCGTTACCGACCGCCTCAAGCAACCTACCCGAATTCCAGCTGGTGCGGGCCACCCCAGGTTCACTTGCGTGAACGGAATTCTGCTTGGTCTTGCACCGGATGAGGTTTACCGTGCCACTCCTGTCACCAGGAGCGCGGTGAGCTCTTACCTCGCCATTTCACCCTTACCTGCCTTGCGGCCGGCGGTTTACTTTCTGTTGCACTTTCTGTCGTGTTTCCACGCCTGGACGTTATCCAGCATCCTGCCCTGTGGTGCCCGGACTTTCCTCCAGCTTGCGCCGGCGGCCATCCGCCACCCCACCCCAAATATAGAAAAACGCCCTCCGAAATGAAAGGGCGCTTTAGAAAGTTTAGAATTTGGCGTTTTTTAGCGGGAAAGGCCAAAACGGACGGGGCGTTCACCCTTGACGCGGAGCACGTACACGCCGCGATCAAGGTCGCTCAAATCAACCGTTTCACCGGCAGAGACTGCACCGTTCTTGACGATACGGCCGCGCAGATCCGTCACTGCGTAAGCGAGGTTGTTTCCCTTCGACACCGTAAAGCTCATGTTGTTTTCACCCATGCGAAGTGCAGACGGCTTAACCAAAGCCACCACAATACGATCGGCGCTAGCAGGCTTCTGCGTCAAGTCATAAAGGAAATCAAAGACCTTCTTTTGCACCTTCACATCGTAATCTTCGTAATCATAAAATTCATGCGGCTGGCCTTCGACAAAGTAGGTGTCATGTTCCACATTGTTTGCCGTAAGCACCGAGTCAATCACATAACTACCGTAAAGAGTCGGGGTCGCCACATGGAACGCCATCGCACCCACCGATGCAGCCATAGAAGGCATCAAGTTTTCAAGAACGGCGGCAATGTTACCCAGCGGGCGTCCTGTCTTCCAGACGACCGTACTGTCGGCTTTACCATGAACCAAGAGAACCGGCTTTTTCACGTCTTCGATAATTTTCGGATCATGCACAGCGCCCCACAAGGCCGCCACGGCATTCGCCTGAGAACCATAGCCCTGCACACCATAAGCATCGAGTCCGCCCAAATCCGGAGCATTCTTTGCTGCCGGCGGAATTTCGGATTCCTTGTCCATGTAAATGTTTTCGAGCGAAAGGATTGCGCCTGCGCTATTGCCAATCAGGTAAATGCGATTCGGGTCAATGCCCAGTTCGTCGGCGTTTGCCCTAAAGTAACGGACAGCGGCACGGACGTCCTGGATTCCGCGGTACACAGTTCTCGAAAAATCGAGGCTATCGATGGTGAGGGCCTTGTCCTTGATGACAGCCGTAATCCCCAGGCGATACTCCACCGCCGCAGTCACAAAACCACGAGCAGCCAGAGAGTCGCAATAAGTCACCGTGTGCTGGTCATAATCGTTCTTGGAGCCTGCCGCAAAGGCACCGCCATGCATCACCAAAACAGCCGGGCGTTTCTTTTCAGTATCGTTTTTCGGCTGGTAAATATCCATCTTCAAACTGACTTCCTTAAGGTCAGTCTCGTTATCAAACAGGTAGACAGGCATGCCATCGTTCAAAGCGGCATACGTAATAATCGCCGCCGAGATGGAATTGAGTGTCTTGAGGTGTTTAACGTTAGAAGCATAGGTGACATCTTTCTTGACAGAGACATCAAACATGCGGTCTTTGTAACGTTCAGCGGCGCCGGCAAAGGCGACCGCGCAAGCCAAGAAAAGGGCAATTTTCTTCATATAATCTCCTTACGGCGCAAATATAGCTAAAGGAGATAATTTTGTCTGCAAAGAGCCGATTAGGAATTCGGTTTGTTTTCGGAGGCTTTTTGAGCTTCCAGTTCCTTTTGCTTGCGCAAGATTTGTTCGCGGGCAAGTTCGGCCTTTGTCTTCTTTTCTGCAAACAAGTTATCCAAGGCCGAAACCGCCTTGCCGTCGGCATCTTTCGCGCGGGAATTGAAGAACAGCGCGAGCAAGAAGAAAACGACCAAGTAGCAGGCCACCGCCGAAAGCAGCGCCACCATTTCGGACCCCGAAGCAGCCTCTACCTTCAGGTAGAGGACAATCGACAGCGGGATTGCAAGCATGAACAGGAAAGCCGGGAGTTTTTCTTTCATGACCGCTAAAGTAGAAAATTACTGGGCTCCGCTTTGCTTCTTGACTCTTAAAGCAAGCTCTGCATCGGCGGAATCAGCCGTATACTTGTAGTCGGGCTTGTAGCCGCGAGCATCGGTAATGAAATCTTCGCCGCCGGCGGTATGCCAGTTGGATTCCATGTCGGCAAAGCCCACCGTAGAATCCACCGGAGCACCGTCATCGTAATACCAGCGGTATAGCGTCACGGGCATTTCGTTATTGAAGATGTTCTTTTCTATCAGGCAGGTAGCGGAATCTGAACATACCACGCCCGACAAATCTAAAGAGTAGAAGAAGTTGTTGTAGGCATGAAGTTTGCCTCCATGAGCAAGAATTCCGTCGCGAGAGAGCCCCTCGAAGTAATTGTGATGCATTGTCAGGCTTTGGGCAGTATCCATAATGATATCGCCGGCAAGTCCGAACAGCACTCCCGTCTGAGCATTTTCAAAACGAGACCAAGAAATCGTGACATTATGCGAGCAGCGCTTCACATCGAATTCCACCAGCGGGTATTCCTCGAAGGTGCAATGGTCCACCCACACATGATGCGTACGGTTATGGATTGAAAGGGCGCGGCGAGAGGTCGTATCTTGCGCTGTAATAGACGGCGCCGTAAAGGTCAGATTTTCAAAGATCAAGTTGCTTGAAGCATCTGTAAGCACACCCATGCCCGAAATGCGGATATCGCGACCGCGGCCATCGAATGTCTTGTCGGACTTCAAACGGAGCGGAGCCTGCAGGTTATAAGTGCCGTCTTTTTCGAAAAGCACCCATACCGGGCCTTCTTTATAGGCACATTCACGGAGCGACCCCGGTGCAATCACCGCCGTCGTTGACGCCGAATCCGTACTGGTCGTGTCTTCGACAATAATGTAGTCTTCGGTTGTGGTCACAATACAGACTTCGCCCTTCTGCTTGCTGATATTGCCCGCAGAATCGGTAACGCCCGCAGCACCGAGTACGCCTACAGCATAGCCGTCGGCCAACTTAATCAAGGCATCGTGTTCGTTCCAGTCGGCATCGGGATATTCACTTGCTGCCGTTTCCTTAGGCTTGACCACATTAATGCTTGAAGTGGAATCAGAGCAGTCTACATACAAGGTATCGCCCGTCGTCGACTGCACCTTGGCCGAATAAACCTCTTGCGGGTCGCCGATTTGCACGTCAAAATCGCCCACCGGGAGCGAGTCAATCACAAAGTGCCCCGTGCTGTCCGGAATCACGTAGCGGTCAAGGCCCGCAATACGGACCACCGGCATCGAATCACCGAGCATCACGTAGCCTTCGATCGAAGAAAGTTCGCCGAGCTTGACCGTATCGATTCTAGCGGCCGACTTTTTCTCCAAGTCTACGCTGCGGATAGCGCCTGTTGCCACTGTTCCATCGACATGGCGAGCCTCCACCGTGTAAGAACCCGGTTCCATCGGAATCTTGACAAAACCCGAATCATTCGTTTCGAGCCAAGGCACCACGCGGTTGCCTTCGGGTAAAAAACCTTCCGGGAGCGCACGCACACGGCTATAAGCGGCTGGCTTACCGCTTGCCAACTGAATCTGCAACGCGATCGTCGATTCGGCTTCGGTACCGCCCGCGACATCGCGACGTTCAGAGCAGCCCACAAAGCTACTGCAAAGCATTCCCGCCACCACGGGAGCTAGAACTGCATATAAAGATTTTCTCTTAAGCTTTGTCCGCACCCCCTTCGGCATTTTCACCGGCGATATCATCACCGGCAACTTCTAATTCGTCGCCGTTCGTCATTTCCATACCGCGAATACGGCGCTTGCGCCCGCGGCGCTGCGGAGGCGGATACGGGTCCGAAAGCGGAAACAGCTGCATGCCGAGCTGGAATACCCGATTGGGCTTTGCGCACTGTCCCACCTTCGCCAAGACTTCGCGCCTAAAGCGGCGCACCATCTCGACCAATTCCTTGTAAGTCGGCTCGTCGCAAGCAAAGGCCAGCGTCGACAAATTGCGTTCGCCGCGTTCAAAACGGTCTAGGGCGTCTTGGGCCACATTCAAGTTCTGCTGGATGTAAGAGTTGACCGCCGTACTGAACGACTCCGAACCGCTCGAAATCAGGCCCTGCGTCTGTTCGTAAAATCCTGTTGTCTCATTCTTCTTGATCATCGAGAGGCGTTCCAGCAACGCAATCGAAGACTTAACCTGCGAGGCCGTAATCGGCGGACGCACCATCAAGCCGAGTGCCGCGTCATCGCCCACATACGGGTAAAAAGTTACCAGTTCGCGAATCACCGCATGGTACCAGTGGTCAAAGTATTCGAACTGGTCCTTGGCCACATTTTCGACCTTGCATTCCTTGGTGGCCACCAGCTTTTCCAGGTATTGACGGCTTTCGGAATGGTTCTTCGCCTGGTTGAACGCCACCATGTCGGCAAAGTAGGCCTTTTCGCGGTCATCATTGCAAAAGATATCGGCAAACACCGAAACCAGACGGCTGGTCAAGTTGCGCTTGCCCTGCAGAATCTTGTTGAACATCGACGCATCGAACCCGGCACGGTCGGCAATATAGCGATGACTAAAACGCCAGTCACCCTTATGGCGCTCTTCATAGGCGTCACGCAAGAATTCGCGGTAGTTCAAGTATTCAAAAAGATTCACCATATTAAAAATCCATAAAAAAAACCGAGCGCAAATTACTCCCGGTTATCAATATAATAAATATTTCGCCAAAAAGTCTACATTTAAGCAAAAATTTATGTCCACACTTTTCGGTGTGTGATAAAAACTACTTTTTCGGCTTCGAAACCACCGGACGAATGCGCTTGCCACACAGAGTCACGATAATTCCCGCCTGCGCAAACATGTAGTAAGCCGTGTCGCGGCTGTTGTTCAGCGTAGACTTCGGGTCGTAATCGTCCTTGGTCACGAACACTTCGGCAACGCCCGAAAGGCTCACGTCCAGGGCGCAACGTTCACACGGGAAACCGATCACGTAGAGTTTGGATCCCGGAGGAACCTTGCCGCGGGCATAGTGCAGCGCGTTGATTTCGGCATGTACCATGAACGGGTACTTGTTCGCCTCGAACTCGTGGTGGCTCAACAGCTCGCCCGAATCGGCATCCAACAAATCGTAAGCCAGCAACTGCTTTTCGCGGGTGTACGGCACCGTCTCGTCATCAAAGCCAGCCGGAGCGCCGTTGTAGCCGGTACTGATTACACGACCGTCGGCCGACACAAGCACGGCACCCATCTGGGTATTCTGATCTTTACTGAGGCGCGCCTGCGCGCACATCATCTGGGTATAGACTTCGTCACGAAGCTTGCTGCGAGATTCTGATTTATTCATACCTTAAAATATAGTCAATAGTTATCGGACAATCAGGGTCTTGTTTCCGTTTGGCGAATACAGGCGGACAACCACCTTTTGCCCCGCAGGGACGCCCAGTTCAAACACATTCCCCGAACGCTTCACAGAAGCCGGCAAACGGCGGCCATCCAGCGAAAGTACCTGGACGCGGGCCCTGCCCAGTTCCATAGGCGTAAGCCCCGTCACCTCCAACAAAAGACTACCCGTCCCCTTTTTCCTTGTACGGACGGCAAAGGCAGCACGGCGCGGCGCCACCAAAGCCATACGGGGTTCAATGTCGGGCACATTTCCTTCGTTTACGCTGGTCGAGGCCATGAGCTTCACATCGCTGTTATAAGTCGATGCAAGCGGTTTCGAGAAAAGGATGTTCGGCTTTGCGCCTTCCGGCAACAAGACGTCGCCCTTGTTTACGCAGCTGTCCAAACGCAGGTATTCAATCTGGTCGGTACTACCCACAAGGCCCGAGACCCAGCCATTGACAGAATCCGCAGAAGTCTTGATTTCGATATCGCCCTCGTTCACCGCCTTGAACAGATCAGCGCTCTTGGCTTCCGGACGTACATAGCCCGCGATACCGCCCACGAAAGGTCCCTTCGCGTTTTCAACGACAATCTTGCCCTTGTTTTCGACACGGCTCGCCTGCTTCACTTCCCAGATTCCGGCAACGCCGCCCACCTGCACCATCTGCTGCACATCTACGCCGTGATAAATGACATCGCCGTAGTTAATGCAACTGTCAAGAGTCGTATTCGTATTGCCGGAGACATAGCCAAAAAGTCCACCCACCGCCGCATAAGACGCAGCAACATCGACCTTGCCATAATTAAAGTTGCCGACAACAGTCTTCTCGGAAATAAGCGACGGATTCACGCCAACGAGGCCGCCCACAAAGGCGTATTGCGTAGGAACATTCGCCGACATATTACCCTTGTTCACATTGCCCTTGAATGTACACGGAGCAAGAAGTTCTCCGACAATGCCACCCACATTAGTATATACGTCGCCCTCGACAGAAATATTCGCTTCGTTCACGTTCCCTTCGATAGCACCCGGATCCACGAGGATACCAATAATGCCACCAACCGCGGCCTGGTGCTGATTCGCCACCTTCATGGTTCCCTTGACCTTGTTGTCATAGAAGCCGACCCACTCCGCAACGGTGTTACCCATCAAGCCGCCCCACTGAGGAGCCCCTTGATCGTTGTCGACCGTTTCGAAAGTCAGTTCAACCGAGTTGTTCCGCACAACGGCCTGACCCGTCACCACCTGCGTTACAAAAGTACCAATGAGCCCCGAATGGCGGATGTAGACGTTTTCGAAAACCACATTGTTGTAATAAAGGGTATCGTCGCCATTGTTGAACACGGGACCGATAAAACCGGCATCCCTGACCGAGCCCAGCGAATCATCGATATACAAGTTCGAAATCTTGTGGCCATCTCCATCGAAACTTCCTTCGAACGGACCGATTGCCTTCCAGTTACCCACGTCACGACCACAAACAGAACTCAAGTCCAAGTCCGCAGTCAGCTTGAAATGCAAGCCCTCGCCCGCGTTCTTCAGCTTGACGCCCTTGTAAGTGCCACTATCCGAAACGGCATTACGGAACTCCATCAGATCCTGCACCGACCCAATGGTCAGCGGATCGTCCTTTGTTCCCTGATCCGCGGCATAACAACCCGCAGCCAACACCAACGCCATAGGCATCATGAATTTTGCAAACATCATATATTCTCCTCTTTAGTTTGTTCACTGCCTTAAATATAGATTAGACTAAAAATAAAATCAGCCAAAATAAAGAAAAAGCTCGCCGTTTCCGACGAGCTGAACAAATTTCCTGACAAATGTA
The DNA here is from genome assembly GCF_002210295.1 of Fibrobacter sp. UWB5. Taxonomy (NCBI): domain Bacteria; kingdom Pseudomonadati; phylum Fibrobacterota; class Fibrobacteria; order Fibrobacterales; family Fibrobacteraceae; genus Fibrobacter; species Fibrobacter sp. UWB5. The sequence goes on along the minus strand of NZ_MWQH01000002.1, from coordinate 398,349 downwards.
ATTGAATTATCCCGCTAAGTGGAACCGAGCAAGACAATCCACGAAAGTTGGATAAGCGAGCGAGACAAGGCGCGAGTCTCCGTAGCACCACTCTTTATCCCGCTAAGTGGAACCGAGCAAGACAAAGAACGATTTGGCGTAGCGTACTAAAACGTACGTGAGCCAAATCGTGATGCCGTATTGCGAAGGTTACACGACGCGGGTCATGCCGCTCATGCGTTCACGCAGCCAAGCACCGACCTCTTCCACCGGATGCTGACGGATGTTCTTGTTCACCTTGATGAGCTCTTCGTTATCCACAGCAGTGGTCTTGCCTTCGCCGTAGATAGCGCCGATGTCGTCCTTCTTCACTTCGTTCTTCATGAAGTCGGCGAGCAGAGGCACGCACTTGTTGGCGAACAGGTAGCAACCGTATTCGGCGGTGTCGCTAATCACGCGGTTCATTTCGTACAACTTCTTACGAGCGATGAGGTTGGCGATAAGCGGAGTCTCGTGGAGAGATTCGTAGTAGGCGCTCATCGGCTTGATGCCCACGGAGCACATGGTTTCGAATGCGAGTTCTACACCGGCCTTGATCATGGCGGTCATGAGAACGCCGCGGTCGAAGTATTCCTGTTCGGTGATGACCTTGTCGGTAGCTTCGACCTTTTCGAATTCGAGTTCGCCCGTTTCGGCACGCCACTTGAGCAAATCCTTGTCGCCGGCTTCCCAGTCCACCATCATGGTGCTGGAGAACTTGCCAGAGATGATGTTGTCCTGGTGTTCGCAGTAGAGCGGCTTCATGATCTTCTTCATCTTTTCGGCGAGTTCCGTGGCGCGGATCTTGGCCGGGTTGGAGAGACGGTCCATCATGTTGGTGATGCCGCCGTGCTTCAGGGCTTCGGAAATGGTTTCCCAGCCGTACTGGAGCAGCTTGACCGCGTAAGCCGGTTCAACGCCGAAATCCTTCACCATCTTGTCGTAGCAGAGGATGGTGCCGGTCTGGAGCATACCGCAAAGGATGGTCTGTTCGCCCATGAGGTCGGACTTCACTTCGGCAACGAAAGAGCTTTCGAGAACGCCCGGACGGTCGGCATGGAGGCCAGCGGCGTAAGCCTTGGCGTAGTCCCAACCCTTACCTTCGGGGTCGTTTTCCGGGTGCACGGCGATAAGGCAGGGCATACCGAAACCGCGAACATATTCGCTACGGACTTCGGAACCCGGGCCCTTCGGGGCGACCATGATCACCGTGATGTCCTTGCGGATTTCCTGGCCTTCTTCCACGATGTTGAAGCCGTGGCTGTAAGAGAGGGCGGCGCCCTTCTTCATGAGCTTCATGATGGCCGGGATCACGTTGTGGTGCTGCTTGTCCGGTGTGAGGTTGCAAACGAGGTCTGCATCCGGAATCATTTCTTCGTAGGTACCGACCTTGAAGCCGTTTTCAGTAGCGTTCTTCCAGGACTGGCGCTTCTGTTCGATGGCTTCCTTGCGGAGCGTGTAAGAGACGTCGAGGCCGCTATCGCGCAGGTCAAGACCCTGATGGAGACCCTGGGCACCGCAACCGACGAACACAATCTTCTTGCCCTTGAGGGCTTCAACACCACGGCTGAATTCAGAATGTTCCATGAAACGGCAGTGGCCAATTTCTTCGAGTTGGCGACGCATAGGGATAGAATTGAAATAATTCATTTTTTGAACCTCTGTTAATTAGAATGTTTCCGGGGGGAAATGTAGCATTTTAGACGAGAGACGAGAGACGAGAGACGAGAGAAAAGTGCATTCCAGCCCGAAAATGTCTTCCCCGCCGGAGGCGGGGACATCCTTTCTATGATAAAAGGGGGAAGCCTCCCCCTGATTGCAGCCGCGGTTTCGTCATCCTGAGCGAAGCCCATCGGGCGTAGTCGAAGGATCCAGGCACGCATTACTCAACCGCGTCTTCCATACACCCCCTCTGCGGGCTTCAGTCGCCAGCCCGCAACGCCTGGCTTTCATATATAATAAAACGTACTTTTTCAAATAATTATATATTCATCATAGACTTTTAATGTTGTTAATAAATGGACGAAAATCATGGAAAAATTTCACACACTTGACCCTAACCGAAAATCCACAATCATAATTGTATCTCTGTATGCATTCTGCATTATAGTAGGAGCTATTCCCTGGATAATATTAGCATTTAGAGATTCTCAATGGGACGAAACTGCAATGAACATCAAATCAATCGGCGTCATTGCTTTTTTCGCATCAGTAATCATCCCATCTTGTTTAATCAACTTTATCCGAAAGAGGTGTCGGAAGTATTACGAGGAACACCTCCCCCCTGAAGAAATTGAACGACGAAAACAAGAGGCTGAAAGGCAAAAAAGAATCCATCAAGAATGCAGCCAAAAACATGAAGACGAAATGACAGAACTGCGAAAAACTGAGATAGAAACAAAAACAGATTCCGAGCGCATATATGAATTAGAAAAGCAAATCAAAAATTTGACTCATAATTCAGACATCACAAAACAATTGCTTGAACGTCTTAGCGGCATTCCCTTTGGATACGCTTTAATCTTCCTAGTGATTACAGCAATCATATCATGCAACGGCATCAGCAACATATCAAAAAAAAGTGATGCAATTTCGGAGAAAATTGAAACCATAGAAAGCAATCAAAAGCGTCTAGAATATGACATTGACAAAATGAGGAATAAACTAAAAGACATTGAATATGAAATAAAAGCACTAAAGTCAGACAAATAAAAACAAAGCCATGAACAATAAAGAATCCTTAAAATATTCTACTTTTCAAAAAAAGCTTGAGCAAATACAATCCGTTCATCCAGAATGGACGATACGTGTTGAAAAAATGTTTAAGGTATTCAATGGAGAACTACCGCCTGATGGATATATTGACGACTTTGTCCCACTAGCATTAATTCGGTCACAGAACAAAGAATGGAGAGCATGGCTAGTTCCATCAACAGCAAAAAACATTGATGATTATATTCCTTTAGAATACCAAAACGTTCTCCACGTCCATGCGCCTCTCAAATTATCCAGGCCACTAGACGAACTACTTTTCACGGATGCAGGCATCAAAGAGTTCATCAAGAAATCCAATCGTGACATTCTATGCAAAATACCCGACAGTATTGAATTTGAGAATAATCCTAGCAAGTTAATCGCAATACTAGAGAAAATTCCGCATTTTGATACGTTAGCACTCTTAAATGAACGAATAAAAATAGTCGAGGAAGATCTACGAGACATTCAATTCTTTATAAGCAACCTGCCACAAACTAAAAATATAAGAAAACACATTCTACAACTATTGTTAATTACCATAGATAGTATTGGTACAATCGTAAAAACTCCCCTCAACATCACAGACATCAAATGCTCCCAAGTACCACGCAATACATTCGAATCCGGATTTCCGAAGGACATCCGCAAGAACATATGCAAGTACAGCAACATGAGAAACGAATTATTACACGACTCTATGTGGTATGATACCGCAGTGATCCCTCCAGACTGCCCAGAAGATTTGATAAATTTCTATGAAAAAATAAGCAACTATTGGAAAGAATTAAAAATAATTCACAAGTTTGAAAATAAGCACTTCGACTTAACTTAATGTTTTTAGTAACAAAACAAGCCGCTCGCACACCACGGACGGCTAAAGTTTTAGCAGCAAAAAACTACGCCACAGTTTTCAGCAGTTCCCTGCCGATACGGCGCAATTCCTCCTCAATGAGTTTCTTTCTTGCTGAAGAGGGTTTCTTCGTTCCGTTTACATACGCCGCAAAGAGGGGTTGCGGAATTCCCAACCGACGAGCAAATGCCGAGGCGTTCAATTCAGGGAACAGCCAAAATACGCGGCCAATAGGATTCGTTTTTTTCGGCGAAAAGAATCCCGAAAGTTCCAGGCCCTCGTCCAGATCGTCAAACCACACGCCATCGCAATCAACGCGGCAGTTCTCCAACTGCTTTCGCGTAGCCTTCCGCAGCGGTTCGTAATCTCGGATGAGTTCACGCCCGATTCGGCCGTCTTTCAGTTCCACGCAAACAGCATCCTTTTCGACCCAAAGCCTTTTTACATCTTTTTCCGTAATTTCATTCATAAAGCCCCCCCCTTTCAAATATCTTCGGTATAATTTAATATAGGTTATTATTTAATAACCGTCAATAGGTTAATGGGTTAAACATTATTTTTCGTTCTTTTTCTCCTTCAAAGCAGTTTTCAAGATAAGCGTTACAAGGTCTGAAATCGTAATTTTCCGTTTTTTCGCTTCAGCTTCAAGTTTTTCAATAACCCAAACCGGCATTTCCCAAACGCAATCAACATAGCCATCGCCTGTTGGTGTTTCGGACACAATTCTAAACGAGAAAAGGTCTTTACTTTTTTCGATGTTATTGTTCATATAGCCTCCGTTGTTGTGGTCACAGATGGTGACCCGTTTGTTGTTAGAGGCGTTTTCGCTATAAAACGAAAACGCACCTCGCCTTAAAACAGCGAGATGCGTCGGGCATTAATGTACCTAAGATTCAGAAAACTGGCACAAATGCGTAAGGCGAAAATTGCAAAATAAGCTTGCTTATTTTATAATTGAGCCTAGCATTTGGCGCTTGCGCAACGGGCGCATGAAAATTTTACAATCCACGAGACAATCTTATTCGTCCTTCACGCAACGGACGGGGCGACCAATACTCTTGTCTCCTGGGGTTAAGTTCGCTTCATCAGCATAACCTTCACTGACCAAGAGCAAGCAATAGGCGTCAAGACTACCGCCGCCATCGCTTGCACTCCAAAAACAAATCTTTTCACCCATAAAGTTGAATAAACCATAGACGCTCCTTTGACCAGCAGGAAACGCCGAGAATCCGAATTCATCCGTGCCGTTTCCGTCATTTTCCCAGCCGTATGTGGATTTGAGTTTTTTTCCAGCAATCTTTTCGCCCCCAACAGATGCGACCAGAGTGCCCCATTCTTCTTTTTCAGGCAGGTGCCAGCCCTCGGGACATACACTGCGAAATGGGTATTTCTTCGAACAAGTTGCCATATAGCCGCCTCGGCAGCCTTTCGTAGTTCCCGCACTGTCCATCACGGCAGACCAAGTGTAAAAGCGACCATATCTGGCGCAGTATTCAGCAGAATCGTTATAGCACCAGCTAATGGAATCGGAAGTGTAGGCCTTACCGAGTACCTCAAATTTATAGGGAACACCAGTGTAAGCATAATTCAAGTTCTCTGCCATCCACGTCTGCTCACCAATTTTGACAGTCCTATATGTATGTCCGTCACGTTCGTCTTTAATGCAATTTTCATCCGTTTCAACATCACATGGCTCTCTTTCCTGCATCAAACTTGAAGACGAAGATTCACTGCTAGATGACTTTGGCTCGGGAATCGTAGACTCGTCACTAAGACAGCGGATGGAATATCCGCGGTCGCTGCTGCCAACGCGGGAACTGATAACGTCCATGAATACGCCATCGGAGTTATCCATTAGACCCATATCGATTGCCCCGCCCAAGACTCGGTACGAATAAGAGGATGTCCAGAAATCAGCGCGGAGGCCTTCATCGAAATAGTCGCCATCGAAACTGCCGCCGAACCGGCCTCCGACAGGGAGTGCCGAGAATCCGAATTCATCTGTGCCGTTGCCGTCATTTTTCCAGCCACTCTTGGACTTGAGCGCCTTGCCGGCATCATCTTCGCCACCAGCCACATCAATCAGAACTCTCCATTCCGTCGTATCGGGCAAATGCCAACCTTCAGGACAAATTCCGCGCACAGGGGGTATCGGGGTGCAATGTTCGCCATTGCCACAGCCCTTGGCATTCTCGCCGTATTTTCCGACACTGTCTATTGCAGCGCCCCAAGTGTAAAGCCTTCCATATTTGGTGCAGTTACTTTTTTCGTCGTCATAGCAGGCACTGTTTCCTACCTTGAAGTTCAGATTTTCGGCCATCCAAATCTGCGTACCGATCTTGACAGTCCTATATGTCTGACCGTCACGTTCATCCTCAAAGCAATTCTTGTCTTTGCCCACAACGCAAGGTTTCTTCTCTGAACTAGACGATTTCGCAGAAGAACTACTGGACTTCGCCTTCGAACTGCTAGAATCGTCACAGTTCTTGCAAACAGACGAGGAAGATTCCTCGTCGGAATTAGATGCAGAATTGCTGCTGTTGTCGTCGCCACAAGCTACCAAGAGCGCCAACAATACAGAAATGAATAAATAAGTAGAGATCCTTCGACTACGCAACTTTGTTGCTTCGCTCAGGATGACACGGTCAATCTTTTTCACAAATTCTCCTTCGCCACAACGGCCTGTTTTATCCTGCGGAAATATAATCTTTCCTAACCAACTTGTCCTGAAAGGGCTACTTTACACTTCCAATTTCCAGCCACAATCGTTGTGGTAAATCATCTGGCGGGTCATGCCGCCATCGATGCAGATGTTTTCGCCAGTAATGAAGCCCGCCTTGTCGCTGGCAAGGTAAAGTACCATGTTCGTGATGTCGAGCGGGTTCCCGACACGGCCCGCGGGCTGCTGAGTGGCATCGGGGCCTTCGTAGACCTTGAAATCCGTATCGATCCAGCCCGGCGAAATCGAATTCACGCGCACGCGACCAGCAAAACTCACGGCCAGCGCATGCGTGAGGGCTGCAATCCCGCCCTTTGCCGCCGTATAGCTTTCTGTTTGCGGTTGACTCATTCGGTCGCGACTCGAGGAAATGTTTATAATACTTGCACCCGACCCAAAATGCGGCGCGAAAAGTTTCGCGAGATAGAACGGGGCCGTCACGCCCACGGCGAGCGCATAACTGAATTCCTCATAACTGCACTCGTCTATGCCCTTCATCAGCGGGAGCGCGTTATTCACGAGCACATCCACGTGACCATACTTTTCGATAACGAACTGCGCAAACTTTTCGAGGATTTCCTTCTTGGAGAGGTCCCCCACAAAGCAGGGATTCTCGCGAATGTCGATGTACGCAACCTTCGCGCCCTCTTTCTCGAATTCACTCACGACGGTAGCGCCAATCCCGTGCGCCCCACCCGTCACCACGACCACTTTATTTTCAAACGATTTCATGAGAGAAAATATACACTAAAACACACCGAAGCGCGCGCCCCAAGTTGACGCACAAACCGCATTATCCTATTCTTTCTGCCGATGCTCCAGTTTTTCGAAGTCACAAAGAAATCTCCGTGGTTTTCGCAGGTCAAGGCGCTGTACGAGTCGGCGTTTCCGGCCAACGAGCGGATTCCGATAAAGCATTTGCTCGACGACAAAATCAAGCGGGAATTTTGGGCGTTTTTTTACAAGGATGATGGCGAGAGCGGCGCGGTTTCTAGGTTCTGCGGGTTTTCAAATTCCATTTCGCACGGAGACATCACGAACATCGTCTACTTTGCAGTTGAGTCTGAGTTGCGCTCTCGCGGGTACGGCTCGCAAATTTTGCAAGCCATCCGCAGGCAACACCCAAACACGCGCATTGTCGTCTATATCGAAGTCGAAGAAGATTCCAAGAACGCCGAGGAACTTGAACGCCGGAACCGCCGCCGCGAATTTTACTTGCGCAACGGCTTTGACTCCTCCCCCGTCGATTACGTCTGGCAAGGCGAGCACTACCGTCTACTCAGCGCAGGCGGCACCGTCACCGACAAAGAATTTCGCGATTTCTGGAAAGAAATTTTGAAGGATATTCCCGGAGCGAAGTACCCGTAAAATCTTATAAGGGCTCTTTATGAGCCGAGGTAAAACTATCCCTTTGAAAAAGTGGTATATTGTCTCTAAAAGAGGTTTATCTTGTTTAGTTAAGTCCTATAGGGATTCTTTAAAAGCCGAGGCAAGCAATGATAATCGCGATCAACAAAGATGAACCATGGTGGGAAAAGACGCGCGCTTTCGCGAATGATTGCCCATGGCTGCCGGGGCGTCGTTTAGCCGAGCGAATGTCAAAAAACGATTTTCTAGACTGGGAAAAAATTTTCATTGCTGTACACGGTGAAGATGCTGTCGGCTTTTGCGTTCTCGAGGAGAACGGGAACATTCCTCCAAAATTCAATTGCAGCCCCTTTATTAACCTCGTTTACGTTAGCGAAAAATTCCGGGGAGAGCGGCTATCCAAAAGCTTAATTGACGCAGCGCTTGATTACGCCCAAAGGCTCGGCTACAAAAAAGTTTATCTCAAAAGCGAGCACCACGGCCTATACGAAAAATACGGGTTCAAGAAGATTGCCGATTTCGAACCAACGGTCGGGCTTGCAAACCAACTGTTTGAAATCGAAATTTCAATTTAACATTAACTTTTAAGCATTCCTTCGCGGCAAAAAAATTTTTTGACTTTCCGCCCTTTTTAACCTATATTAAATGTATGAAATACGTAAAAATGGTTTTGAGGGTTCTGCTGGGCATTTTTATATTCTTTCCGTGAAAGAAATCCTGAAGGATACTCCCGAAGCGAAGTACCTGTAAAATTTTATAGGGGTTCTTTTTGTTATTATCTTTTCAAAACCCCGATGAAGTGCGTCCTGAAAATATTCCTGTTTGCCCTGGTGTTCGCAGGGTTTGCCTTTGCCGAAGCGCAAGACAGCGACGAGCCCTCGGTTTCCAAGTTCCGTGAACGGTTCTCGCTGCGTTTCTTGTGCGATTACAATTTCGTGGCCATCTGGAATTCCGCCTACAACAATTCGATGCTCAATTCGAACCGGCCGGTCGATGTGGGTATCGGCGTCGGCTACGACAGCCTGTTTACCACATTCGGAATTTCATGGGACGTGTCCGCCGATTTCAAATACAGCCTTCCTTTTACCACTTCAAAAGAAAAATCGGACACCCAAGCTTTCGAGACGGGACTTGACTTTTTCCCGGGAAACTGGTGGCTTGCGGCAAAGCTCCGCTTTTACAGCGGCTTTACCACGGAAGTCGAACGCGACGGCGAAAAGGAGCAAGAATTCATTGATCTCTGGTTTGCGGACATGTATTTCTCGTTGCTCTGGATGGCGACCGCGAAAGGAAATTTTGCGCCCAGGAGTGCCTACTTTTTAGACAGGCGTCAAAAGAAATCTGCCGGGAGTTTGATTATCGGCGGGCGCCTGCAACGAAACATCGCCGAAGACAACGACGGAGTGCTCGGCTACGAAAACGACAAGCGCGACATCACCTCCATTTGGGGTGACGTCGGGTACACCTACACCTTCGTTTTCAGCAACGGGTATTTCTGGAACCTCTGGGGCGTTGTAGGCATCGCGTACGGCCGCGAACGCATTGACGACGGCAACCTGCTATTGCCCGAATCGGACATAAAGACCGCTTTTGGCTACATCGGGGAAAAATGGGCATGGAACATCGTTCTTAAATGCGGATACTCCGCCATTGCGTTTGGCGAACATCTGGAGCAAAAATACGTGTCTGCCTTCGAAATCCTTGTGGTGCGCAGGTTCTAGCCTGCAAAATTTTCCTATTATTAAAGATAAATTATGAAAAAACTTTTTTTATTGCCTTTCGCCCTGTTGCTTGCAAGTTGTGCCCCCAGCCGCGTAGAACCGACTGTTACGACTAAAGGATTTTCCGCATTCAACGGGCTGTACACAAAAGTTTCTAGCCGCACCCTAAGCACCCCCGTGCCCAAGCCCATTTCTGTCAACTTTGACGGCGATTGGGATATTCAAACCACCTACTATTCGTTAGAAAAGAATCTCGCCTTTTTCATGTGCACCAAGGAACCGGAACATATCCAGTTCAGAGGCATGCGTATTGAAGACCTCTACCGTGATGCAACTTTCACTGTAGACAAAAACGCATCCGAAGAAAAGTTCATCAAGTTCTATTTGCAATGGGATCACGATTTCTGGGCTGCCAAGCAAGAAAAGGTGAAAAACGGCAACGTCACTGGCCCCACGTTCAACAGCGAAAAGAAGTACGGCACCATCAAGACTGTCAATGGTGAATACCAGCGCTGCATTCTTGCCGCCGTCGTAGAAGACGCCATTTTCATGATGACCGGCGAAGCAGTAAGTTCCGACAAGGATATTTGTCAGACCGAAGCCGAAATCTGGGAAAGCCACGAGTCGTTCTAAAGACGATTATTTCGGGGATTTAACCCGTTTTCGCAATAATCTGTGACGTTTAGCATGCGTTTTTGCATGTTCTTTTTTGGGTATTCCCTTTACTAAAAAAAGAACTATTTTTGTTTTCGTAAGGGTCTCGTTGCGAGACTTGGTTATCTTTTTTTACGACAAGAGGGGTCCTATGAAATCCAAAATCTTTTTAACCGCAGGATTTGCGCTCAGCTTGTTGTGTGCGGCCTGCAGTGACGACAGCAACAGCCTAAGCGCTAGCGACGCTGGCAAGGACGACGGCAAGATTGCCGGAAGCCAAAACATTGAAACCGAAAACGGAGCCACCTTCGAAACCAAAGGCAATCCTTCCACCTACGAATATGGTATTACCGAATCTTATGACGGCGCCGTTCGCATGGTTGACGTCGTCTCTGCCACCGCAGAACCGACTTCCGTCATGGTACCGGATGAATACGTTCCTGTAGACTACGCCCCCGGCGGAGTTATTGACGAATATAACGGCAGAACTTACGGTCTACTCACAGCCTCCGAATGGAATGATCTGGACAACTGGAGCGATTGGACAGATATTCTGAAGGGCGAATTTTCCGACAAGACAAGCTACTGGAATTTTTATCCGCACACCCTCGCGGCCGTAAAAGTAGTTGACGAAAACGGCAAAGGCCTTGCCAACGTTTCAGTAGAACTTCTTAATAACGACAAGGTGGAATTCGCCACCAAGACTGACAACTCGGGCCTCGCTTATTGCTGGGTTAGATTATTCGAAGGCTACACCGAAGAAGCATTAAACAGCGAAGACTTCTCGTTGAAAGTCAATGGCGACGTATCCGAAAATTCGGTCAAGTTTACCCACAATTACAACGATTCTCTTGAATTAAATGTCATCACCAGCGATGCCAAGCAAGCCGACGCTAAGGCCGATGTAGCCTTTATCGTCGATGCCACCGGTTCCATGGGCGACGAAATTCGCTTTCTCCAATCGGACCTCAGCTATATCATAGACCACGCCTACTCGGACACCAAGGTTGCATTGCGTACGGCAGTTCTATTCTACCGTGACGAAGACGATGAATATCTCCTCCAGGGCAAGGACTTTTCCACCGATGTCGCGAACACCCAGGCATTCATCGCCGATCAATATGCAACCGGTGGCGGCGACTTCCCCGAAGCCGTGCATACCGCACTCGAAGCCTCGTTACAGAATTTTTCTTGGAACGAATCGGCACGTGCACGCATCGCCTTCTTGATTCTTGACGCCCCCGCCCACCACCAGACCGACGTCATCGAAAGTCTTCAAAAATCGATAAAGCTTTACGCCAAGAATTGTATCAAGCTTATTCCCGTCGCTGCAAGCGGTATCGACAAAGACACGGAATCCATGTTACGATTCTTCGACATTATCACGGGCGGCACGTACGTGTTCCTCACCGACGACAGCGGCATCGGCTATTCCCATCTCGAAGCCTCTGTTGGTGACACCAACGTGGAAAAACTCGCCGACTTGATGATCCGACTGATAAAAAAATACGTGGAATAATTATTCCACCCGGATTTTGTAGCCGTCTTCGGGGTGCATCCAACCTTCGATAAACGACTTCTTGTATTTTTCGGGGGAATCCGTCAGCTTGATGGCAGAACCGAGATAAAGCAGAATAATCTTTTTAGCGTGCTCACGAGCTAGATGTTTCAGCTCGGAACCGTTTTCTTGTTCATACTTTTTCTGTTCGGCAATAAAGAACTGTTTAAAGTCTTCAAATTTGATATCATTGAACCAGCCCTTCTTTTCCCAGAAGACCTGGATGCTTTCAAAATCAATGCTGTGGCTCAAGATTTTCGGTTCGGGCAGGTAAATGAGGATTGTCTTTGTCACAGGGTCAACGTTAATACTGATATCTTTCAAGTTGTAGCCCAGCTTGACATCGCCCTCGTAAATCAGCATCAATTCCTTGATTGACTTGTTGATTCGCCAGTCGGGCATATACTTCAAGAGCACCTTTGCATCTTGGTAGTTCGCATTTTTCCGGTAATGGTGATGGAGGGTCGCGAGTTCAGAAATCTCGCTGATTTGATGTTCTATATACGAGCTTGTAATCTGGGGACCCTTGGGGGCTGACTCCAGTTTCTTGATGACTAACGCCGTCGCAACAACCGTTACACAAAGAAGGACAACGTAAGACGCTATTTTCAATGCCAATTTCACTGTTGACCTCCTTTTTTGACAAGTTCACCATCTAAATATATTTCCTTTTTTATAAAAAAGTCATTTTTATTACGAATAAGCTATATTATGGGATACTTAAAGGAGAATCATATGAGCGAAAACAACCAAAAAATACTAAGCGCCGAACAAAAAGCCACCAAAAAGGCAAACAAGACTTGGCTAAAACGAATCCGCGTTTTTGCAGGTGTCTTGGGAATGACGCTTCCTTGGATTGCGATGCTCGGAGCATTCATTGTGTCGAAAGCACAACCCCAGACTATGCCGGCTGAATTCTGGACAAAATTATCGATTTCTGAAACCTATTACCTGACGCCTGCCTTGGCTGGCATCTTGACAACGGCGGCCGTCGTCTTGATGAGCTACAAGGGTTACAGTTTGCTTGACCACGTTATCACATCCATATCGGGTGTATTCGGAATCATGATTGTCTTGTTCCCTTGCAATTGCCCCATGGTAACTAATGAGACCCTGGTCGGCTTTTTCCAATTGCCAGCAAGGATATCCGACATTATCCATTGTACTGCGGCGGTGATATTCTTTATCCTTTTGGCCTTCAACAGCATATTCTTGTTCACTAAAGACGGGAACGATAAGAATCAAGAACTTTCAAAACAGAAGAAAATCAAGAATTTCATCTTCAGGGTTTGCGGCGGCGGCATGCTTTGCGGCATGGCGCTGGTTCTCTTTCCAACGTTCGACGCACAGATTTTTATCGCCGAAGCCATTGCGCTCACCTTCTTCGGTGTCAGCTGGCTAGTCAAGGGCGAAGTATTCGGTCTGCTTGCCGACAAGAAACCTGAATAAATGATTCTTCGAAAGCCCGATTTTTACGACCAGTTCAAATGCATTGCCTCGCGGTGCAGCGACACTTGTTGTGTTGGCTGGGAAATCGATATTGACGAGGCGACACAAGAGGTTTACCGCAAGGTGGCTGGAGCCTTTGGCGACAGGCTCCGCGCAAATATTGAAGACGGGCATTTTAAATTACTCCCCCACGACCGCTGCCCGTTTTTAGACAAGGACAACCTCTGCGAAGTTTACCAGCACTTGGGCGAAGACGCCCTGTGCGATATTTGCACCGAGCATCCGCGATTTGTCGAGGTCTATGGCGATATCATGGAGCGGGGGCTCGGGCTTTGCTGCGAAGAAGCCGCGCGCTTGCTGCTTGAAGGCGAAGGCCCGCTGACCTTTACCTGCGAAGAATGCGACGAGCCCGAAGACGAATTGGATGACGACGACCTTGATATCCGCGACCAGGTTCTCGGGGAACGCGAATGGATGTTCGAGACACTCGCCGACCAAGATACACCTTTCGCCGAGAAGCTTTACAAAGTCTTCGGCTATACGGGCGAGAATCCGTTTGCGCCGTTTGAAAGTGCGAATGCCATGTTCGAACTTTTGGCGAAACTCGAAAGCTACGGCCCGGATTGGGACGCAGCCCTTTCGCGCATCAAGGCCAGAATTGAGTCTGGCGAACCGATTGTAGACCAAGGGTTCTTTACCGAAAACGAAAGTGCGCGACTGCTCACCTACTTGATTTACCGCCATTACGCCAAGTGCCTTTTTGAAGGCCGCGAGCAGGGCAAGCGTCAATTCGCGCTTTTATTCTGGAACCTGGCCCGATTCTTTACCAAGGAACTTGCAGGTTCGAATTCCGCTGTCACACCTAGCCCGCGGACCAACACAAAAATCAACGCGGTCAAGATTCTTTCGAAGCAGCTGGAATACTGTCAAGAAATTATGGAAATCGTCGAGATTTCTCTGGACGAATAAAAGCTAGGCTGCCAGGCGGTCTTTATCCATCACGTGCTTACGCCATTTACCGCTCTTCCAGCGGAGCCAGAAAATAAGCGGTGCCGTACTGTACACGGCAACGACCGTAATCCAGGCGTATTGAGCCGGCAGGTGGAAAATGTAGGCCGCCACGTACAGGGCACCCGCCACGCACCAGTTCATAATGGCACACGCGAACATGACCCACACGGTATCGCCCGCACCGCGAAGCGCACCCGCATAAATCACCAGCAGGACTTCCACAAAAATGTAGAAGGTCGCAATCCGCAACATGAAAATGCTCATGGGTCTAGCCGCTGCGAAAATGGCTAGCGCCTCGGCAGAAGCTTCAGCCGCATCGGGTTTAAAGATATCCGTCAGTATGCCCGGCAAAAAGATAAAGAAAACGCCCATCAGCAAGGAATATCCCCAGCCGAGTTTGAGGCCGGAATAAGTCGAACGCGATGCCGCGGCACCGTCGCGCGCCCCCACGTAACGCCCCACGAGGCTCGTGGACGCCACTTCAAGGCCCATCAGCGGAACGTAGGCCACCATGTCCCAGTTGAACATGACCGAAGACGCCGTTGCCGATTCGGGCCCGAGCGCATGGAACATGAGAATCAGGAGCTGGAACGCCGCCATATTCAGGCACATTTCGACACCGGAGGGAATGCCTTTTTGCAAGAGTTCCTTGGTCAGGGGCCAGCTAAACGCAAACGCATAACGGGTACGGAATCGGTCGTGGCAATTTTTACCGAAGAATTTCGCGAACAAAATCACTGTCGAAACCAGGTTCCCGATCAAGGTGCCATAAGCAGCACCCGCCACACCTAAAGCAGGAATCGGGCCAAAGCCGTAAATCAAGAAGAAGTTGCAAACGACATTCACAATCATGCCGACAAAGGCTGCCTTCATGACAATCTTTGTTTCACCGATACCGCTAAAAAAACACGGAGCCGCATTGCGCACCAAGTTAATGATGCCGCCGAACATCAGAATATTAAAGTAGGTCTTTTGATACTGCAGCTGGTCTACCGGCAAGTGTTCCATTCCAAATGCTACATGACCCAGCGGAATCGTGAGGTACAAAAGCGGGACCGAAATAAGCGACAGGTAAACCGCCTGCATAAACACGCGGGCGCAATCCCAGCGTTTTTTGCCACCCAGACGCTGCGCCACCATAGCGGTCGTGTAACTGATGGCACCGGTAAAGAACATCGTGAGCGCAAGCTGCACCGCCCCCGCCCCAAGCGCCGCATTCATTTCGGCTGGGCCAAGCTTCGAAAGGAACAGGCGATCGATAAAAGTCATGATTGTGTCGAAAGACATCGACATGAGCATGGGAAGTGCCACCACGAGCACATCCTTCACATCGCCGTTTTTCTTGAATTTAGACGGTCTGTAGAACTTATTGAGTATCGCGTCGACCATATTGGGCGACAAATATAGAAATTTTTACAATTTATGCAAGTTTCTATCGAGCAACACTTTCAAGTTTCTTTTTTAAGGTTGAAAGGACTTCTTTCTTTTCGGTATCAGGGCGAGCATGGAGGCCACCTGTATACAGGGCATCGACAAGCCCGTTTGAAAGCGCTTCGGAAGCCTTGCCCTGGTCGCCCAGCTTTTTTACTTGGAGTTGGATTCCTTCGCTAGAAAGCGAAGCCGACACTTTTTTCAGCGTCGATTCATCTTCTGCGTTTACGACGCCCACCGTCACGGTCACTGCCGTCACTTCTTTTTTGATCGTTGCGTGCTTGCGGGCGCAACAATCAAAGCGAGCCACGGCAAAAGAACTCAATAAAGCACATAATAAAAGTATTTTCTTCACAGTCCCCCCTAGAAATCAAACATAACTTCGACGCCGAATATCAGGGAAGGATCGTTTTTATTGCCTTCGGACGGCCAATCTTTATCGTCAGGGATATCGGCAAGAACCATCGAGATAATATTTATTTTGTAACCGGGAACATTAAAGTAGAACCGTCCACCGACGCGCCACGATTGCAAATCTTCATCTTTGTCTAAAGTATTCGTATGGTATTCAAGAGGGATACCGATACTTAAGGATTCCAGCAAGGCCACGCTCGGTTCTACCGCTACAAAAAAGTATTCCGGACGAGTTGTCATTTCCAAGAATGTACGTTCCGGGTCATCGATAACCGCATAGAACAGAGAACCTATGATGCAAAATCTCGAAAATTCAAACGACGGTTCAGCCAAGAATACATGATTCGATACCGCATCATCGCTAGCCAAGAAGACCGAATGAAAGCCGTATAATCCATGCAAGGCAAAATGTTCCGACGAAAGCGAAATATCTAGCCCAGCATAAAGTTCATTAAAATCCTTTCGCTGATAGCTTTTGTAATCGGCATAAGGGCGAAATACCTGGCCTGCAATTTCAAGATCGTAAGCGGCATGGAATTCGTACGTGAGGCCTTCTTTGCAATCCATTCCCATGTATTCGCCGAACATATAGTGGTAATAGCAACTTTGGTCGTTACTTTCGCTACCAAAGCCGGCATCGAGTTGCAAGCCATTCCACAAGAATTCAACGCCGCGAATAGACTTTTGCCTTATGCCCGCCGCATCGTCCCGAGGGTCGCCAAAATCATAATAATTTTTGAACAGACCTTCGAAATAATTTAAATCGCCAATACGAAATGCCAAGTGTTCAGAAGGCGCATATTGAACATAAGCTCCGTTAAAAACGACAGTCGGGTGCACAGGATCCATGGTCGCATCATCGCCCATATCCATGCCTTCCATCTCTTCCATTCCATCCATCGCCATTCCCATAGCCTCAATTTCGAGCCATGCAGACCAACGATCGTTAAAACGGACATCAAAATCCAAGTCTAGCATAGATTCATAACGATGCACGACGTTCGATTCATCAGTATTCCAGTCGGCATAAGCGTGAACCATAATCATTCCCGAAAGGTCCAGCTTAGGACGCTCAAAGGCAAGCGACAAACCGACTAATAGAAGGACATATAGTAATATTCGTTTATTCATACAAATAAATTCTAGCACCCATCACTTACAAGATTACTTTTTCAAACTCTTAATAAATTCATCGATATAACCCGTTACCGTTTTCACGTCTTCGACAGAGCCCCAATGGGTATTGTGGTCGGCACCTTCGACTTCGTGGAACACGACGCTTTTTGCCTTAGAAAGTCCCTTTTGCAAAGTCTTCTGAGATTCGCTGTCGAACAAGGCATCTTTAGTACCCCATATGATTTGAACATCGGTCGCAATCGAAGAAAGGCGCTTGGTATTATCAATTTTCAAAAGATTCTTGACCAAGTATTTCCACACATAGTAGGGAACTTGTTTCAGGTGTTCCAGATTGGCGGCCTGAAAATCCTTATCCGGATTCGTGCTGTAGCCCCACGCCTGAATAAAGCTTTCGGGGAGTTTTTGGGTCGAATCATATGCATAAATGCCATCGAACGATTCATCGTCGGTACCGTTCACAAGCCAATCCAGCGTGGCATTTTTCCTGTCGACCGAAGCGCCCGAGCCAATCAAGGTGATTGAAGAAACAATTTCTGCGTTCGTGATGGATAATTCCTGAGCAATAAAGGCTCCAAGCGAATGTCCCACAATGTGAACTTTTTTCAGGCCAAGTTTTTCGACAAAGGCTGCTATATCGCTTGCAAGTTCAGCAACGGAATACGAAGATTCATCAATCGGCTTGTCCGTTTTTCCGTTGCCGCGGTATTCGGGTACATAAACGCGATAGCCTTTTTTGGCAAGCGACGGTGCCACCTGCGACCAAGAAACTCGACCATCGGTAAGTCCGTGAATCAATACGACCGGAGTTCCCTTTTCATCACCCGTCACTGTATAGGCCAAATGTATTCCCGTTGCAAGATCAACCGATTTTTCTGTCCAGTCGACATTCTGGTATTCGGCAAAGCTCTTTGTCGTAAAGGTATTGTTCTTGCCCATAAAATGATGCCCGTTCACCTGAGCTTCATCTTCAAAGGCATAGACATCCGTATTGCTGCTCCCCACATGAACAACATCGGCACTTCCAGAAAAATCGACACGGCCAGAACGCTTGATGAGCAAATTTCCGGTCACCTTGACATTCTTTAGGACCGTTGCACCTGGCGTTGTCGTAGAAACCGTCAGCACACCATTGATTGTTGTATCTTGCAAGAAAATGAATCCATCCTGGATATCTTCATCTCCAAGCGTCAGGTCACCGGCGCTAGGTTCTTCCATGTGATGGCCATGGTGCTCTTCGTGGGAAGTTTCTTCTTCGTGAGAAGATTTTTCTTCGGGGGCGCTACTTGAGTCATCAGAGCAAGCGGCAAAGAAAAGTGTAGAAGCAAGAATTGCTGCCGAGAATAAAGCGAAATTATTATGAATTGTCATTGAAGCCTCCGTTTGTATTCGTTTTAAACCGGGCTCAATATTAGATTTTACGGAGGTTTACGTCCAATACTATTTTTTCATGGCAATTGATAGCTTTTTTCTATAACAAGTTCATTTTATCGTGAGCAAACGGCTTACCTCAAATTCAAAGTCCAAGCAAGAAATTACTATATTTGACCCACTATGTTTTCACAGCTGACTGACTCTCTAGAATCTACTCTCAAGAACCTGCGCGGGCAGGGCAAGCTCACCGAAGAAAACGTCGCCGAATCGCTGCGCGAAGTGCGCCGCGCATTCCTCGAAGCCGACGTGAACTTCAACGTGACCCGCGACTTCGTTAAGGCCGTCAAGGAAAAGGCCATGGGCTCCGAAGTGCTTTCCTCGGTGACTCCCGGTCAGCAGATTGTGAAAATCATCCACGACGAACTTGTGGCCGTGATGGGTGGCGAAACCAAGGAAATCAACCTTTCCGCTCCGGCTCCGGTCGGCATCATGATGGTTGGCCTGCAGGGTTCCGGTAAGACGACCTTCGCCGGCAAAATCGCCCTCTGGATGCGCAGCAAAAAGAAGCGCAAGCCGCTTTTGGTGGCCGCTGACGTGTACCGCCCTGCCGCTATCAAGCAGTTGCAGGTGCTCGGCAAGTCCATCGGCATTCCCGTTTACGACGAAGGCCAGGGCAATCCGGTCGAAATCATCAAGCACGGTTACCAGTACGCCAAGGACAACGGCTTTGACTTAGTGATTTACGATACCGCAGGCCGCCTGCAGATTGACGAAGAGTTGATGCAGGAACTGGAAAAGGCCCGCGACGCCGTTCACCCGGACGAAATCCTGTTCGTGGCCGACGCCATGATCGGTCAGGAAGCCGTGAATGTGGCCGAAACCTTCTGGAACCGTCTGAACTTTACGGGTGTTTGCCTTTCGAAGATGGACGGTGACACCCGCGGCGGTGCAGCCCTTAGCATCAAGAAGATGACGGGGGTACCCATCTGCTTTATCGGTGTCGGCGAAAAGCTCCCCGAAATTGAACTGTTCCACCCCGACCGTATGGCCAGCCGAATCCTCGGCATGGGCGACGTGGTGAGCCTCGTGGAAAAGGCCCAGCAGGTCATCGACGAAAAAGACGCCAAGGACCTGAAGAAGAAGATTCTCAATAACACCTTCGACCTGAACGATTTTTTGAACCAGCTGCGCACCATCAAGAAGCTCGGCCGCATCAAGGACATTCTGAGCTTGATTCCGGGCCTGAACAAGCTCCCCATCGACCAGATTGACGAAAAGGAACTGGTTTATGTGGAAGCCGTGCTCAGCTCCATGACCCCGAAGGAACGCAAGAAACCGCAGATTCTGGACGGCAGCCGCAAGGCCCGTGTCGCCAAGGGTTCCGGCACCGAAATCGGTCGCGTGAACGCCGTGCTCAAGCAGTACGAAACCATGAAGGAAATGTTCAAGAAGGTCGGCGACATGGCCCGCAAGCAAAACAATGGCGGAACAGTTGGCAGTAACTACACGCCGCCGAAAGACAAGAAGAAAAAGAAGAAGAAATAAAAATGAAGCCCGGTCAACCGGGCTTTTGCTTTAATGATTTTCGAGTTTGCTTAAGTCAGTCGAAAGCATTTTCCAGAGGCGGGACGCGAAAGGTTCCGCCCATTCTTTTTCGGGCGCCACGCGGCTCGTAGTGGCAGCGGTAAATTCGGAATACACCAGGAACACAAGCTCCCCGTAGCGGGCATCCCACAGCGTCCAGAGCGTCTGCCAAGTGTAGCCACCACTCTTGCCGAGATCGGTATCCATGCGCACATTCAACACTACCGGAATCGAAAGGTAACGCAGTTCGTAGCGACTGGCCAGCGCATTCAGCAAGTTCTTGAAATCCTTCGAAAGTTCGCGGGAAATATCCTGCTCTACCCCGTCGCGTTCCAGCCACGGGCTCATATCGCTCAACTTTTTACCGTCGGCAAAGACCGAATTCAAAAGCAGCTTGGAAAGGCTATCGACGTAAGCGGAATCGGCATCGGGCAGGCGCATGCCCGGGAGCATAAGTTCGCGGCGCATCTTGGGGAATGCCTTGACCATCAGGGAATCTTCGACGCGGGCTAGGTCAAAATCCAGGGCGTCTGCACTATAGCTGTGGCAGAACTTGCATTTTTCAGGGCGGTCGGCCTTGACCGAAAGCGCCGGGAAAACGCCCCAGACCGCCGAAGAATCCATGCGGCTGTAAGCCTTCTTATTCCATTCGCGATAGGTCTTTTCGTTTGAAATCTTGAGTTCGATATCGCCACGAGTTCCGCATTCCTGACACGGAGCGTCCTTCATGCTCGCATCGCCCGAAGCGTCGTCGCCACCCTGACTGCCCGCGCAACCTGCTAACGAAAGCAGACCCGCAACTGCAAACGCCAAAATCCATTCAAAAGATTTCTTCATCTTATACCTGCCTCGGTTTTCCCGTCCAACCAAGCTTTTCGCGAAGCGCGCCCACAAAACCCGTATGGCGCAAGCGAATAAACGTCGTCACCGACTTGCTTTCAGCAAGAGTCAGCACATCGTTCGGTTTCAAGACAATCGTGGTACGGCCATCGAACACTAGGTCAAGCGGGCCATCGACAGCCGACTTCATCTGAAGTTTCTTGGACGAAAGCGAAAGCACCAGCGGGCGCACCGAAAGGCTGCTCGCCGCCACCGGAGTCAGCACCACGGCAGGCGTTGCCGGGTGAATGATCGGGCCACCAGCCGCCAGGTTGTAGGCAGTAGAGCCAGTCGGAGTCGAAACGAGCACGGAATCGGCCCAGTAATCCGTCAGAGCAGTTCCATTGTAAGTCACGCTCACATTCACCATGCGCTCGGGCGCGTGCGCACGGACGTGCACCTCGTTTAGCACCGTCTGCTTTGCCACTTGCTTTTTTCCATGGTAAACGACCGCGTCAATCATCATGCGCTCGCGGGTCGAAAAGTCGCCAGCAAGCAAGCTATCCAAAGTCTGCGAAAGGCCTTCAACACGAGTCTCGGCCAAGAACCCGACTCGACCCGCGTTCACGCCCAGAATGGGCGTGTCGTGCCCGAGCGCCATGTGCGCCGCCGAAAGCACCGTGCCGTCGCCGCCAATGGCAAGCAACAAGTCGGACTTGCAAAGTTCGCTTTCCTTGACAATCTTGATAGGCTTGCGCACCAAATCTTTCAGGTTATTCAGCACGCAGAACGTGACCTGCGGATGTTCGTCAGCCCAGCCCGAAATCACGTCGAGGGCAAGAGCCAAATCCGGGTTCTTGTCTTTCCAGCCCACGATACCAATCGTGCGGAATTGGAATTTTTTGACCTTGTTCACTACGACGCCTCCGTTTCAGGCTTTGCCGTTGCCATTTCCAAAAGCTGCTTCAGCTTCTGCAAGACTCCTGGGTAAGTGCTTTCGACAAGTTCAGAATTAGCCACAGGCTCGTCGTTTTCAAGTGCAATCGAAAGCACCGAAAGCGCAAGGCCATTCTGCGGCACGTCTCCGCCGTCAAAATCGCTACCGTTCACAATCGTTTCAAGCCCGCGAATCACAAGACCGTCGTCATAAACGCCCACTTCGGCGCCCGTCTTGCGCAAGTTTTCGGCCAAGGCTTCGTTGGTGGGGCGCATTTCCTTACGCAATTCCTTGGGAATGCGCAGAATGGTTTCGCCTTCGGCAAAGCAAGCTGCCACCGCCAAGAACGGGAATTCTTCAATCCCGGTCGCCATAGTATCTTCCGAAAAACGCCTACCCTGCAAGCGTTTGCCCGAAGCCAGCGGATACACCATGACATCGCCGTAGACATCGCCAAAGCGTTCGCGACGGCTCACGGTTTCAAAGTTACCGCCCATGCGCTTGAGGCAAGTGAGCGCCCCCGCGCGGGAGCTGTTCAAATCCACATTCTTGAGGCAGACTTCGGTATTTTTGGGAATGCCCGCAATCGTCGTCAAGAGAACAAAGGCCATCGCTTCGGTCGCGTCGCCAGGAATGTAGTAGTCGCGGCCCGTAATCACCTGGGTTTCCGCTATTTCGGTAAACTGCGAACGTTCCACCTTCTGGCCGCGCGCAATCATCATGCGGCGTTCCAGTTCGGTCAACTGTTCCATACCACGGCTTTCGTACTTGACATTCACGCCAAAGTACATGAGCATTTTGGTCCACTGGTCGTGTACCGAGCCCTTTTCTTCGAAGGACAGGTATTCGCCACGAATGAGCGTGCGCAAAAGCAAGCGGTTACGCATGATGGTCGCTACGTTGCCTAGCGAATCCTTTTTAATCGCCACTTCTTCGGGCGCAAAGGTAAACGTAAACTTCGCCGGTTCATCGTCGACAGACTTTACCTTGAAATACTTCTGCAAAAGTTCCTTGGCTAGCGCAACCTTTGCTATTCCCGCTTCGTCATTTTCGGCGGCAAAGGTATAAATCTGGTCGACATCCTTAGAGGCAAGCGTCCAGAGCATCACGCAGCGCGATTCACCCAAATCCATCGGGAGCATATTCGGGAGCGCATACTGAAAGCCCTTGCCTTCAAGCACCAGCTGGTGGCCTTGTTGCATATAATTCAGGCCAAATTCCTTGAGGGCCTCGGCAAAAGGTTCTACACCTGCGGCAAAAGAGAAATCTTCAAAAACGGTACGACCATTCACAAGCAGCGCCATCACCAGCGCAAGCTCCATGCGTTCGCGGTCGGGGTTTAAAACAAATTCCATTAGCGTTCCTTTACGTCGTAGCCAAGCTGCAACAGAATCTGCATGGCACGGCGGGCCTCTTCAGGGGTCTTAAACGCAAGCAACAAAGTGCCTGCAATATTTTCGCGAACCTTCATGAGTTCTATATCGCGAATATTCAAACTATTGTCGGCTAGGGGTTGCAGCACCTGCAACAGCGCACCCGGTACATCTTTTAGGGGCACCGTAATTTCGGAGAAAGCGGCAGCGGCATTGCGGCCCGGCGCAAACAGGCTTGCACGGCCATCGTTACCGGCCTTGAAAACCGTTTCCAATTCGGCAGAATGGTCATCAGCGGCGGGTTTGCCGTCGCACACCACCTTCAAATTTTCCATGGCCTCCACCGTCTTGTCGATTCCGGCGCGGACTTCTTTAAGAGCAAGCACCGTCTGGTCGCGGTTAGTGACGGCTATATCGTGCCACATGTTCCAGCCAGAGGCGGCAATGCGCGTCATGTCTCTAAAGGCACGGCCTGCGTAATGCTGGTAGTTAGGCTTCACCAGGCGCTCCGGCATGCTCGCCGCAAGCGTCGACGAAAGCATCTGCGGCATGTGCGAAACCCAGGCCATGGTGCGGTCATGATGTTCCGGCGGGAACACCACGGCATTTGCGCCCACGAACGAAATCAAGTTCAAGAGCGGCTTGTACACCGATTCGTCGACACCTTCAGGCGGGCACACGAACCAGTAAGCATTTTCAAAAATCGAGGGATCGTTGTATTCGAGCGTGCGCTTTTCGGAGCCTGCCATCGGGTGGCTGCCCACAAACACAAACGGCTTCGGGAGCTTAGCCCCTGCCTTGCAAATCTCCACCTTAGTCGATCCGATATCGCTCACCAGAATCTGCTTTTGAGCATCCAGCAGCGACAAATCCATCTGCGACAGGTTTTCAATCGTCTTTAAAATATGGAGAATCGGGGCGCAAAGCAAAATCACATCGGAACCGGGAACCCAGTCCTTGATTTCGTCGTAGCCGAAAAATTCATCGGCAAGCCCCAGTTCCTTTGCACGGGCAAGTGTGGCCGGGCTACTCACCGCACGCACCATCGTAGGCAACTTCGCCTGCTTAATGGCAGCGGCTACCGAACTTGCCAAAAGTCCAAAGCCAACGAAGGTAATCCGCATTATTCTTCTACCTTGTAAGTTTCGTCAATAATGGTTCTAAAAATATTCTTGAACGATTCTGGAGGCAAGGGGCCATTCGCCTTTTTCGCTTTTTCGGCGACCACGTTCAAAACAGCCTCTTCGCGCGCAGCATCAAGCACGGGGAGTCCTTTTTGCTTCTTGATTTTACCAATTTCCACTGCGAAACTCGCCCTCTTGTTCAAAAGGGCAATCAGTTCATCGTTCAGTTCATCAATACGGTTGCGCCAGTCTTCAATATTCATACTTTGAATTTAGAAAAAAGGCTCAATGGTGTCGCTTAAAACTCCACCTTGTACTCGTCAAAAGCCTTCTTATTGGCCTTCATGTTCGGGCCATCCCAGTCAAAAAGCGCTGGCCCCCAGGCTCCACTCAAAGTAGGTTCCCAGAAAAAGGCGCCAATCCAGCGGTCTAGCCCGCGAACCATATCTACAGCCTTCTTGCGCGAGCCATCGTAAGAATATGTATTATCCGATTCGCCGCCGTTGTATTCGGCCACAATGAATTCCAAATTCGGATAAGTCGAAATCAAGTTTCTGAACAAACTATTCCACTTGTCCGGTTTGTCATCACCGTAAGCGGTATACGCCGAAAATCCCATCACGTCAGCAGGAACCTTCTGGTTCTTGAAGATTTCATTCATCCACCAATCGACCGTACTCGTCTTGCGAATGCTTTCGATATGAAGAACCGTCTTGATGTTTTGCGACACCGCCTTGACGGCGCGAATGCCCGCCTTAAAGTACTTGCCCGCATTGGCCTTGCCGGCACTTGTACCCATATCACCATTGATTGCAGTAGATGCCTTGTCTACCCCGTTGCCCCAG
This sequence comes from Fibrobacter sp. UWB5, assembly GCF_002210295.1. Classification (NCBI taxonomy): domain Bacteria; kingdom Pseudomonadati; phylum Fibrobacterota; class Fibrobacteria; order Fibrobacterales; family Fibrobacteraceae; genus Fibrobacter; species Fibrobacter sp. UWB5. Next base: position 373,209 of record NZ_MWQH01000002.1, on the reverse strand, counting down.
CAGTCTGTTTTGCTGTTCGGCACATGAATCAAAATGCCCGGCGTGGTTTCGTTACCGATTTGCACCATCTCCGGTGTCGCATTCACCTGCTTTAAGGAATTCAACAAGTCATAAGTATAATTGTATACGGAATCCGCCATCGCATCGGAACTTTTCACGTTGCGCCAGCGAGAGGGAATAATCTGCTTGCCCGGATCGGCCCAGTTGTCGCTGTAATGAATGTCGAGCAAGAACGCCATGCCAGCCGCCTTGATCTTTTGGGCGTAAGCGATAATGTGGTCCTTGTCGGCATAACTTTCGGCATCATGATCGCAGCCCGACGCCGCATAACCGTACTGCGCCTTCGGACTCACAAAAGTCTTCAAGCGAATCGCATTGAATCCGTGGTCTTTCAGGAGCGTAAAGATGTCTTTTTCGGAGCCGTCGACATCGTAGAACTTGGTACCCCAGCGCTCGTATTCCTGCACCGTCGAAATGTCCGCACCGTTATAGAAGCTAAAGTCAAGCGCAGGCCCCTTGCTCGAAGAAGAGGGCGGCTCCATTCTAGAAGAAGATTCCGGAGGAGGTTCCATCTTGGAAGACGAGGAACGCGGCGGCCTCGAGTCCGAAGACAAATCAGGAACAATTCTCGACGAAGACGATATCGACAACATCTCACCTGAAGACATTTCAGTCGATGAAGAACCCGGCATCACCCCGCCCGACGACATTTCGATCTCAGCAGATGAAATCGGCTGCTCCGCCCCCGAAGACTCCGACGCATTCGACTCAGACGAAAGCGGAAGTTCAATCGCAGACGAAATATTCAAAACACTTGTATCACCGCCGAGGCTCGGCGAACTATAATCCGGCTGATCGTAACCGGGATTCACATCGAAGGTATCCCTCTGGACACTCGGCGAAGAATCGACAATTTCGTAATCAAACTGCGCAGCATTATCCGAATCGCCGCCACAAGCACACAAGGCAAGCGTACCAAACACAAAGCCAAACGGTAAAAGCTTATTCAATCCCATGCCCCTAATCTATACAAAACACCCCGAAAAATCAACAAACGAATTCTTTACACTAGGCCTTGCGCGGCAAAAAACAGCGCCACATACAGCAAAAGGCCCCGCCAAAGCGGAGCCTTTCGCTAAATTCAACAGACAGGGCTAAGCCCTATGCCGTAAATTACTTGACCTGGAAGTAGTAGGTCTGCAGGGTCTTGCCATCCTGGGCGAGCTGAAGAATCTGCTTGCCAGACGGAAGAGTACCCGTCACCTGGAACAGGTTTTCGGCCTTGTATTCCACGTTCAGTGTCGTGCCCTTGGACTTGTCTACAAAGAGACCCGTCTTTTCGTCGGCGCCGAAGCCCTGGCAGTCGGAATGGTCAGCCACCTTGCCTTCCACAGCCGGGTAGGAGGTCACGACCAGCGGAGAAGTCACGGAGCTAGCATTCACGTAGAACACGTTGAGTGCAGCGTCCACAGCCAACGGAGCCGGGAGGCTAGAAACCTTGGCTGCGCCCTTGTCGGCCTTCTTCTTTTTCTTCTTGTCCTTCTTGCCCGGAACCTTGGCGGCATCGGTAGCAATCGGCATGGTCAAACGGTAACCGGCAACGGATTCGCTGCAGCTTGTAGAATAGACAACCCACTGGTTATCAATCTTTTCAGGACCTTCGGTCGTACCGCTCTTGTAGAGACCCGGCTTGATCTGGTCGCTGTATTCGTACAGAGTCACAGAGAGGTTCGGGTTCTTTTCGTCGGTAGCAATCTTCTGCTGGCCGAGAATGTACTTGGAACGACGGGCCTTGATCAGGTATTCGCCAACGGGAACCTTTTCAAACTTGAACTTACCCTGCTGAAGTTCGCCCTTGTAGGGGTACTTCGGGTTCTGCGTACCGAAGATGGTAGAATCCATCCAAACGGTCGGCATTTCAATAGCCTTGCCAGTAAACGGATCGAGGACGACACCTTCGATAGTGCCGGTCTTCTGGCAACCGGTCATAGCCATGGCCACGAGAGCGGCTGCACCAATAAAGAGTTGCTTTTTCATTTGAATCCTTTTGAAGAAAGGCCCCCTCTTTTTCAGGGAGCCATTCATTTATCTGTAATTATTCAGCGTCTTCAGCCTTGGCAGGAGCAGCCTTGCGGGTCTTACGCTTTGCACCAGTGATGTTGCCAGCGAAACGCTTGTTGAAGCGGTCGATACGGCCAGCCGTATCCACGCGATGCTGCTTGCCCGTCCAAAACGGATGGGTATCAGCCGTAATTTCCAAGGAAATTACGCTATATTCAACACCATCGATAGTCTTCTTTTCGGCGGAAGACTTCGTGGAGCGGGTGATGTATTCTTTACCCGTATTCGCATCGACGAACACGACCGGTTGATAGTTAGGGTGGATACCTTCTTTCATTTTTAAACTTCCTATGAAGTAGTTAGATTTTGAGAGCCTAAATTTAGAAGAATTTCGCCATTTTGGCAAGGGAAATAGTATTTTTGGGAACATGAATAGATTTTCTGTGGCATTTTTTACAATTATTCCTTCGCTTTTTATCGCCTGCGGGAACGATGCTCCCGTGGCAAAAATCATCGTAACCGACCAGAAAATGCCCCTTACCGAGTGGCCCGACAGCGCCTACATCGCTGCCCTTGACTCGATTTTAGCCCTGGAACCCATTAAAAAAGGGGCCGAAGCCGAAGCAAAGATCAACATGAACGTGTTTGACGCCCCGGTTTTCAAACTGCCGGGCTCTGTCACGGGCAAAAAGGACACCTCCCCGAAGGCGAACCACGCAGGCAAGTCCGCGGGGGCAAAACAGGCAAACGCCCCCAAGGCAGACAATTCCGCAGAACTTTTCGCCGACCGGTTCGCGACCGCCCTCTCGAAGCTGCAGTCCGACCCCTCTAACGCAAGCCTTTACAAAACGGTCACCGCCAACGAAGGCGACGACCTGTTCAAGCTGTTAAAGCGTACCTACGGCGCCGGAGTCCAAGGCCTCCCCCGTTTCTACGTTCTCTCGGCTCTACAATCAGTAAACGCCGGCGTCATGCTAGAGCACTTGAACGCCGGCGACAAAGTCAGAGTACCGAAAATATGATAAGGGAGGGTTTCACCCTCCCTAAGACTCTCCCAACGCTCGAAACATAGTTTCTCGCGGGCACCTTCGGTGCAATAATTATTAAAGCACGCCCTTGCTGCTGGGAATACCCTTCACGTTACGGCTCGGGGCAATGGCCATAGCCACGGCACGGGCAAAAGCCTTGAAGATCGATTCCAGGCAATGGTGGTTGTCATTGCCGTAGAACAGTTCCACGTGCAGGTTCATGCGGGCGTTTTCGCACAGGCTCTTGAAGAAGTGTTCAAACATGCTAGCTTCGATACCGCCAGCCATGGCAGCCGGGAGCTTCACGTTCCACACAAAACCGATGCGGTTGCTAAAGTCAATGCACACGCGGCTCAAAGCCTCGTCCATCGGGACAAAGTAGAATCCGTAGCGTTCGATTCCCTTCTTGTCGCCCAGGCATTCCACCAAGGCCTGACCGAGCACAATCGCAATGTCTTCCATGCTATGGTGCATATCGACATGGACATCGCCATTGCAGGTCAAGTCCAAATGGATACCACCATGGATTTGGAACAAATTAAGCATGTGGTCCAAGAATCCGTTTCCGGAATTGATAGAACCCGGAGTGGAATCATCCAAGTTGAGCGACAAGGCGATATCGGTTTCGCCGGTCTTTCGTGTGAGAGACGTGCTACGCATCATAGTCCTCTACTTTTTAACAATCACGCCACCATACACGCGGAAGCGCGTCACGCGGCCAAACTTCATTTCCGGAAGCGGAGTTTCGACACCGTTCAAAAGCATCTTGGCAATAGCCGTCGGGTCACCGATAGTTACGCACAAAGTATCGTTCGTGTTGTAAACCATGCGAACACCGGCTCTAGAAATATTTGCTTCCTTCAAGAAGGAATCCGCATCTTCGCGACGCTTGAGGCCCACCCAAGAAAGGGATTCGCCGGAACCGATCAACACAAAGTTCGTCTTGCTAGTCTTGGGAGTCGTCGGAACAGCCGTCTTTGCAGAATCCTTCTTGGAATCAGACGAAATGAAAATCGTTGCAGAGGCCGGCAAGTCAGATTTCTTGATCGCCGAATCCACCACAGCCTGGCTCACCGTCGTATTGGCTGCGGCCTGGTTTGCAGGAGAATCCTTAGCGGCGGTATCAACCGCGGCCATGGAATCAGCCGGAACAGCCTCGGCACCATCCGGAATTTCCTGAGTCATGGAATCTTCGACAGCGACCGGGAGTTTTTCCGCGGGCTGCTGTTCGTTAGACTGCTGGGCCAGGGATTCCAAATCCAAGAAATGGGAAGCGACTAGGAATGCCAGTACGAGAAGAACGAGCACCACGGGGACAGCCATGCTCTTTTTCTTGATTTCGCCCTCTTTGAGAGGAGCAAGCTTGCGACCCGTCGACACATCGTTAAAATCAGTTTCAACCGGAGCACCGCTTTCGGCATTGTAAGCCTTGAGCACCTGGTCGGCATTCAAATTCAAAACGTGAGAAATAGAACGTAAATAACCACGCACGTAAGCGGCCACCGGGAATGTTCTCCACTCGCCCGCTTCAATCGCCTTAATATAAGAGACACCAAGCTTAATAGAATCAGCAAGTTCTTCCACCGTCATCTTGCGGCTTTCACGAACTCTTGCAATAAACTGACCCACTTTTTCTTCGGGTCGCATTTCTTCTGCTGGATTAGACATTATACCTCTACCTTCATATCAACCAACATCTCGAGCATCCGCGCTACAGGCAAACCCACCACGTTGTAGTAGCACCCCCGGATTTCCTTGATAAGCCTTGCGCCACCGGTCTGGATTCCATAAGCGCCAGCCTTATCCATCGGGTCCTTAGAATTTACATAATTTTCGAGCTCTTGTTTGGAGCAGTTTCTAAAAACAACCTCTGTTTCCTCGCATTCCGCTTTAATAATTTGTCCGCCATGAGCAATGGCCACGCCGGTTATTACTTTGTGCGATCTCCCGTTCAGCTTTGTAAGCATTTCTAAAGCTTCCGCTTCGGAATGGGGCTTGCCCAAAGGCTTGCCGTCCAGGAACACCAAGGTGTCAAAGCCAAGTACAATTTCAGAGGGCATCTTGCGCGAAACGGCAAGCGCCTTTATAGAGGCATTTTCTTTCGGAAAATCGAGCGGGTTTGTCGAAGTCGGCTTTTCTTCCTCGTTCGAAACCACCACCTCAAAGTTCACGCCAATCAGGTTCAGGATTTCTTTGCGTCGCGGAGATCCGCTCGCCAAAATCACTTTTGTTTTACCCATCGCATCCATCCAATTTTTTTAGTCTCTCGTCTGTAGCCACGAAGTGGCGTTCTCTCGTCTAATTAGTCTCCGTGCTACCCGCATTGAGCTTGATATCCGGCAAATCTCTCACGTAAATCGAGAAGCTCCAGCCTGCGGCAGGCCCCGTAGGCGTCCAGCTAAAGTCAAGCTGCCAGCAATGCAACACGCGGTTAAAAGTAAAGCTATGCGTCACGAAGCGCCCTTCGTTATAGTTGTAACGGGTGCTGTAAGTCATTTCCCAGTTCTTGGTGGGTTGCAAGCTCGCGCTAATTCCCGTAGAATGGGTCACGCGGTCCTGGAACAGGTCGCGAGCCACGCGGGTGCTGCTAAAGCTGTAGCTATAGTCAAAGCCAAAGGTCCACTTGAGCATTTCATACTTGCCCAGCTGCGACGGCAAACCGCCATTGTATTCACCGCTCCAGCTAAAGCGCTTCGAAAAGTCGTAACCCCAGTAGATAAGTTCCGGCATCTGCACCTTGTTCGGGTCTTCGGTGAACTTGTGGTACACGCTATGGCGGGTATTGATCGTAAACAGGTAATCCGGCAAAATCTGGAAGCCGAACGAAGACGTAATGTCCGAGAACTGCAGCGAATCTGCAGCAAAGTTATACGAGACGCTGTGGCGAGTCGTAAGCAAGCGACGCGTACCGTATACGTCTTCCACCGCCTTCGCCGTATCGCCCTTGGTCGTATCGGCCGCGTGGCCCACCACCTTCAAATACTTGATATCAAAGTCGTTGTTGAGGCCAAAGCCAACAGTCTTCTGTTCGATCTGGTACGGAGTCTGACCCAATAGCGGATGCGGCGCAAACTTTTTCACGGTATCGATTTCTGGCGCGTACGTGTAAGACACGCTCGGCGACAGCACATGCCTTGCGCCCGTGAACCTGCCAATTTCAGGAACCCAGATACCATAAAGTTTCGTGTCAGCCGTAATGCTGTAATTGTGGTTGTAAGCCACTTGACCATATTCATCGTGTTCCGGGTCAAGGCTCATGTAACGCTTGCGGTACTTGAGGGAATCCTCGGGATTGATCCAACCCGTTCCTGTCCAGTAACCCGTAAAGGTGGCTCGCGGCGTGATATTGATGACATCGAACAGCGTGCCCGAGTAATCCATTGAATACGTACCCGTATAGCCCACATATTCAGCCGTCGTGTCTACGGCATTGACCGTATCACGTGCACGCTTGGTGTAGTAGTTAAAGCGGTTGTTAAAGTTGTAGTTGAACTTTTCCAGGTAGCTTATGAACGAGCCGTCCTCATACGCTTCTTCATCTTCATCCAGTTCAAACGTAAAGAGCTGACCACTCATGCGGTACTGGATATCCGGAATTTCACGTTCCATCATGTCCGTCACCAAGTTGTGGTTCTGGCGCGCCTTCACCGTAAGGCTCTTGTTCGTTCCGAAGCGGCCCGAGTAAGTCAACTGCGCATTCGCTTGCTGGTTCAAAATCGTTTCGGCATCCAGAGCCTTGTCCTTACGAATACTCTGGCTACTGACGAAGGAGCCCGAACCGCTCAACGTCTGTTTGCCATCGGGAGTCAAGTTCTGGTTATGCGTAAAGCGGATATCGTAACCGCTGTTCGCCATATCGAATTCTTCCAGGTACGAAGTATAGGACACGTTTCCGTCGAGCACGTAGCGTTTCTTGTATCGCACCTCACCCGTCAAAGTTGAGCGTTCAAATCGCGCCTCGTCACCTTCGATAATGTCGCCCTTGACCGTTGCATCCCAGTAGTCGTTTGCAGCGTAATAGAAACCGAGGTTACTCATGTAGTAACCCTGTTTCTGGTCACCGCCGAACTTCGGAGTCAACAAGCCGGACTTACGTCCACTCTTCAAGGGGGCCACAATCATCGGGAGCACCGCCACCGGCACATCGGCAATGTTCAGCACCACGGGGCGCGCGGTAATCGTCTCTTTAGGCTTTACCACCATGCGCCGTCCATAGAAATAGAAATGCTGGTGGGTCGAGTCGTTACAAGTACTGAAGTCGCCACGCGCAATCTGAATTCGTTGGTCCGGGAGCCTTCGCACTTCCATGCCGTTCAGTTGCTGGTTATCCTGGTAGGTGGTCGCGTAATAGATTTCACCGATACGGCTTTTCATGTTGTACTTGAGCCGCATACCCGAAAGCGAAGGGTTCTTGGTCTCGCGCAGCACCGGGTCGCCTGTCGCCGCCAGAATACTGTTTTCCTGGTCGAACAAAATCGTGTCGGCATCCAATGTGGCTGTACGGTACTTGAGCTGGGCGCTGTTATTCAGGTTAAAGGTCGATTTATCGACATCGTAAACCAGGTCCACCGCGCGGTATTCAATGGTATCCACACCGGTCGTGTCATTCATCCAGTCCACTTCCGTCGTATCCTCTTCTTCCTGTACACGCTCTTCGAGTTCAAAGCGAGTCATCTCCTGGCCGAAGGCGGTCGGAGTGGCGATGGCAAAAATCCATAATGCCAAAAAAGCCCACAGAATACGATGGGTTCTAGATAAAATCACGTTGGCGTTAATTTAGAAAAATGCAAAAAAAGAAACCCCCGATTTTTGTCGGAGGTTGTGAGAAAAACGATCTGCGTTCGAATTACTTCAGCACGGCATTCTTGCCGGAAACAGAACCGTTGTGGTCAATACGAACAAGGTAACGACCGCTCGGAACGTTTTCGCCATTCCAGCGAAGAGTGTTGAAGCCCGGCTGAGCATTGTCAGCGCGGAGAGAAGCCACTTCGGCACCGTCGGAATTCAGAATCGTAATGATTGCAGTACCGGCAGACTTGAGGTCAAAGCTAATGGCCTTGCGGCTAAAGCCCTTGAGCAAAGCAGAAGCGGGCTTCATGTTACCATTCACCTTGGGAGCCGGAGCAAATTCATTCACGCGTTCCACATAAATGCCGTTCAGATTCGTTGCACGCACCTTGGCGTCAGAAGCAACCAGCGAGCCCTGTTGGAGCACGGCAACCAGCTGCTTGTTGTTGCTTTCGGTAGCGCTTGCGTAGGTTTCAAGTTCCTGGGCGTTGAATTCAGCCTTGTTGTACCAGGATTCCACCTTGGCGCTTTCCAAATCCTTCACGGTAATCTGGGCGCGACGGATGGTTGCGGTATAAGTTTCGCCTTCGCTCACGTAAGTGATTTCCAGCGGCTTGTTCACCGTACCACGGAGCATAGACTTAGATGCTTCGATATCGTTACCCTTGAGGCTCACTCCATCGACAGCGGTAATCACGTCGCCAGCCTGGAGCTTGGTATCTGCAGCAGGAGTACCCGGAATAACCTCGGCCACCTTCACGCCGTCACGAATCTGATAAATCGTGACACCAATACCGCCAAATTCTTCGTCGGCCATGATCGGAGCAGCAAGCATTGCCGCAACAAGAGAAGCCTTGACAAACTTTTTCATAAGAACTCCTTATAAATCTATCTGTAGCAAATATATAATAAAAAATGCCGGGCGGACCGGCAAAAAGGTGTTTTTTGGGTAAAAGAATCTCAAAACTCACTCTTCCGAAGAAGATTCCGCCTTTTCAGCCTTTTCGCGGTACGGGAATACCTCGTCACCAATAATTATCGTCTTCGCTGATCCATACTTTTTTGCTGCCGTAAACGACATATCCACCCAAAAACAGAGGCAATTTGTCCCCACATCCGGCTCATAGTTTAGGGTCGCGTAGAGCGTATCGCCCTCCATGCGCATGCCTATATCACGAATCAACCTATTGCAAGCATCAACTACTCCCGTGACCACAAAAAGCACAGAATCCTCCTGGTCCACGACATAGAAACTACGTCCCAGCTCCCGCTCCGACTCCTCATAAGCCATTTTCTTCAAGGCAAAGCCACCGTTTGCAGAGGCTTCTTCGAACCAGGAGTCATCAAACTTGCACGAAGTCGTAACCTTGGACGTCTTATCCGTACTCGACTGGATTGAAGAATCGTCCGAGCACGCGGCAAAAAGCAGAACCGCGGCAGCGAAGAATAAAAGTTTTTGTTTCATAATTGTTCCTCCTCTTAGTTTGTTGTATATCCCCAATATATTCTATCGCGCAAGCTTTTGCAAGTCTTTTTTCGCTATTCCATCATCAAGCCTTCTTCTTCGTCATCGCCACCATCATCATAGTCTTCCATAGACTTGTCGCCACCAGGCACAATAATCAAGCCTAGCGTTACCGGTTCACCCTTCAAGTTCAAGTAGGCTTCCAGGTAAAGGTTCGTCGATAGGCGAAGCAAGCGAAGGTCGAGCATGGTACCTCCCTTGTGAATGCTTTTCGGGTTCCTGTTGAAGAACAGGAACTTTTTGTTAATGTATTCAAAGCGGTCCTTGTCGTAGTTGATAGACCATTCGGAATTGCCGTCATTTTCTTGGCGGTAGGTGCAGCGGTCGTTATCGATGTCGCATTCAAAGCTTGCACTTTCGTGGTAACGTTTGTTCCATTCGCGGCTAAAGGCGCAGCTCTGTACGCGGCCAGCACCATTGCGCTTTTTATTCAGCTGGTCGTTAATGACCACAAAGTCCATTTTCTGATTCTTGACCTGCTTGTAGACATCCATCAAAATGATGTAGGCTTCAATATTGTTGGGGCATTTACCCGTCAGGTTCACGTCTTCGTGAGCCTTGAGCAAAGTCTGCTGCATATCGATATCGATGGCATCGGGAATTTCGCTTTCCTTGATTTTATCGAGCACCTTCTTAGGCGGCACAAAGACGACCTTGTCGCCCTTCTTAATAGCATATCCCAGCTGGTCTCGCACATAGTCCAAGCACTGTTGCACGTGAATATGCACCGTATTGGAACCACCCGACACAAAGTCCACGCCAATGCGCACATTCCATTCACCCGCGGTGCTGCCGGAATTCTTGTCTATTTCGCAGAAGGGATCTTCACGAATACCGTCAATAAAAATCACTTTCGCATTGAGCTTGGTCACCACCGATTCTTCTTTGTCCAGGGCACCGCCCAAGCTCCAGAAATTTGGATTCAAGCGGAGCACTTCGGCAAAGGCCTTGTCGCCATCGAGGGCCGGCAACAAGGAATCGTTGCGGGCATTCTTTTCTTTCAAAAGTTCAGAATACTCCGTTACAACGGTCATATTGGTAAAACCATTACGCTTGGCAGGTTCAAGCATCGCTTGAGCAAACGACACCGCCAAAAGGCAAATCAATGCAAACAGTGAAATTTTTCTCATACGTAGAATAAAATACAAAAATGAGTTCGTAGATAATAGTGTGGAATGAGAAATGTGAGATGAGAAATGTGGGATTTATCATTTCACATTACACATTTCACATTTTTATTAAAGTGGGAACAATATCGCGTAGATTCATCAGATGCGGAATATGGTAATCCACATAAGGAGCGCTTTCGGAGGCCGGATTCACAAAAATCGTCGTCCAACCGCGGCGATGCGCAGGTTCCAGATTACGGAGGCCATCATCCAGCAGCACAATTTCGCGCTTGTTCTCGGGCATTTCAAAACCCATCGCCGGGAGCTTTTGCGCAAGCCACTTTTCCATTTTGTCGTAAGCGCTTTCGTGGGGTTTTCCTTCCCAGCCGAGCAGTTTCAAGTCAAACACGCCGTCAATCGCCGAATCAATCCCCATGTGGGCCATACCCGCTTCGCTCCAGTCGTGGCGACCATTCGTAAAGACGAATCGCGGGCCCTTCAAGCTTTGCAACAAGGCTAACTTTTCAGGCGCCTTCTTGGGGTAGATCAAATACTCCGGTTCATGAATGAAGTCAAAAAAATCATCGGGATTGACCTGATGCATGGCCATAAGCCCGGCAAGGGTCGTTCCGAACCGTTCCAAGTAATCGGTACGAATTTTGTGGGCAGATTCGAAATCGCCACCCACCGTCTTTTGCACGAACAGCGAAATGCGGTGGTCCAGGGAATTCAGCACGCACCGTTCTTCGGCGCCGTACAAGGTCAAGTCGTAGTCGAACAGCCAAACCATAGGGAACTAGTAACCCATGGCAAGGCCGCCGATCTGACGCGCCAGATACGTTGCGTAATTATCCGTCATGCCGCTCACAAAGTCCAGCACCTGGTGGTAAGCTTCGGCAACGGTCACGCTCTGGCCGATTTTTGCCTGACCAATCAGGCGCACAATGCGGTCGGCGCGGTAAGAATTGTTACCGTTCAAACGGAAATCGTAAACACCATTAATAAAGGCATCGAGCACTGTTGCAAGCGTGGTATAGCTGCCGACTTCAAGTTCGGTCTTGCGACGGTCAGGGTAAATGCGTTCCACGCCCAAGCGCTTCGCAATACGGATACCTTCCATCACGTCGGACTTGGAAAGGTTCGTCAAATGCTTCACGCGTTCGCCACTCATAATGGCTTCGTAATTATTCACGAAGGTAACGGCAACGTCATCAATCAGGTTCTGGATGGCAAGGCCACGCACGCTGCTCAAGAAATCACGGAAATTCTGGCCGTTTTCTTCGTATTCCTTGTCAATGTTCACATCGGGGCCGCAAAGGTAGCTGAACATGCCACGCACATCGCCGTAGCTCAAAATGCCAAGTTCAATGGCATCTTCCACATCCAAAATGCTGTAGCAAATATCGTCGGCGGCTTCCATCAGGTATACCAGCGGATGGCGCACCCACTTGCCCGTTTCTACTTCGGGAATGCCAAGGGTATAGGCGGTAACGCGGTAAAGGTCAGCTTCGGTCGCAAACAAGCTTGTCGGAGATCCGAACTTGGCAAGCTGCGGATACTTGATCATGGCACCGAGTGTTGCATAAGTCAAACGCATACCACCGTCCAAAAAATGGTATTCCAGCTTGCTCAAAATGCGGTGTCCCTGGGCGTTGCCGTCAAAATTTTCAAAGTCGGCAATTTCGGTATCGCTCAAGTCGCGAAGCGGGGCCGAATTGCGATTCTTGCGGAACCATTCGCGAATAGCGGCTTCACCGGCGTGGCCAAAAGGCGGATTACCGATATCGTGGGCCAAGCATGCCGACTGCACGATAGTTCCAAAATGGTATTCGTTAATATACTTCGGCAAATACTTTTTAATCAGGTGGTACACCGTAATCGCAAGGCTACGGCCCACACTGGAAACTTCGATACTGTGCGTAAGGCGACTATGAACGTGGTCGTTCACCGAGAACGGATGCACTTGGGTTTTACGGCCAAGGCGCCTAAATGCCGTCGAAAAGACAATGCGGTCGTAATCGCGATGAAAGTCAGAACGGTTCGGGTCCAAATCGGCAGGGTGCCCGTAGCGCGTCGCAGAAAGCAGAGTATCCCATTGAAGCATGGGTAGAAAGATAGAAAAATGTGGGATGTACGATGAGAGACTAGAATTTCCGACACCCAAGATACGCAATCACCATCGAATCAATCCCAACAAACAGCGCAAGCCATGTCAAGGAGTCACTCTGGAATCCGTAGCTGTGCAAACCCACCCCAAGCAAGTTCACCCCGAACCAACAAAGGAACGTGACAATCACGTTGAACGCATTCAACAGCGCAAACACCCGCGGCGAAACAATTTTTCCAGCCCACAAATGAAGCGAAAGCAGCGCCCAAAGGATCACAAACAGCGCACCGCATTCCTTCGGGTCAAAACCCCAGAAGCGCCCCCACGCAAAATCAGCCCACACGCCACCGAGAAGCGTTCCTAAAACCGTAAACACCAAACCAAAAACGAGCGTTCCGTACATCAGGGAAAAAATCGGAGTCTGCTTTGCTTTTCGGTAAAGCACCAAATGGGCTACCACTCCCGACAAAATCATGGATGCAAAGCCAAGCGCAATCGCAAACACATGAACGGTCAAGAACACCGAAGAATTCAACACATTCGGAATCGGCTGGAAGGTATCGCCCGGCTCCAACACGAACTTTGCAAAGAACAAAAGGGCTGCCGCCATAAATGTCACGGGAATCATCAAGGTATAGGTGCGGCGCTTACAGAACACAAACGCCCCCGATTCAAACACCATGAGCATCAATGCCACCAGCATCACGATTTCGTACAAACTTGACATTGGAGGACGGGCAGCGACATAAGCACGCATTGCAAACATTGCCGTCAAAATGACAGAGGTCACGATGCACATCACGTTGGCAACGACGTCCAGTTTTAAAGAACGGAACACCACATTCAGCGAAGATAGAATACAAGCCAGCAAAGCAGCCACAAAGGCAAACAAGGCCAGGTTCAGCCAGTGATACAGGACTTCGGCCTTTAACTGGCGAGGGTACACATTGGAATGTGTCAAGGAATGCTTCGCGATAATCGAAAACGCCGAGCGATCCGCAACCGATTCGTACCGCAGCACATTTGAATAAAGACGGCGTATTTCAGTGGTCGCAGGCAGGTCATCGTTGCGCGTTGCATAAAGCTTGAGAACATCTTTCAGCGGGGCAAGTTCTGCATAACTCACATAACGCTTTTGATGCGGTAAGTGAAGAATCACGGACACATCGCTACGGAGCACCTTGAACAAGTCGTAATTTCTAGCCGTTCCGGGAGCGACCAGAATCTGGCGGACCACATTTGCCGCCGTAAGTTTCTTATACGTCACACGGCCGCTCAAGTCATCGAGGAAGCCTCGGGCAAAAGAATCAAAGGGGCGCACCGAATTTTCTACCAAGATGGGAGTATCCGAATGCAACGCCTCCCAAATCGGAATCGGGCGTTCAGAGGCATGAGCATCCATTGGGAACGCAGCAAGAATCGCCACAAGAGACAACGCCTTAAGCGCTTCTAGCTTTTTTGACGTCTGCTTACAACGGACCTTTATCGCATAATGAACAAGCGCCCCTAAAAGGAACAACGCCATAAACGCATAAGGCACAAAACGCAAGGGGTCGTAGGTAGCCTTGTACAAATCCACCGACGTTCCCATTACATCGTCTACCCTGCCATGATAATGAACCGAGTAAGCATATTCTTTTTCATTTACCTCGACCGGAGTCACTCTCAAGCTGTCATCGACGGCGAAAAAAGAAACCGTCGCGTTGGAAATAGACACATCTCGATACCCGTTGTATTCCCGCTTGATTTCACTTTCGGCAATTCCGCCCACAAGCAAAACCAACAATGCGACATGCATCAGCCAAAGCCCCGCATTCTTTAATCCACGAGGCATGCGGAACAAGAGCGACGCGAGGACATTCACGGCAGACAATACCGCAAGGCCTTTAAATGCCGGCAGCGGAATGACACCTAAAATCCAAATGAAATAGCTACCAAAAAAGCGATCCACCGCGAAAGATGCCGGAAGTCCGGCAGACTCGGCATGGGCCTGCGCCAATACGCCCCAAAAAGTCAGCAGCAAAAACGCCACCAACAGCACAGCCGTAAACTTCAAGGAAGCCAATTTCTTTATAACGACGAGGCCTCTACCCATACAAACTTACTTTCATCCAGTTTCTGTTCGCCATCAAAGCGGTAGGCCACCAATCGACCATTTCCGCGATATCCGGCTACACTAAAATCGAGACAGCACACATTGTCACGAATCAATTTCGGGAGCCCCGTCAACCAATAATGTCCAAAGAATACGGGGCGTTCGCTTTCGCCGTAAAAATTCCGTGCACGCACCGACGGCAAAACTTCGGATTCTACATCCATCGAAACCCCCGGCTGAAAGCAAAGTTCCCGGAAGCTAGCCTTGGTCGGGTCTAGCCACCAGGCAATACGGGTCTTAATGCGACGAACGCCTTCGGCATCGGTAAAATGTTCGCCTTCGGGCAAAGGCATTTCAGGGCCTTTCAAGAGCGTACTCATGGGCACAAAAAGGCTGTCTTCATATTCAAAATCTTCGTCATTGGCGCGGGCGATGAGTTCATCGAAATTGCCGTCGGCAAAGCAGGTAATGCCTTCACGCCTTAACGCGGCAACGGCATCGACATCAAAGCAGGCATGTTGCGCCCTAAAAGATTCCGTTTCCAGGTAAATCGGCAGCGTCTTCACGAATTCAAGGACATCCATAAATTCCTGCTTACGCCCCACGAAAGAGGTCACCGTCCGCGAATGAATTGCAATCTTGTTAAAGCTGTGTTCGCGTAAAAAGCCGTCTTTAAAACGGTGCAAGACATGGCCGCCACCGGCGCCGTTCTTTTGCCAGAACGAAAGCATGTTGAATTCATGGTTACCCATTAACGCAATCGCCGACCCGGCATCGCGCATGGCACGCACCAAGTTCAACGTTTCGCGTACCTTGGGGCCGCGGTCTACGTAATCGCCCAAGAATACTACCGACCGTTCACCGCCCGGATACCGGAACGCACCTTCGGACTCCACATAGCCCAGCTTTTGCAGCAAGGCGCGGAGTTCATCGCAGTGCCCGTGAACATCGCCGATAAAATCAAGGGAATTATTCATGCCTTGTAATATAATTAAATTCAAAAAAGGTATCTTTGCAAACATGAATTTCTGGGACCTGCTCACCTCTGCCAAGATCCAAGGCTTTATCGAAGAAGCCTTTTCTAAGCGGCTAGACGCCTTGCAGGTTTCCACCTACCTGAATAAGGAAGGTTTCAGTAACGAAGAACGTGCCGCCATCATGGACTACATGGCGCTTGTTCCCAAGTTCCGCGAAAAGTTTTTCGGCGACGCCAAACAAAAAAACGCGTTTCTGCTTTGCGACAAGCTCGCCCTGGAGCAGAGCACCGCAAAAGATATCGGCCGTTGGAAGGCAAACCTTTGGCCAAGCGAAGGCTCCGTTAACGACCTCTGCTGCGGCATGGGTGGCGATAGCCTTTTCTTGCCCGAAACCCTAAAGGTTACCGGCTTCGACCTCGACGAGAACCGCCTCGCCATGTACCGTTACAACATGCAGGCCCTCGGGAAATCCGTAGGCACCCAGTGCTGCGACGTGCGCTCGGTCGAAAACGGGGCCGACTACTTCACCATCGACCCAGCCCGTCGCGCCATCGAAGGCGAAAACCAGCGTGACTTGCGCAATCTGACGCCCACGCTCGAAGAAGTCATTGAAATCAGCAGGCATTACAAGGGCGGCATGGCCAAGCTCCCGCCCGGATACCCGCCGGCTGAAATTCCCAACGGCACCGAGATTCTTTATTTGGGCGGCCACAGCGACTGCCGCGAATGCCTAGTGCTGTTCGGCGCTCTCGCCAAGAATCCGGACACCGTACGCGCCGTCATCATTGACAAGTCGGGCGAATCGCTTGCCGAATGGAGCCGGAAACGCGACCGTTCCTCCGAAACCCTGGACGACGACCTTCAAGAGAAACTGGACAAAAACGACAGCCTCGAAGGCAAAGACCGCACTTACCGCACCGCGACCAGCAAGAGCGACCTGCCCCTCGGCGAAATCAGCCAGTACATCTCGGAACCGGCACCCGTCCTCATTCGAAGCCACCTCTTTAACCAGGCGGTTCTCGCCTGCGACCCAAGCGCCCACCTGATTTCAGAAGGCATCGCCTACGTGGCAAGCGCCACTCCCCTGCCGACCCCCGGGTTTGCCTGCTACGAAGTGCTCGCCCACACCGAAATTGCAACAGGTGCCGTGCGCGCCATGCTTAAAGAACACAACATCGGTAAAATCACGCTCAAGCTCCGCGGCGTAAAGCTCGACCCCGATGCCGAAATCAAGCGTTTAAAACCCAAGGGCAAGGAAACCGCTATATTATTCTACACCCGCGCCTACGGTGAAAAAGTCGCAATACTTGCAAGGAAAGTCAATGTCCGTTAAACTTGAAGAATCCTGGCTGAAGCTGCTCGCCGATCAGTTCGAGCAGCCCTATTTTAAGCAGATCAAAGAAAAACTTCTGCAAGAAAAGGCAGAACACCACGTGGTGTACCCGCCGGGATCCCAGATTTTTGCAGCCCTCGACTTTTGCCCTGTCGATAAGGTCAAGGCCGTCATCATCGGACAAGACCCTTACCACAACCCGGGCCAGGCACACGGGCTCTGCTTCTCCGTACCCATGGGAATCCAGCCGCCCCCCTCGCTCATCAACATCTTCCAGGAACTCCACGACGATTTGGGCATCAATCCGCCCCCGCACGGAAACCTGGAAAGCTGGGCACACCAGGGAATCCTCTTGCTGAACGCATCGCTCACGGTTCGCGCCCACATGGCAGCAAGCCACGCCGGAATCGGTTGGCAACAATTTACAGACACCATCATCAAGCGCCTGTCCGAGACTCGCGAGAACCTGGTATTTTTACTTTGGGGTAGTTTCGCCATCAAAAAACAGGAACTCGTCGCCAAAAATCGCGGCCACCTGATTTTAACGGCCCCGCACCCGAGTCCTTTGTCAGCGTATCGAGGCTTCTTCGGATGTAAACATTTTAGTAAAGCAAACGAATATTTAAAGAGCAAGGGCCTGGAACCCATCGACTGGAGCATTAAGTAGATGAGCAATGTGAGATGAGTAATTAAAACGCAGAATGTAAAATTAAATTTTTCATTCAGTATTGATCTCATTACACATTCTTCATCACACATTACTCATTTTTAGCAGTCCACTATTTTCTATATTAGCACCCATGAATCGAAATAATACTTTTGGCCGTTTATTGGTTTTTATCGTGCTTGGCCTGATTATCGGCGGAATCCTTGGCGAATGCCTCGGTGTGCTGTTCGGTCAGCTTGGCGAACTGATGAATGCTGGTGGATACAACAACGTCGTCCACAACTTCTTCGTTTCGTCCTTTAACCTCAACATCGGTTTTGCCGACAGACCCGAACCGGTAATCCTCGACCTGTATCTCGTCAGGTTTGCCTTCGGTGTGGGCATCAAGCTGAACGTGGTAAGCGTTATCGGCATGATCCTCGGCATCTACATCATGAAATGGTCCGGAGGAAAGTAATGGAGACCATCCAAGAATTGAGCGACAAGCTCGCCAACGGCAGCAAGACTGCCGTGGCCCTCGCTGAAGAATCCCTCGCAAAGATTGAATCTACCAAGAATTTAAATGCATACATTAGCGTCTTGAACGAACGCGCCCTTCAAAAGGCAGCCGAATCCGACAAGCGCCGCGCTGAAGGCAAGACTTTGGGCGCCCTCGACGGTATCCCCGTCGCCGTGAAGGACAATATGTGCATCGAAGGCACGCGCACGACCGCCGCCTCCAAGATTCTTGAAAACTTTGTTGCCCCCTACACCGCTACCGCTATCGAAAAGCTCGAAGCCGCCGGCGCCGTGATCGTTGGAAAAACGAACATGGACGAATTCGCCATGGGTTCCAGCAACGAAACTTCTTATTTCGGCAAGGTCATCAACCCGCTCGACGAATCCCGCGTTCCGGGAGGCTCCAGTGGCGGTTCGGCCGTAGCCGTGGCCAGTGGCACGGTCGCCTGTGCTCTTGGCTCCGACACCGGTGGATCTATTCGTCAGCCCGCTGCCTGCACAGGCGTTGTGGGCCTCAAGCCCACCTACGGCCGCGTATCCCGTTATGGCTTACTCGCTTACGCTAGCTCTTTGGACCAGATCGGTCCCTTCGGTGCAACCGTTAAAGATGCCGCCACGCTCCTCGGCGCCATCTGCGGTATCGACCCGCACGACAACACCACCAGCACTCGCCCGACCGAAGACTTTACCGCAAAGCTCGACGCCGGCATCAAGGGCAAGGTGATTGGCGTTCCCAAGGAATACTTTGGCGAAGGTCTCGACGCCGAATGCAAGGCCGCTATCGAAGGCATGCTGAAAAAACTTGAAGCCGAAGGCGCTACCCTCAAGGAAATCAGCCTTCCGCACATCAGCTACGCCGTGTCCAGCTACTACATCATTGCAACCGCCGAAGCTAGCTCGAACCTTTCCCGCTACGACGGCGTTCGCTACGGCTACCGCAGCAAAGAAGCCCGCAAGCTCTTTGACCTGTACGCCAAGTCCCGCAGCGAAGGTTTCGGCAAGGAAGTCCAGCGCCGTATTCTTCTCGGCAGCTACGTGCTTTCCGCAGGCTTCTACGACGCCTACTACGTGCAGGCCCAGAAGGTCCGTCGCTTGATTACCGACGACTTCAACAAGGCATTCGAAAGCTGCGACGTGATCGCAAGCCCCACCATGCCGGGTCTCCCGCTCAAGTGCGGCACGAACGAATCCGACCCGATGGCCGTGTACCTCAGCGACATCTACACCGTGAGCCTGAACCTTTCCGGCCTCCCGGGCGTGAGCGTGCCGTGTGGCATGGCCGGCGGACTCCCCGTGGGCCTCCAGTGGATCGGCAAGCCGTTCCAGGAAGCCGACCTGCTCAGCGTCGCAGCCGCTACAGAAGCTTTGAACAAGTAATGAAGACTCTCATCAAGGCAATCTCGCTCGTCGTTGCACTCCTCGCGCCGATCTCATTCGCGCAGGAGTCCAGCTCGTCGGCAAATGAATTGTCATCGGCAGTTGAATCGTCGTCGGAAGACGCCTTCGCTTCGATCATGGATCAGAAGTTTGCTCCCGAAGACGACGCCAGTTCTGCCGCAGGCGCCGGCGAAACCGAAGCCTTGGCGACAACGGCATCATCGTCATCGGCGGCCGAAGAATCTTCATCCTCCAGCGGCGACGGAGGACTCGTCCTCATTGGCGCAGAATCCAGTTCGTCAGAGCGTATGGTCTACGGCAGGGACGCCCCCGTCTACACGTTCGTCGTCACCGCGGGCATCAAATCCCCGAGCCGCGGCATCGTCTCGCTTGAATACGTCGTTGCGCAGGAAATCTTCAACGTAGGAGTGCATTTCACCGACTACACGGAAGATATTTTCCAGGTCGGCATCTCGCTCATCTACTACCCCATGGAATCCCGCTACTTCTACACGTTCCTGACTTCCGACTGGATTCACGGCGAATACGACAGGGAACGCGACATCGGCACAGGCGTCTACAAGGAATACACCGAGACGGTGAACTACTGGCGAGTCGTGCTGGGTATCGGTGCGGAAGTGCTGTTCGTGAAGCATTTCGGTGCCTACGTAGAAGCCGGTTTCGAATTCTTCGCCGGAGACGGCAGTTACTACACGAACCTGAACAAGGAATACGGCTATCTCGACAACAACAAGATCGTATTGCCCCTCGGTATAGGTCTCACGTTCCCGTTCTAGGATTAGCTCAGTTCCATTTGCAAAACAAATAAAAACCCGCGATTTGAATCGCGGGCTTTTTTATACATCGAAATAGCGGAATTAGTCGCCAGTCCTGTAGTTCGGAGCTTCCTTCGTGATGGTTACATCATGCGGATGAGATTCACGGAGGCCTGCGCCCGTGATACGGACAAAGGTTGCCTTCTTGTAGAGTTCTTCGAGGTTAGCAGCACCGGCATAACCCATGGCAGAGTGAATACCGCCAATCAGCTGGTAAACGGTGTCGCGGAGCGGTCCCTTGTAGGGCACGCGGCCTTCGATGCCTTCCGGAACGAACTTGCGCGGTTCCTGGACGCCACCCTGGAAGTAACGGTCAGCGGAGCCAGCCTTCATGGCGCCGAGAGAACCCATGCCGCGGTAGCTCTTGTAGCTACGGCCATCAGCGAGAATCACTTCGCCCGGAGCTTCTTCGGTACCGGCAAACAGGGAGCCCACCATCACGGCGTGACCACCAGCAGCGAGAGCCTTCACGATGTCGCCAGAGAACTTGAGGCCACCGTCAGCGATAATCTTCACGCCGACCTTGCGGGCCATCTTACCGCATTCCACAACAGCGGAGAACTGCGGGTAACCCACACCAGCCACGATACGCGTGGTGCAGATGGAACCCGGACCGATACCCACCTTGACGATGTTGGCACCGCACTTGGCGAGTTCTTCCACGGCTTCCGGCGTGCAAACGTTACCGGCGCAAATCGTGAGCTTCGGATATTTCTTGCGAACGGTCTTCACCATGTTGCGCACACCGATGTGGTGGCCGTGAGCCGTATCGATAATCAACAGGTCAACGCCGGCGTCCACGAGGGCAGCCACGCGTTCGAGAGTATTTGCAGAAGTGCTGACAGCGGCACCCACGAGCAACTGGCCATTCTTGTCGAGGCTAGCGTTCGGGTTGTTTTCGCGCTTCAAGATGTCAGTCATCGTGATAAGGCCCTTCAAGGCACCGGAAGCGTCCACCAACGGGAGCTTTTCAATGCGCTTTTCGGCGAGGATTTCCTTCGCCTTGGCGAGGCTCACCTTCGGGCTTGCCGTCACCGGATTCTTGGTCATCACGGCACGGATCTTCACGTTCATGTCGCTAACGGTGCGAAGGTCACGGCTCGTAAGCATACCGACGAGCTTACCCTTGGAAAGAATCGGGAAACCGCTCACCTTGTTACGGGCGCGGAGTTCAAAAGCAGCAGACACAGGTTCGTCGGCGTCGAGGGTCACCGGATTGGTCACAATACCGGACTGCCAACGCTTGACCTTGCGGACTTCTTCGGCCTGGTCTTCGATGCTCATGTTCTTGTGGATAATGCCGAGACCACCCTGCAAAGCCAAAGAAATGGCGAGCGGAGCCGTCGTCACGGTATCCATAGCGGCACTGATAATAGGAATGTTCAGCTTGATATTCGGAGCGAGCTGAGTGCTCACATCGGTCTGAGCCGGAAGAACAGAAGATTCAGCGGGAACAAGGAGGACGTCGTCAAACGTCAAAGCTTCTGGCAAAAGTTTCATAAAGTACCTCTTTTGCGCATAGAATATAGTAATTTTCACGCGCAAATCCTAGCTCTATACCGCTAGAAATATTGTAAAAAGTCGGTTTTTACTTCCCGTTATAGCGTTCCATGCACTTTTCGATGCCGAACTTGAAGTAGCATTCCACGAGTGCGGGGACCTTGGCGATCGCCTCGTCAAAGGCCGGGCGGTCTTCGGGCGGGAATTTCGCCAGCACCCAGTTGGAAAGGTCATACTTGGGCGGGCACTTTCCCACGCCAAAGCGGATTCGCGGGAACTTGTCGCCCACATGCTCAATGATATTGCGGAGCCCGTTTTGACCGCCGTGACTACCGTCCTTGCGGCAACGGATACGACCTACATCCAAATTAATGTCGTCGCTAAAGACGAGCAGGTGGTCCGTTTTCACCTTGTACCATGTCATCAAGGCCTGCACGGCCTCGCCCGAGAGGTTCATGTACGTCTGCGGCTTAGCGAGCAGGCATTCCTCGCCCGCGATGTTCACCTTCATGGTGAGCGCCTTATGTTCGCTTTTCCAGTCCTTGCTCGAATCAGCAAGTTTTTCGACCGCCATAAAACCGGCGTTGTGATGTGTGTTAGAATACTGAGTACCAGGATTCCCGAGACCAACAATAATATACATGCCCCAAATATAAAAAAAAGACGCGGTTTTACCCGCGCCTTTTTAGCTTCACAACATAAGACTCTAGTTAAATCGTCTCGACGCTCTTCACGTCGGCGCTGTAATCCACGCCTTCAATATCAAAGCCGTTCGTGGCCAAGAAGTCGTGGCGGTAGCCTTCGAGGTCGCCCACCTGCGCCAAGTTTTCTTGCGTGATGGTCGCCATGCGCTTGTTCACTTCTTCTTGCACCTTCGGGTCCAATTCCCAATCGTCAATGCGGATCAGGTTATTTTCATCAGTAGGAACGGCGCAGCCCGTATAAAGGCGTTCGTTCATCAGGCGTTCCATCTGTTCGATGCAGCCTTCATGTGTTCCCTGTTCCTTCATCACCTTGAAGAGCACCGAAAGATACAGCGGGATAATCGGAATCACGGCGCTGGAACGAGTCACCAGGCCCTTGTTCACGGACACGTAGGCTTCACCCTTCAAGTCGCGTTCAAGTTCTGCATTCAATTCGCGCGCGGTTGCTTCCAAGTGCTTCTTGGCGCCACCGATGGTACCGTCGCGGTAAATCGCATGAGAAAGTTTCGGGCCGATGTAAGAATAAGCCACTGTCTTAATACCTTCAGCAAGCACGCCGGCATCCTTCAGCTGACGCACCCAAAGCGCCCAGTCTTCGCCACCCATCACCTTCACGGTGTTGGCCATTTCTTCTTCGTTGGCGGGTTCTGCGCTAATCGTGCTGATCTTGCCCGTCATGCAGTCAATCGTTGCGCCCGAAAAAGTTTCGCCTATCGGCTTCAACACGCTGCGATAAAGCGTTCCGTTGTCCGGATCCACGCGCACGCTCGATGCCACGCTGTACACCAGCAAATCGACCTTACGACCCATCTTGTTCAAGGTGTCAATCACATTCTTGCGCATTTCATGGGAGAAAGCATCGCCATTAAAAGTTACCGATTCAAGGCCCGCTTCATGAGCGAACTTGTCAAAAGCCATGTTGTTATACCAGCCAGGCGTACCCGGTTTCTGGCGAGGTTCATCAGCACCTTCTTTTTCAAACGACACACCGATTGTCGCGGCACCGAATTCAAACGCCGCCGAAATTCGGCTAGCAAGTCCATAACCGGTCGAACATCCCAACACCAGAACCGTCTTCGGAGCATCTTTCGGGGTACCACGTTCAGCGCGCTTCTTTTGTACGTATTCAATCTGGCGCTTCACATCCATGGCGCAGCCTTGAGGGTGAGCGTTCACGCACATATTGCTGCGGATCATCGGTTCAATCACCATCTTTACACCTTTTTCTTAACTATTTGTTTACAAACCGCGCCAAATTTAGAAAAGAATGGATTTTTTCCCACCCTTTTGGAGCACACCCCCTCAATTTTGTAAGGAAAATATAATTTTATAAGATTTCTGACAGATTCCGCCGTTCCCTGGGGCTGCTATAGGAATTTTTTATTATTTTACAGGCCTATGAAATTTCTGATTCAACGCGTTTTGAACGCCCAAGTCGATATCGACGGCGAGACCGTCGGAAAAATCGGCAAGGGCTATATGATCCTTATCGGAGTGGGTGAAGACGACACCAAAGAAATTGCCGACCGCTACATCCGCAAAATGCTTGCACTCCGCATCTTCGCCGACGAAAACGGAAAGACAAATCTTTCGATTAAAGATGTCGGCGGCGAACTCCTGCTGGTTTCACAATTTACTTTATACGCAAATTGCAACAAAGGAAACCGCCCCACGTTCAACGGAGCCGGGAACCCCACCCTAGCAAGCGAGCTATATGATTATATTATAGCGGAATGCAAAAAAGAGATACCAAACGTGCAAACAGGGCGCTTCGGCGCTGACATGCAGGTGAGTTTAACCAACGACGGACCGTTTACGATTATGTTGGAATAAGCTATATTTATGCATATGAGTGAATTTTTGCATAAATATAGCGTCGGCCCAGTGGTGCCCCAAACCTTTACGAAGGATTACGGGGACGAGGGTTTTAAGCTCGAAAGTGGCAAGACCCTTCCGGCGCTGACCATCCGTTACGAAACGTACGGAACGCTAAACGCCGACAAAAGCAATGTTGTCTGGGTGTGTTCTCCACTTACAGCAGACGCTCACGTTGCCGGCTACTATACCGAAAACGACAAGAAACCCGGTTGGTGGGACGCCCTGATTGGCCCCGGAAAGCCGGTCGATACAGACAAGTTCTTTGTCGTGTGCAGTAACATTTTGGGTGGCTGCAAAGGCACCACAGGCCCTGCAACCATTAACCCCCGCACAGGCAAACCCTACGGCAGCACCTTCCCGATGATTACCATCGGCGACATGGTGAACGCCCAGCGAGAACTCGCCAAGGGACTCGGCATCGATCAGCTCTGCTGCGTGATTGGCGGTTCCATGGGTGGTTTCCAGGCCATGAAATGGGCCATCTACTATCCGGACCTTGTTCGCCGTTGCATCGTGATTGCAAGCTCTCCGCGATTCAGCAGCCAGGCGCTCGGTTTTGAAATCGTCGCCCGCGACGTGATTACCCAAGACCCGAATTTTAACGGTGGCGACTACTACGAATCGGCTCACCCCGATGTCGGTCTTTCGAACGCCCGCAAGCTAGCCCACATTACCTACCTCAGTGCCGTGGGCATGGAACAAAAATTCAAGCGCGCCCAAGACCAGGAAAGCCGTAACCACGCAGTCACCTACAGCACACCTTTCGACCTGAACCTTCCGCTCGAAAGCTACCTGCGCTACCAGGGTGCCAAATTCGTAGACCGCTTCGACGCCAATAGCTACCTGCATATTGCACACGCAACCGACAGCTTCGATCTCGAAACGGAATACGGTTCCCTTGAAAACGCATTCAAGGGCGTAAAGGCTGAATTCCTGAACGTAAACCTGAGTACCGACTGGCTTTTCCCGCCGCATGAATCGCGCCGCATTACAAGTGCACTTCTGAATGCCGGCAAAGTAGTGACAAGCCTCGAGCTCGACACGCAATTCGGTCACGACGGATTCCTTATTGAAGTCGGCGACCTCGGCAAGGCTGTTGGCCGTTTCCTCGACAGTAAGATTATT
This sequence comes from Fibrobacter sp. UWB5, assembly GCF_002210295.1. NCBI lineage: Bacteria > Pseudomonadati > Fibrobacterota > Fibrobacteria > Fibrobacterales > Fibrobacteraceae > Fibrobacter > Fibrobacter sp. UWB5. The sequence goes on along the minus strand of NZ_MWQH01000002.1, from coordinate 347,601 downwards.
CCGACCAAAACCGAAACGCAGGTCATGCCTGTTTTCCACGACACCGAAGACTTCGACTTCATCGGAAGCCTCGTCAAGGAAAACAGCAAGGTGCTCGACCTCGGCTGCGGTAACGGCGAACTTCTCGATTTCTTGAACAAGAAAAAGCATGTTGAAGTTCTCGGTATCGAGCGCAACTTCAAGAGCATCATGGATTGCCTCGAAAACGATGTGCCCGTGATCCAGCGCGACCTTGACGAAAGCGGCATTCGCGATTTCAAGGACGGCAGCTTCGATTACGCCATCATCAACCGCACCATTCAAGAAATCCGCGACCCGGTGGCTCTCTTGAACGAACTTCTGCGTGTAGCCAAGCGCGCCATCGTGACCTTCCCGAATTTCGGTCACTGGACAACCCGCGGAAGCCTGATGCTGCACGGACGTATGCCGAAATCCAAGGAATTACCGTACGAATGGTATGACACGCCGAATATCCGCCTCTTGACGGTGAAGGATTTCCATACCCTTTGCGACAAGGAAGGCTTGAAAATCGAAACTATCAGCTACCAGAACGAACACAAGCTCAGCAAGTTCCTGACTGCGATCGGTTTTGCAAACTTCGGCGCGGAACACGTGATAGCAATGGTCAGTAAAAAGGCTTAATAAGGATTAATTATGGCTATTTTATCGATGACGGGGTTTGGAAAGAGCGAGTCCATGTACCAGGGTGCAAGCTGCGTGATTGAAGTCCGCAGCGTGAACAACCGCTTTTTGGACATCTCCTGCAAGTTGCCCAAGAACTTGGCCTACCTCGAAAACAGCTTCAAGAACCAAATCAAGGACAAACTGGTCCGCGGCTCCGTCATCTTTAGCGTGACGCTTGGCGCAGGCACCGGCGGAAATATTCCGGTTTCCTACAACGAAGCTGCCATTAAAAAGTTTGTCGAAATCACGCACGCCATGCAGCTGAAGTACCACATTGCAGGCGATATCCAGTTGGAACATATTCTGGCCCTCCCCGAAGTATTGCAATTCACCGATGCCGACGCCGACTCCGAAGCGCTTGAAAAGCACCTCGCCGCCGAACTCGACAAGGCTCTCGACCAGGTGAACGAAATGCGCGCTAAGGAAGGCGCCAACCTCGCTCGCGATCTCGAAGGCCGCGTAAATCACTTGAACGCCGTTCTCGACAAGATCGAAGTTCTTGATCCGCAGCGCATCGAAGTGTGGAAGGACAAGTTCAAGGAACGCATCAACGTGCTCCTGAAGGATAGCGAAATCGACGACGTCCGCCTGCTGCAGGAAGCCTGCATCATGGCCGACAAGCTCGACATTCACGAAGAAATCACACGCTTCCGCAGCCACAACAAGCTTTTCCTGAACGCCCTCAAGGAAGGCGGCGCCCAGGGTAAGAACCTCGGATTTATTCTGCAAGAAATGGGCCGCGAAGCCAACACCCTCGGCACCAAGTGCCAGAGTGCTGACATCGCCGCCCTTGCCATCGAGCTCAAGAACGAAGTCGAATGCATCCGCGAGCAATCGCTTAACATTGCTTAATCGCGACTCATTTCAAACCATTAAAAAAGGCGCTCATCAGAGCGCCTTTCTTTTCATTCTTAAATCTGCTTAGTCCTTAATGCAACGCAAACTGGCGCCGTATTCCGGATTGAACTTTTCAAACTTCGCGATATCCTTGTCGTGGAAGAACACGAGCACTTCGCCTTCAGCCGTCCAGAAGAAAGCCTTCTGACCGGCGGCTTCGAACTTGCGTTCTTTCAGCGGAACATCGCTCTTTGCAAAGTGCGCGCCACCGGCCTTGGCACCGAATCCGAGTTCATCCTTGCCGTTGCCGTAGTTGTTGGTACCCTTGATCGGATCCCAGCCGTAGCCCGCCTTCAGCACGACACCCACCGGCTTTTCCTTGCCCGCAAAAGTGAGCAATTCATTCCATTCCTGCTTGGTCGGCATGTGGAAGCCTTCAAGGCAAGCCTTCTTGGCGTTTTCAAAATTGTAGAGACGGCCCCAGTGATTGCACTGCGAGCAAAGCGAACCCGATGCCGTGCCATAGTTCATGTTTTCGGCCGTCCAAAGCTGCGAACCAATACGAATCCATTCGTAGGCGTAGCCATCACGCGGATCCTTGTAAGAACCGCTCGTGGCCGGTTCGCCCGATTCATCGAAATATTCGCCGAATGCAATCTGCTTGTTCTGCTTGTATTCCGCCTTCGAGGCAATCTTGCCATTCTTGTGGTAGCGAATCACCGTGCCTTCGATATAGCCGTCGACGTAATTGTATTCCGCTTCGGGAATGCCGTCTTCGTAATATTCCTTCACCACCCCTTCGCGGCGATCGTTCACGTAATTGGCTTCACGCTTTACGTTACCGTTTTCGTAGTATTCCTTTTCCGGACCTTGTTTCTTGTCCTTGACATAGGTCGTCTCGATACGGATTTTTCCACTGGGGTAATTTTCAACGCGCACGTCCTCGCACGCGCTAAAAATCATGGCCGAAGCGAATACGCCCGCAAGAACCACCGGACGTACCATGTAATTCAGTTTATTCATCTTGTATTCCTTTTTCTATAACCCACATGTGCCGTTTTTAAATACGAATCTTTCCCGCCGTAGCCAAAAGACCCAGCATATAAAGCATTCCATCGTAATAACGCCAGAAACGGTAAGGCACCGAAAGCGCCGCCAAGTCCTTCACGAACGGCTTGATACGCGGATCGTCCGTCGGGAGCACCTGGGTTGCAGCCGCATTCATGGCAATCACGCCCGGTGTGGCATTACGGCCGGGACGCGGGAAATCGCTGCCATCAATGGCGTAGTCTGCCAAGTAAGGGCGCTTGCTGTTAAAGAAGTTGAGAATCTTTTCGCAGATCTGCTTTTCGCACTCGTGCCCGCGGAACAGCGCATAGTCCAAGCTCAAATTCATCGCCACGCGCCAAGCATCCCCGCTAAAGCAATCACTTTCGGGGTACCAGGGGGTCGCCCTTGGCGTTCCGTCGTATTCGGAATATTCACTGCAAAGGCCCGTCACCGGGTGAGCCGCCTTTTGAATGTATTCAAGGCTGTTGTTCGCAATCGTGAGCCAGGTCTCGTCGCCTGTGGCCTCGGCAAAGGCGCGGTAGAAAGCAATGGTATTGTAGCTCGGGTCGGTAAAATCGTTACCCAGCACCGGCGAGAACTTCACCAAGTTGCGTTCCGGGTCAATAATCGGGCCCACAATTCCGTTATTCGGCTTATTGCGCATCCAGTTAATCAGGCCCACCGCTTCGTCCTTGAGGTCAGGACGATTAAACTTTTCGGCTGCAATCAAAAGGGCCATGGCAAAGTATTCTTCGCCATCGGGAGCAGCACCCGGGTCCATCTTGCTGAAATCGGTCGTAGAAACCTGCCACCCAAAATAACCCACATGCGGACCGTCGTCGTTTCTCAAGTAACGCTTGGAAAAATTCCAGAGCTTGTCAAACTGACGTTCATGGCCCGTGAGCGCCGTAATGTACATGCCGTAGCTCATGCCTTCGGAGCGGATGTCGTCGTGACCGATATCGATGATATAGCTCATGTCGTCGGAGGCGTCAAAGCAGACTCGTTCATCAATCGGGTCACCTTCGAATAACTTGCTATAGGCATTTTGTATAAGCTGGTTTGCAAAGTTCGGACCGTAGCCAGCCTCAACAAACATATCGCGCGGAGTCAATCGTTCCATCTTAATCCTTTAAGTTTTTTTACCACAAACTACCTATTCCATAAGATAAATAATTTGTATTTTATCGATGAAATAATCGAAAAGATATTGAGGCTTTTATGACAGATATGCTGATTTTGGGCTACGGGCCCGCAGGAATTTCAGCCGCCCTCTATGGTTTAAGGGCCGGTCTTTCGGTCCAATTGATCGGCAAAGACGGCGGTGGCTTGGCAAAAGCCCACATGATCCAGAACTACTATGGACTTGAAAAGCCCCTTAGCGGCGAAGAACTTCTAGAAGTGGGCCACAAGCAGGCCATGGCCCTTGGTGCCAAAATCATCGACGACGAAATCACCGACCTCATGTTTGACGGTCAAGGTTTCTCGGCAAAGGGTCTTGTCGGCGAATACCACGGAAAAGTTTGTATTATGGCTACAGGCGCAGCCCGCAACAAGCACCCCGTAGCGGGCATGACAGAACTCGAAGGCCACGGCGTAAGCTATTGCGCCGTTTGCGACGCATTCTTCTACCGCCAGAAAAAGGTGGCCGTCCTTGGTACAGGCGAATACGCCCTCCACGAAGTCCAGGAACTTGCGCAAGTCGTCGCAAGCATCACGCTTCTTACTAATGGCGCTCCCTTGACTGCATCATTCCCGCCCAACGTACGCATTGAATCTCGCCACCTGCAATCTTTGGTGGGCGAAGGCCAGTTCAAGGGCGTCCACTACGAAGACGGCATTGAAGAAGAATTCGACGGACTCTTTGTAGCCCTCGGAAGCGCAAACGCCACAGACCTCGCCAAGAAGGCCGGCGCAGGCTTTGACGGCCCAACATTGGTTCTCGACAAGGATTTCCAGACGACTCTCCCTGGACTCTTCGCTGCAGGCGACTGCACCGGAGGAACCCTGCAAGTTGCCGTCGCCGTAGGCGAAGGCGCCAAGGCAGGACTCGCCGCTATCAAGTATTTAAGGGAGCATAGGGCCTAGATCGAATTTAGATTCGTTCAGTTCTAAATTAGATCATGCGTCGTATCACTCTACTTACTAACCCCGACAAATGCAATTTACGTTGCGCGCTGTGCTTTTTAAGACAGCGCGGCATAGTCTCTTATTCCGGCGAAATGCCTTTTGAAACCGCCAAGGCCGCTATCGAAAAGTACGCCGCCGAACGCGACGAAGCCGGCAATCTGTTGCTAAAAGAAGTCATCCCCTCCACCATGGGGGAACCTCTACTTTATTCAAAATTCGAGAATCTGCTACACCTTTGCGAAATGACAGGCGTCAAGATGAATCTCACCACTAACGGGACATTCCCGGGCAAGTGGGGCACTCCGTCGGTCATGTTCGAACTGGTTCAGGCCTGCAGCGACATCAAGATCAGCACGCTTGCCTACGAAATGGGCGGATTCCTCCGCAACCTCTGGCGCGAAAACGTGGAGAAGCTTATTGAATGCCGCAAGCGCAGACTCGATTCCAGCGCCACGATTTCTCTGCAAGTGACTTTGCACCGCGAAAATCTCAACGATTACAAGGACCTTATCGCCTGGGCCGAAACGGCCGGCGTCCAGCGGATCAAATGGAATCCGGCTGTATTCATTCCAGATACATCGGCAATTCTCGAAAGGCGATTCAAACTCAGCAAGCAAGAACTTGAATCACTCCGCCACGAACTTCTCGAAGGCTCACTCCATTCGGACAAAATCAAGTACGAAGGTTCCCTGTTCCTGGAAGATCCGACCGAAGACTGCCCCATGAGCGGTTCATGCACCAAATGTCCTTTTACGGACGAAGTCTGGATCTGGCCAGATGGTCATGAAGACCACTGCCCCAATCCCAAAAGACGCTGGAGTAAATTCTAGCGGCCGCCGACCAGGATCTGGTCCACCTTAATCGAAGGCTGACCCACAGTTACAGGCACATGTCCAGAACTTGCACCGCAGACACCTGCGGCCACTTCCCAATCTGTACCCACCATGCTAATGCGGGGCATGATTTCATGGCCCTTGCCGATCAAGGTTGCTCCGCGCACCGGTTCGCAAATCTTGCCGCCACGAATCACATAGCCTTCGTCAACGGCAAAATTGAATTCGCCAGTTGCCGGGTTCACCGAACCGCCCGCCATGCGTGCAGCATAAAGACCGTTGTCAACGCTTGCAATCATCGAATCAAGCGTATCCTTGCCGGGAGCAATAAAGGTATTGCGCATGCGGCTTACCGGCGCATACTTGTAGCTTTCGCGGCGAGCAGAACCCGTGCGGGCAATTCCGACTTCCTGGGCACCCACGCGGTCGCTCATGTAAGTCTTCAAGATTCCGTTTTCAATCAGAGTCGTGCGCTGAGTGGGCGTACCTTCGTCATCGAACTTCAGGCTACCCCACACGCCATCCATGGTACCGTCATCAATAGCGGTCAAGCAGGGTTGGCCAATCGCTTCGCCAATTTTACCGCAGAACGGGCTTGCACCACGACGGACCGATTCCGTTTCAAGCGGATGTCCACAGGCTTCATGGAAAATCACGCCGCCAAAGCCATTGCCCATCACCACAGGCATCTGGCCGCCCTTAATATAGCCCGCCGAAAGCATTCGCAACAGGCGTTCTGTCGCATCGGTGGCCAATGCTTCAGGCGAATAATTTGCTAAAAGTTCATAACCGCCCAAGGCGCCGGGAGCCTCGTGCGTCGTCAATCTTTCGGTTCCGTCGGACACCGTCACGGTCACATTCACGCGCAAGCGGGCACGGTTCATCGACAAATTCAAGCCTTCGCTGTTCATGAGCGTAATCGTAGAGCAAGAATCTGTCACCGAAGCGCCCACTTGAACTACTTTATCCGAAATCTTGCGGGCAGCCTGGTCTGCGCGGAACAAGAAATCCTGCTTTACGGCCTGTCCCAGCACTCGCGGGTCCTTAAAGGCGGCCACATTGTAGTCGGCGACGCGCTTTTCAGGCGCAAATTCCACCGGAGTTTGGCTCATCTTGGCGATACGGCCAAAAGCAAGCGTCTTCACGAGCTTCACAAGCGCTTCTTCGGAATCGTCGCTCGTAAATCCATAAAGCACTTCGGTTCCGTAAATCAAACGGATTCCGATACCGTATTCAGTGCCAGCCGTCGCAGACTCGATCTGGCTCGATTTGAGTCCGAGCATCGAACTGCGGGTTTCTTCTTCGAATATTTCGACAAAGTCCGCACCGGCACTCTTGCCTGCTTCAAAAATCTTGACCGCAACAGAAGTGTTCAACTTACACCTCGCCGTTCATTTTCTTGCGCACAGGGATTCCTGCAGCAAGCATTTCTTTCTTGATTCCGGGAACAGTGTAATCGCCAAAGTGAACCATCGAAGCCACCAGGGCCGCATCGGCTGAAGTCTTGCGGAACAAGTCCACAATGTGGGCCGGAGTTCCGGCACCGCCGCTAGCAATCACCGGCACCTGCACCGCACGTGCCACCTGGTCGGTAATATTCAATTCATAGCCATTGCGAACGCCATCGGTATCGATTGCATTCAGGCAAATTTCGCCGACGCCCAGGTCTTCGGCCTTCTTGGCCCATTCCACGGCATCGATGCCCATCGCCTGGCGGCCGCCACGAATATACACTTCGTAGCCGCTCTTGAATTTGTCCGAAACGCCCACGAACTTCGCATCCATGCCCAAGACCACGCACTGACGACCAAAGGCCTTCGCGCCCTCGGCAATGATTTCAGGGTGCAACACGGCAAGGCTGTTCACGCTCACCTTTTCGGCTCCGGCCAAAAGGGCTTCGTGCATGTCATCCAGGTTACGGATACCGCCACCCACCGCAAACGGGATAAAAACGCGGTGAGCGATCTGGCGAATCATCTCCATATCGCACGGGCGATTTTCGGCACTGGCCGTAATATCGTAAAACACCAATTCATCGACACCGTCGGCGCTATACTGCGCACCCATTTCTACGGGGTCACCGATATCGATATTACCCTTAAACTTGACGCCCTTCGTCACCTTGCGGTTACGGACATCAAGACATACAATCAAACGTTTGGTCAGCATGAGTTATTACAGGTTCCGGTCGATAACGCCCTTAACGGTGGCCTTCGGTACGGCGCCCACCACATTGCCCACTTCCACTCCGTTCTTGAAGAGTTTCATGTTGGGAATGTTCGTGATGCCAAAACGGGCACAGATATCGCCCACACCGGGTTCGTCCACATTCATCTTGGCAATGACCGCACGGCCATTGTATTCGTCGGCAAGTTCATCGATGATGGGACCCATCATCATGCACGGACGGCACCAGGTAGCCCAGAAATCCACAAAGACCAGCTGGCCCGAGGAAATCACTGAGTCAAAATTCTCTGCAGTCAAATGAATTGCTGGCATACAAATCTCCAATTTTTTCCAAAAAATAGAAAAAATGCCTAGAAGGCGAACCCGAACGTGTAGTTTATGTCGTAGCCCGAGCCCACGGTAGCAACCCTATCGACATCGTCTTCAGCCTTTGCCGAGGCCGAATAGTGAGAATAGACATAGCCGATATCGAAGGACGTCGTAAAATGGCCAGAACGGAACTTGTGACCGACATAAATGCCAAAGCCAAAACCGTTCGCATGGGCATCGACATTATCCCTGGAATTACCTTCATAAGTGTATTCCAGGCTCACACGGTCGTAATTGAAATGTCCTGCCAAATACAGACCGCGATGTCCTTCGTTCAAGTAAACACGCAAACCTTCCGAAATACCGAACAAGAAGATATCAAGGTCTTCATCGCTATCCGAAAATTCCGCCCAGACAATATAGGGTCTGGTAATCAAGGAAACATGGCTTGCCAGGTTCCCTTCAATCGTCAAGAAAATGGACGGGATATCGAACAGAGACAGAATGAACATCGATACCGGGTGGATCGAGACCGCAAACATCGGTTCGTCATTTTCGGTATGGTTGATATTTACCACCGGCGTTTCCTGTTCCTGGGCGCCAGAGGTATAGGCATAAGGATCATCTACAACCTGGGCCGATACAAACGCAATCGAGAGCAAGCATACCGAAAGGATTTTCTTAATCATATTTTCTCCATTTATTTAAAATTAAAAAGCAAGAACAATGCCTGCCGCCAAGAGGCCAACGCCCAAGGCACCAAGTCCAATGGCTACACCGCACTTGGTATCGCCGCTGTCATTCAATTCATGGTTATCCTTGACCATCTGGCGAGTGTCGTCACTATCGAATGCAGACAAATTCTCGTATGCATGCTTCTTATCGGCAGCCTTGCTCCAATCGCGTTCAGCCAAGTACCACATCACGCCACCGGCAATAATGGGGATAATGGAACCCCACAACAATCCGCGGCCGATACGTCTCTGGCTACGTTCCTTATTGAAAGCATTTTGTTCTTCGATAAATTCAAGATCGTCAAGCACAGGCGTCATGTCCACATACACCAGGTTCGGCATGTACGGCTTGATTTCCGTTGTCACCGTAGTATCGCGGTAACCCACCTTTCTAAAGTAGATTGTCGCCTTGACCTGCGGTTTTACGCCATCCACCACCACGTCGGTCATGTGGTCAGGCATCCTGTTCAGCGAAGGTTCCTGGTTCACGTAAACTTCGGCCGCTTCCGGGTTCGAATTAAGCGTCAAGCGAGTCGAAGGACGAAGCACCGGAATCGTCACCTTGTTCACGCTATCGGCATTAATTTTAACAACGGCAGAGCCCCACCATTCTACGTCTTTCAGTACTTTCATCACCGAAATCGTATACTTGCCCGGCTTGATATTCTTAATCGTATCCGGGGCCACGATCTTCAGCGGGATGCCGTTGACATACAAGGAGCAGGCCTCGGGCTGCGAGACCACCAGCAGGTTGGCATTTCCCGGCGGATAAAGCTCGATCGTTTCTTCAACAACCTTCACAATGGGAACCACATAGTTCGAAAGCGAAAGGTCAATCATCACGTCGTCTTCCATGTTATAGAGACGCTTCAGTTCGTACCTGAATATCTTGATGTAAGGATTCTTCTTGGCAGCGGCAATACTGTCCTGGATTTCGCGCTCACGGATTTCCTGTTCCATCTTCGCGATTTCTTCCATCTTTACGCGCTTGTCTTCTTTTGCCATTGCCGTCGCAAGGTCATCGTCGGCGCCATCATCTACCGGAGCGGCCTCGGCCTTGGTCGTATCGGCCTGGGCAGCCATCGAATCCTTGACGGCATCCGTCATGATGATTTCGGTAGACTTCGCATTCAAATCCACTTCTTCATTTTCGTCTTCAGCCTGTTCCACTTCCTGACCATTGCTTTCTTGAAGGGCAATCGCCTGCTTATCGGTCAGATGTTCAATATGGCGCAGTTCGGCTTCGGTCGGCTTTTTCAGGTAGACCGTATCGTTTTCAATCTTTACAAAAATGGCTTCCTGTTCCGAAGAATCACCATTCACCCAATAGCGCACAGGAACTTCGCGCCATGTCGGAGCCTCTTCCGAAGAAGACGACACCGCCTGCGACGAAGACGACTGCACTACCGCAGAAGACACGGCCTGCACAGAAGCAGAGTCAACCGGTGCAGCAGGTTGTTCAGCCACAACATCGTCGGCAAAAGCGAAAACGCTAGCCAACGCAAAAAACGACGAAAAAACAATTCGCTTAAACATATTGTAAAGATAAATAAAAAAAGCGAAAAAGTCTCTACAGACCGCTATTTTTCTTTCACTAGCTTAGCGCAATAAATGGGGCCGCGGCCCTCGGAGCGATCAGGCAAAATATGCACACCAAATTCGGTACGATCGGCGCCAGGCAGCAAGTTTTCAATCATCTCGAAACGCATCGCCGGCCTTTTTTTCAGGATTTTCTTGACAACATCGTCATTTTCCATCGGCGAAAGCGCACAGGTGCCATAAACCACGGTTCCACCCGTTTTCAGGGCATCTACCGCCGAAGCCAGGAGCGCCCCCTGCTCTACAGAAAGTCTCTTGACTCGCTTTGCAGACCATACTTCCAAATGCGCCGGAGAATTCAGCACATGCCTGTCCGAAGAACAGGGCGCATCCAGAAGAATCTTGTCAAAGCATTCCTTTTTATGGAGCCCAAACTTCATGCCGTCGTAACCCGTCACCTTGATTACGGAACGCCAGCTTTCGGGCAAGGAATTTTCAATCACATGCTGCAGGCGCAAACGGCGATCCGGCGAGCGGTCGTTACTTTGTAAGGAACCTTCGCCCTTAAGTAGCGACGCTATCACCAGCGTTTTTCCGCCAGGGGCGGCACACATATCAAGTACGTCATCGCCAGGTTCCACTCCGAGAGCACGCGCCGCAAACACCGAAGCCTCGTCCAAAAAATACGGTTCAAGACCTTCGCCAAAGCGAAGTTCCGTCGCACAACCATCCCCTTTCAGGGATTCCAGCAAAGCGGGCCAACGGTCGCCAAAAAGCTTCTCGTAGTAGTCGAAAAATTCCATAATCCAAAAATAAAAAACTCTCTGCTCAGGGGTACGAGCAAAGAGTTATATCGTTGAGCTACCAGGATTCGAACCTAGACAAACAGAGTCAGAATCTGTTGTGCTACCATTACACCATAGCTCAATGCGCCCCCAAAGTTAGTAAAAGAATTTCACTTCGGCAAGGGGTTATTTGAAAATATTTTGATTAGGCGGGGTGTAAGTCATGCCCTGAACCTGCTGGGTACCGCCTTCAGGCAGAGATACCGGAGTAAAGGTCACGAAATAATCCGTCGTAACGTCCGAAGCACGCAAGGTAGCAATCACTTTCGGAATACCCGAATAGAGCACCACCTGCTGGGCTCCCGAAGGCAAGTCGGAAAGTCTCAGTTCACTGCAGGTCGCATCGCGAACAAAGTGCGAAGTACCCTTGATGCCAACAACCACGCTGTTCACCATGCAGTCGCTCGATTGAGTAGTATCTTCACGATCCACCACCAGAGACACGCGGCTAACCAAGGTCGAAGGACGAGACAAAGTTACATCCTTCACTTTCAAGGTATCCTTCAGGTTTTCAATATCTTTCTTGGTCAAGTAGCGGGACACGCCAGCCTGTGTCACCAAGTCGTCCTGCAGCTTGCGGAATTCGAAGCGGAAGGAATCGCCCGGCAAGGAATCCGGAACCGGCAGCCACCAGCGACCAAGACTGTCAGTCGTGGTCTGGACTTCGAACTTCATCGAATCGCCTTCGACAAAATTGAAGCCGTAAATATCCTTAATCAGCATCACTTCGACATCGGCGCAGGGATTGCCGTTCTTGCACATCACCTTGCCCGAAAGACGAGCCACATTCTTCGCTTCCTTTTCAGATTCCTTGATCAAGGAATCGGCACCCGTCGTGGTACTCCAGACAATCGGACCGGAACTTACAGAATCGCCGGACTTGATCTTGCCGAGATCCAGGGTGCGGTAGATAAGACTATCCGCAAAGCCAAGAGACTGCATGCGGGCAACCATCATAGAATCGCCCGGGAAAATTTCCATGGCCCATTCGCCTTCAGGAATCAGCATCGAGAAGCTGTCAGCGGCGAACACGTCGTTACAGAACGGAGTTCCGGAAAGGCAAGTCATAAAGTGGCCGCCCACAGAAACCGCGGAATCTTCCACTTCTTCAAAATAGAGCACGCTCGTTACGACAGCCGCCTTGGCAAGCTGGATGCTGTCGTAAGCCTTGGCCTTCAAAGTCGTACGCGGCAAGTAGAACACTTCAGCGGCGGACGTATCGATCACGGCCAGCTGGAAGGTGTCCGACAAGGCGGAATCAAAAGAATACACGCCTTCGGAATCGGTCACGACTTCAATCTGTTCGGGAACATGCAAAACACTATCGTAAACGGCCATGCGGGCCATACGGACCATGGCATCCGATGCGGGAGTTCCGTCAACGCGAAGCACGACACCCGAAACCTGGGTTTCAGCAAGCGTATTGCCGGTATCCGTCACCGTACCTGCGACCTTTTCGTTACTGCAACCAATCAAGGAGACCGCAAACGAGGCCAGGCAAGCTAACAACGAAAACTTCTTGCTCATTCTTCCTCCTCGGTTTCTGGCGGCAGGTCCACCTTTTCCTTACTCAGCGGGAAAAACTGGATATTCATCTGGCACACCATGGTTTCACCTTCATCCGAACGGATAATATCGACCACTTCCTTACGGAACAGGTCAATCTTACTAATAATACGTTCGAGTCCTTCAGCAGAAACGCTCATCGTCATACAAGATACATTTCTGCGTTCGGTACTGTAATGATCCAGGGCATCTTTACCGAGGTCCATCATCTGTTTCTGGAACTGATGAACGAAAAGCGACGAGATTTCGGAGCCGCTAAAGATAGCCTTGTTAACCGAGCGATAAAAACCTTTTTCGTCCAGTTCAATCAACTGCATCGACAAAAGCAGCTGGATAGCCTGCTTTGCCTGCGGAAGAGTGATACGGGGATTCAGGAACAAAGCGAGTTCCTGGATATTCTTCGGGCCCACGTTCAAGACGGACAACGCCTCGCGGACGGCCACGTAATACCACTTACTGTAGTATTCCTGCTGACTCTTGGTCAAAGACTTGATGGCGCTCGGAAGAAGCGCGGACATCTGCTCGAAGATTGCCTGCTTAGACGCCGGCGTGGTGGCATGCGTAAAGTCCACCATCAGCGTGAAGTAGCGGCCTTCCTTTTCATTCAGGCCTAGAGCCGCAATAAACTTGGGCAACATCTGAGGCGTAAGCGACTTGCGCCCGCGGACCAAGTCCAAATAAAAGCCCGACGAGGAATACCCCGCCTTCTTGGCAAAGGACCTGTAGGAAAAGTATCGCTGCACGGACTTACGGTAGTCGTAATAGTCCTGCAGGAACTTTCGGTAGTTGTAGTAAGCGTATACGTTCATCAACCTAAATATACTTTTTTTGTGAATTTTTGGGAACACCTATTTTTGAAATTGTTTTGTAAATTCCCGTAAATCTTGCAAAAAAGAACAATCCGTGAACACTTTTGAAAAAAGAAGTGATACGCTTGCCAATTTTTTTAGATATATTCAAGGAACACCCAATCCCATCCTTTGGACTTTCGTCTGGAAACAGGCGAAAGTCCTTTTTCTTTGCCAACCCGATTCAATTTTCTAAATTTGGCGCCATGAACAGCTCTTTGCAAAAAATCGGCCGATTTCTAAAAAATACCGCCTTTAGGCTTTTACGCATTGCAGGTATCTTAATCGTTATATATATAAGTATGGTTTTCTACCTGGCTCTCACCGAACGCAGGAACGCATTCCCGAGAGCCATCTATCATAAAGAAGCGAACGAAGCAATCCAGGGTAAAGCAAAAGCCCTCACCTGCATACTCGAAGACGGCACGGTCCTGAATGGATTTACCCTGGGCAACGAAAACGATCCCGTCATGCTCTACTTCCCCGAAGCCGATGAAGATGCAGCCCAATTCCTCGCGCAAGTCGATTCGCTCCCGGGAACAAACATCGTCGCATTCAATTACCGAGGTTCCGCCCAGAACAAGGGTACGCCCAGCGAAGACACGTTTGAAAACGACGCCAAGCAAATTACGGAATGCGCAGCACAAGTAAACGGCCATGCCCCGCAAACCCTTGTAGGACGTGGCATGGGAGCAATCTCGGCAATCAACCAACATACAAATCACGAACAAATTATCTTAATCGATCCTATCTTCGATATTGCCGACGCCATTCACCAAAAGTACGGATTTCTTTATCCTAAGTTCCTGATTCGCACTAACTTTAAAGTATCCACAGACAAGCTAAAAAAAGCACAAAATAACACAACTGTACTCTTCGATAAGAAACAATTCGAAGAAAGAACGAAGGCCGAATATTCCAAATTGGAGGGCGCCAAGTTTTTTGTTCGAAATGGAGAGAGTCTCCAAAAAGTGTTGATTTTATCACAAAAACGCAATTTATTTTGATAAAATCTGACAAACGTTGTGTGAAATTTCGCACAAAAAAAACTTTTTGGGAACAGATTTTAATGTTTTTTTCTTATCTGCATTGATTTTGCTGGGGAAAATTATTAGTTTACCTTGAAAACCACAAATAAACAAAAAGAGGTGTTTATGGATACTATCATTGTAAAAATGGATATTCGCGGTTTTCTGCGTTTTCCGGACCAAGCCATCAAGACAATGAAACTTGACAAGATGGCGAAGCAAGAAAACTCCAAGAAAGGGGAAGTCATTGAGATCGGTCCATACGCCGATATCGAAGTCGACCCTGTGGGTAAGCGCGTAGCGATTACGCCCACCAAGGAAGCAAAGACCACGTCTTTCCGTTTCATTGTTGGTGTCAACTCTACAAAGTCCAAGTTCCTGTACTTCAAGGGCGCCCTGAACGCCATCGGCGAAAAGATCGTCACCGGTCCGTACGAACTTGAAAAAGAAGGCAACAAGTACATCTTCACGAGCAAGAATTCTACCAAGAAGAAGGGCCCGTGGAAACTGATTGCCTGCCGCAACTCGATCGCAAACAAGACCATGCTCTCGATCGACTCTCGCGGAACCATCATTTTCGACCGTCACACCAGAGATGCCGTGAACACTCAGGTGAACAAGACCATGATCGCCGATTACGATCGCGCCAAGAAGGTCTTCAAGCTTTCCTTCAGCAAGGACAAGGGCTTTATCAACGTGCGCACGATTGCTAGCCACGCCAACGCCTCCTTCATGGGCACCTTCTCCTCTCACGGTCTGGCTCTCCCCAAGCAGAGCTTCCGTACCGAATGCAAGGTCGAAGGCAAAACCATCACGTTCAGCGTAGCCTCCTTGGTTGCCGAACAGAAAGCTGCAGAAAAGTCCAAGAAATAATTAGTCGGAGTCTCTTATGATCGACATTCTCAAGTTGTTCTATACGACGCACTATAATCTGGGTGCATTGGCGATTTTGTTTGTCCTTCTCCTGATTTTCTTCTTGACCAAGAAGAATTTCAAGGGAGCCATCATCGTCTTCGCCATCCTTATAGTCTACAATGTCGGAATCTACAAAAGGACCGAAGGTAAGTCCTGGACCATCGAAATCGACCCGCCGGAATCTGCTGCCGTGAATGATGGATACGGCAACTACACCAAGCCGCAGCCGATCAAGATGACCTTCTCCGCAACTCCGGAGAAATGGACTATCACCGACGAAAAGGGCGAAACCCATCACTGGTGCTGGCTAGACGACATGTGGGACAAGGTCGCCAATACGGACGTGGTCGCCTGGATCTGGGGCGAAAACGCTAGCAAGAAAATGATGAAGTCGACGGAAACCCGCGCAAACAACGCGGAAAACGCCAACTAGGCTTCAAAATTCTGAATATCAAGCTCACCTGCTTCCATCCGGAGGTAGGTGAGTTTTTTCATCCAGTCGCCGGCAGACGCCACAATCCCTTTTTCGACATTCCAAATGCCCGAAATATGGTGATGGCCCAGAATGCAGTAGGAGCACCCCGTCTTTTCAAGCATACGGTTTGCCCAATGCAGGTATTCTTCCATCTTGATAATGCGGGACTCGCCCACCTTACGGCTGTTTCTGCCCACAAATCGGGCAAGGGCCATCCCCCAATCCGGATGGAGTTGGCGGAAAAGGAATCGATTCAGCGGGAAATCAAGCACTCGACGGAACAACCGGTAACCGAAGTCGGATTTAGCGACGCCATCGCCATGGCGGAAATAGACTTTTTTCCCCTGAATATCGAGTTTCAATTCCTTATGAGTCAAGACACCCAGTGATTTCGGGAAGAAATCTCCATAGGCAAAATCGTGATTCCCCTGCAACAAATGGACTTCGCAGCCGGATTTTACCAGTTCCCGCATGGCAAAGAACAAATCCATATGATTACGGCAAACGTAATCATTGTATTCGTACCAGAATTCAAACAAGTCGCCCACGATTACCAAATGCGAAGCCTTGCCCTTGATTGATTCCATAAAACGGACAAGGGCCTGCTCGCGATTCGGGACTGAGCCAAGCGGGTTTACCCCGAGGTGCGCGTCAGATATAAAGTAGGCGGACGAATTCATCGAAACGAAATATAATTATATTTATAGAAATGAAAATATTTACGCCAAAATCGTTGATGTTCATGGCATTCGCAGGCCTTTTCGGCATGCATTTTACGGGTTGCTCTACAAGCCTCACCAAATACGACTTACAAGATTACCCTAAAACCATCCCGTTTTTTGAGCCGATTACGATTTCTTACGCCGGAACGACTTCCGTTTTGGACGCAAACCTGCAAAGAGCGTACTCCTTTGCGATAGACACTTTGAACTACCCCATGGAAAGCTGCCGCGGTGTCGCCCACATTGACGCAAGCGTCACCCCCGACGGCGAGAGCAGTTCCTGGAATATCGGGGCAGCCTTCATTCCCTTCTGGCCCATGCTCCCCGTAAGCGAAACCTGGCATTACCGCATGGAAGCAAGAATCTTTTGCCACGGTACGCTGACCCTCAAGGTAGAACTTGAAGAAAGCGAACATGTCAAGGCGTTCTGGTACGGCCGCATGCGCGCGGACTTGGTCAACGACGCCTCGCAGGAAATGCACCGCAAGCTTTTGGAACGGCTCAAGTTCGAAACCCGCCTTGTCCGTAACACCGATCTGAATTTGGCTCAAGGCTTTTAGTACAAGATTTCTATCTTTCGGCTATGCACACTCTTTATATTGTAGCGACCCCCATCGGGAACATGGAAGACATCACCTACCGCGCCGTGCGAACTTTAAAGGAAGTCCCGCTGGTGCTTGCCGAAGACACACGCCACACGCGCGTGCTCTTTGACAACTACGGCATCAACACGCCCATGGAAGCCTACCATGACTTCAATAAAGAGAAGGTAACCCCCAAGTATGTGGAATTCCTGAAAAACGAAGGCGACATCGCCCTGGTAAGCGATGCCGGTACTCCCGGCGTTGCAGACCCGGCTTTCAACCTGGTTCGCGAGTGCGTCCGCGAAGGAATCGACGTTCGCGCCATTCCTGGCCCCTGCGCCATGATTACCGCACTGGTTTCTAGCGGTATGCCCACAGACCATTTCTCCTTTCAATATTTCTCGCCCAAAAAGAGCGCCCAGCGCATTCACCTGCTGGAAAAGCTGAAAGACGAAGAAGCAACCCAGATTTTCTACGCGAGCCCGCATAACATCGACAAGTTCGTCGAAGAAATCGGCCAAGTCTTTGGCGAAATCAAGATCGCCCTGATGCGTGAACTCACCAAGAAATTCGAAGAACACCTGATCGGCACACCGTCCGAAATCACGGCCCATTTCAAGGCCCACCCGCCTAAAGGCGAATTCGTACTGATTTTCAATCCTCAAGACAAGAGCGGTCTCTAGAACATGAAAAAGTTCCCGAAAATCTATTGGATTTATCTAGCGGTTCTTTTTGTTGCAGAAGTCATTGTTTTTTCGCTGCGTCCCGACAAGCCGGGACTATACACGCAAGTTTTGCAAGTACTCCCTTTGGCAGTAACGCTTCCGTTCCTGTTTTTCAAGGAAACCCGAAAAAATTTCAAGCGCACGCTTTTCACTTTCGCAATCGTTTCTTTTGCATTCCTTGCGCTTGACTACAACATTGGCGACTTGAATAAAATCGGGCACGCCGGCCTGATTCAGCTTATCCTTACATCATGCCCCATCGGCATTTTCTGGATTATCCTTTTCGCCCGTTGGAATTACAAGCACATCAAGATTCGCGAATCACGCACCGCGCTATTCCTTTCTTGTTTTGCCTGGGGTCTGTATGCACTCGCCTACCCGCCCATGCCCTTGGGCCCCGCAGCGCTCTTGATTCTTGTACCGTGGTTCATCGTCCTCAACCGATTCAACCGCGGCCAAGCCATGTTCGCCACCTTCTGGTCGGGCATGCTTTACAACACCATCAATTACTACTGGATCTATAACGTCATGCATGTAGAAACAGCTCCTTCGGGGCTGATTCTCTTCGGACTCTTTTTGCTGATAGCCTTCTTCAGCGCCTACAACACTCTGGCCGGATTCGTGTACACGCTTGCAAAAGACGCTCCTGTAAAAATCCGCACCGTTTTACTGATTCTCTTCCCAGTCTTTTACGCAGGTCTCGAAATGACCCGCACCTACGGCGATTTCGCCTTCCCGTGGAGTCACTTGGGCTATGTATTCGGCAACAGCCTGGAACTCCTGCAAATGCTTCCCTACATCGGAATCTTCGGCTACACAATTCTGGTCATCGCCTCGAACCAAGCCGTAGCCCAGACGCTTTGCAAAGTCCAGGACATCAAAAAGGCAATTCCCGTCTTGGCCGTCCCCCTTTCCATTTTCGTGGTGTTACTCATTCAGGGCAGCATCGTCTTGTCCAAGACCGAGGCGCAATCGTTCTATAATGCTGACGCCGAGGGCAACCCCTCTATCGCCCTTATACAGCCAAGCATTGCTCAGGGCGCCAAATGGAGCAAGGAACGTTTCGATAACATTGTCGACAAGACTCTCGGCATGGTCAACGACAGCATCAAGGAACATGCTGACCTTATCGTGCTTGCCGAAACCGCAATCCCCGACCACATTCGCAGGCAGCCCGGCATCATTGAACGCCTGCACGAAGTCGCAGACAGCAAGAACTCTCAACTTTTAGTAGGCGCACTCGACTACCGTCGCAATCCGCGCGGAAGCATCCGTAAGTTCGATGTCTACAATGCCTCGTTCCTCTTCTCGCCCGGTGTTCCGAGCTTCCCCGAACGCTATATCAAAAAACACCTGGTACCCTTCAGCGAACGAATTCCGTTTGACGAAATCTTCCCCATTTTAAACTACGTGGATCTCGGCGAAGGCGATTTCGTTGCCGGCAAGGAAACTCCCGTTTACCAGCCCTCCCTTTGGACGCCTTACATTTGCTACGACGCCATTTTCGGGGACTTGGTACGCGAGGCCATCCGTAGCGGATCACGCCTGATGGTCAACATCACAAATGACGGCTGGTTCGGCCGAAGCACCGCCCCCTACCAGCACTTGAACTTGATCCGTTACCGCGCCATCGAAAACGGCATGCCGGTGGCACGCCTTGCAAACAGCGGTGTTTCCGCATTCATCGACCAGTACGGCCACTACGACGGCAATACCGAGATCTTCACCGACCGCGTTGTACAAAGAAAAATGCCGCTCAAGACTCGCGACACTCTATACAGCCGTATTGGCGACTTTGTTGAAATGTTCTTGCTGTGCTTTTTCGCAGCCTACCTGATCGCAACGCTTTTGCTCTCTTTTATCAACCACAAACGCGGCTAGAACAAAAGTAGAGGCGGCCAATGCCCAGCCTTGGGGCGTTCCTTGAACTCTACCCCGGGCATAAATTCCTTGAGTTCCAAAGTCATTGCCGGCGGAACGGCGCCATCCATACGGCCATACAAAACCTGAGTTTCAGCCGTAATAGGAACTGGAGCGTCAATTCGGTTCTTCGCTATATACGAGAGACCCTTGTACAGGGCTTCAGGATTGATCGCTTTTGCCGCTTTCATCCAGTCATCTTGCCATTCGCCAAATTCATTTTCAATCAGTTCGTAGAAAGCGTTCAATGTCGCATCGACAGCGGTCTTCGTCTGGTGCGCAATAAACGACAAATTCTCGTTATTCCATTCACTGTGCTCAGAGCAATAATCTGCATAAGGCGAAAGCAAAATCCATTTCTGGTTCTTGGGGCGATTGGGCGCATTCTTTAAAAGGACAAAAGCTCCAAATCCCCATCCAACAACGGTAGATGCCTTGGCAAGGTCAGGCAAACCGTAAATATCATCAAGAACAGACACCATCTTTTCGTATGCCACGAAAACATGTTCTGCATCAGGCGCAATGCCGACCAGATCGTCTTCCCATATCCCCATATCCGAGGCAAAGTCCGGGAGCCATGTCCATTTCTCATTCATAATCCAATCCTATTGTTCTGTTCGTAACCCACTCCTAAATATATAGAGTTTTTTTTGAATAGAACACTTATTACAAAAAAAAATTAAAAACGTCCTATTTTCTTATTCCAACCGGGAATATTCCATTTCGTAAGATACAAATAAACTTTATAGCCAAAAACGTATGAAAAAATATGTTCACGCTCACCTTTTTGGAAATAAACTTTATATTTTCAAAGTGATGTTTCTATTAAGGCGTTTTTCCATACGTATTACACTCCTTTGCCTGGGTCTTACGCTCGGGGCAATGGCAGAAACATCTTTCGAAGACCAAAGATTTCCTCAGAAGCCCAGCGAAAGTCAGATTTACGACGACAATCATCTGCTGAACGCTTCCGAGACGCAACTTTTTAACGACCTCGCCCAAAAGTTCCATCAAGAAACAGGGATTGAACTTACCTGCGTGCTGATCGACGACATCGGACACGCAAATCAATTCGAAAAAGGCGACAAGTACGCAAAGTTCACCGCCGAACAATGGAACCTCGGCAAAGAAACCGGCGAAGGCATCATGATTTTCGTCGCTCAAAAGCAACGCTGGAAAAACATCGTCGTCACCCCCAGTCTCAACAAGATCTACAGCGAAAAGAAACTGGCAAAGGTTCAACAGAAGACACTCCTCCCCGCCTTCCGCGAAAACAATTACAGCGAAGGAATCCTTTCGCTTTCGTACGCACTCGCTAAAATCGGCGCCAAGGCAAAAGGCAAAAAACTTAACATCGACGAAACCCCGTACAAGCTTAGAGAAAACAGCGTTTCCTCGCTCATGATTCTATTCATCCTCTTTGTTTCATTCTTGCTGCTGATGGCTAAGTTCAGCGGCGGACGCGGCAACGGAATCTTCTGGTTCCTGTTCGGCGGCGCCATCAAGAACAAGAAGAAGGATGAACCCGAAGTCGGATTCGGCGGCGGATTCGGAAGCAGCCCGCGTGGCTTTGGCGGTGGATTCGGAAGCGGTTTTGGCAACAGCGGATTCGGAAACCGGAATTCCTGGTGAGGTTAATATGAAAAAGAACCTGAGCATCGTAGAACTTCAAAGATCCAACTGGCCGGGCATGCTACAGCAAGCCTTGGGCGACAATTTGATTTCGGCGTTCATTCACGGCGATTGCCTTGTCGAAGGATTCAACGCGCTCGAAAGCCCCTGGACCATAAGCTTTATCTTGCGCGACAACTCGACCGCAAGCATCAAGCCCCTGCAGAACCTGCTGCGCGAAGCCAAGAAAGAAAATATCGAATTCCGCTACTTCTTTACGCTTAAAGAAATCCAGACCTCCGAAGACGTGTTCCCGCTGGAATTCTTGCATATCGCCAACAGGAACGTGGCCCTTGCCGGCGCAAAGCCGCTGCCCAATTACCAGCCGAATGTGGAATGCCTGCGCCTGGAATGCGAACGCGAACTGCGCGGACTCCTGATTCACCTGCGCGAAGCCTACATTTACCTGCAGCAAGACCGCAATCCGCTCGGATTCTTTGCCCGGGCCAATGCGACACTTCTCCCGATCATGTACGGGGTTTACTACTTGCTCCACAAGACCTACCCCGAAAACCACCAGCAAATCTTCAATGCCTACCCCGCGCTCCGCGCTCCCATCAGTAGCCGAAACGAAAGGGCCTTCATTGACAGCATAAATAGCTATATTGCGACCGTCACTGAAATCGTAAACCAGGTCGACACCATGGATGCGGTTTAATACGGGAATTATAAATGATTTGCAATAGCATTCTAGGCACCATCCATCACGGCACCTACAAGAAAGTTGTCGACGTCCTGTTCGAGCGTCACGAGCTCAAGGAACACTCTATCCGCCGCATCGCCCGCGACGGCGTAGAAATTGAAATCGACATCAACGAAGACATGCAAGAAGGCGACATCCTGGTCGAAACAGACCACTACGTGTACGCCGTCAAGATTTATGTTCCCAAGCCCCCTAAAGAAAATCTTGACCCTGTAAACAAGGTCAAGCATTATCTGTAACTTAGCGACTCAAAAGTTTTCCATTAAGCGTTGTAATCCAGGTCTTGTCAACTAGACTACGGGGAAGTTGCACACTTTCTACTCCAGCACGGATTCTCTTCTGGAAAATCACGTGGCCGTTGCAATCCAAAAGCTTGAGCATGCCGCCCTTTTCGCTCTGGACAGTCATTAGGCGGCCATCCAGCTTATAGAAATTCAAGCGCGAAATACTCAAATAAGAATTGAGGGCCGAAGGAGGCGGGTTAGAAACGTTTGATCCGGGATTGTCGTCATCGTCGACCTTGTCGTAATAAGTCCAGTCATCAATAATAAGCGGTTCCGTGACTACAGGTGCCGACGGTTCGCTAAAGCCCACCTGTTGGTCAATCCACGAGAATCTTTGCTTCACGTACTTGCGCAAGTGTTCGATTTCGGCATCCCAAGTGGGTTCGTTGTAATAGTTCATCTTCATGCCCATGCAGAAGCCGCCCATGCCGCCGCCCCACATGCCACCACCCCACGGGTTGCCGTTGTTGCCACCATTGTTTCCGCCATTGGAATCCATCGGGTCGGCATCGCAGGTACCGCTCGCCTGACCGAGATTCGGCCAACGTTCAAAGTTGCGGTCAGCAGCCTTTTTCAGAACGGTTTTGAGCGAATCGATAAAATGATCGATGTTCTTGGTATGCCAAACGCCACTACGCAATTCTTTCCAGCGTTCCTTGTATTTTTTCTGGAAGCCATCGTTGTTCCAAAGATTCTGCACCCACTTGGCCACAAACCAATCGCCGGAACCGCCTTTTGCGCTCTGGGGCACACGCCAGCCCTCGGCCTTTTCGCCACCTACACGCTGGTAGGCTCCAAATCCAAGGTTAAAGTCCCAAGGAGCGCCCAACTGTAACTTGCCGCCCTTGCTGTCTTTATCCTTGAACATGTAGAAGCTGCAAATATAGGCGTCTGTATTGTTGGTGACATCTTCGTGCATAATGTAGTCGACCGCAGCATCAATGTCCAAAATATCGGAACACCCGTTGCTGTTGACATCGCCGTTGTCACAAGTAGATTCAATCTTGTTAAAGAAGTTCTTGATGTAGTCCTGCTGTTCCTTGGTCGTGTTCTCTTTTTTCGGAGAACGCATCACAACCGGCGAACCATCTTTACTCTTGAAGCCCTCCTTATCGAGACCGCTCGTGGAGTTATTTTCCACCTTGTCAATACTGAGCACGTAGCCACCAGTCAATTCATCGCCACTGGTATCTTCATCTTTGAGCTTTGCGATATGCACACGGGCCTTGGCGCGCTTGATTTTTTCAAGAAGCACGTAGACACCCTTGTACTGGCCGTTCAAATAGAGTTCAAAGAACTTGAAGCGAGAACTATAGCGCCCTGTCCTCTGGTAAAGCCAATGGGCCAGCGCGTTGCGAATAAGCGTCTTGTCGACATACGGGCCATGGAACACCCAATCCGCATTCTTGGGCATGCCGAGAACCTTGAGACTCGTGTCTTGCCCCGTCGGGTCATGAAGCTCTACGCCGTAGCCCTTCTTCGGAAAGTCCGCAGAAGTCTGCCCGCGAATCTTGATGCCGATATCTATTTTATCGACCTTCGAAGAATCCGAAAGCGTATTCGAGCCGTTATCCACAATGCGCATTTCGCCGGGAATCTTGTCGGCACCTTTCGCAAGATTCTGGCCTTTCGTATTCACGACAATCAGCGGCAGGTCATATGTTTGCGCAAAAGCAGCGCTTGCGAAAAGCAGCGTTGCTGTACAGAGTAATAACTTAGGTAGGCGAATCATAAACACCCCTCCCCCATTCTTAAATTCTATTAGCGACCGAGCATCTTCCCGTTGAGTGTTGCGATCCAATGCGTATTCTTCGCCTTGCCCGGAATCTTCATGGTCGTAAGACCCTTCTTGATTCGAGTCTTGTACAAGACCGTACCATTCAGGTCAATTAAAGCGAATGTGCCACCCAAGCTCGTCTGGATTTCAAGCATGTCACCGTTCACGTCAAAGTAGTTCGTCGGAGACAGTCTGCTGAAATTATCAGCGATATCCTGCGGGGGATTGTTATCGGGAATAGAATCCTTCTTCTTGTCGTTTTCCCAATCGGGTTCATGAATGCTCGGGTCCACGGGCTGAGTCACGATCGGGCTAGACGGTTCCGTAAAGCCGAGTTGCTGGTCCATCCACTGCATTCTTTCTTTCATTTTCTTGCGGAGATGTTCCACTTCGCCTTCCCAAGTATCGGCATTGTTACCGCCCATACCCATGCCCATGCCGCCACTGCTAGAATTGCAGTACTTCATCGGTTCCGGATCAGGATCGTTCTGGCCACTGTTTTTGCCCAGGTTCGGCCAACGCTTGAAGTTTCTTTCGGCAGCCTTAGTCAAGTAAGTCTTCATGGAATCCAAGTAAGCATCCATGACCTTGGTGTGCCAAACGCCACTGCGGAGTTCTGCCCAGCGCTTCTTGAGTTCGCTCTGGTAATCGCTTCTCTTCCACATGCCGGTAAGCCACTTGGGAGCAATCAAGGAGCCACCACCCATGCCCCACATGCCACCATTGCCGCTCTTGCTGCTGCTTTCAATCTGCCAGCTGTTGCCCGAGCCGCCAAAGCCCATCATGCCACCATTACTCATAGCAAGGTTAAAGTCCCAAGGCGGGCCAAGGGTAACCTTGCCTTCGGTAAACACGCCGTTCTTAGTCTTGTCCTTGGGTTTATGCAGGAAGAAGCTGCACCAGTAGGAGTCGCCGTTGTTCGTGATTTCCTGGTGCAGCACGTAGTCAACAGCAGAGCCGAGGTCTACGTATTTATCGAATCCATCACCATTCTTTCCGTTCTTGAACAGCGCTTCAAGATCGTTCAGGTACTTCTTGAGGTATTCTTCCTGTTCCTTTTGAATGTTTGCTTTCTTGGGGTAGTGCAAAATGACGTTCAAGCCATCGGAGGTATTGAAACCTTCTGCCTGAATACCACCCTGGTTATTGCTACCGCCGCCACCCGTGTTGGTGCCGACCTTATCGAAAGCCCAAATGTAGCCACCGGTAAGGCTATCGCCGGCGATATCGGTTTCTTTAAGCTTGCTCACATTCACGCGATACTTGCCGCGTTTGATTTTTTCGACCATCACATACACGCCGCGGTACACACCGTTGATGTACAGATCAAAATGCTTGGTACGGGGAGCATAACGGCCTGCCTGTCTAAAGAGCCAGTAAGCGAGAGCGTTACGGAGCATACTCTTGTCAACGTACGGACCATGCAAAACCCAGTCATCGGCAGGCGGGAGCCCGAACATGCTCACGTCCATGCCTTCGCCCTTATCGTCGCGGACTTCAACGCTGTAGCCCGGCTTCGGGAACATTGCAGAAGACTGGCCTCTTACCTTGATGCCAATATCGTAGAGAGTACCCTTGGCACTGTCCGCCACATTATTCGTCTTTCCGTCCAAAACGCGCATGGTAGCAGGAATCTTCTCGGTGACATTCTTATCAAGACATTTCTGCTTGGTGTCAACGAAAATAATCGGCAGATCATAAGTCTGTGCGAAGGAGAAAGACGCCAAAAGCGCCGTGCCAGATATAATTTTAGCCCAATAGCCCATATAGTGCCTCCAACTATCTGTTGTAAAAATAGATTCAATCGTGTAAGAATTTATGTTAATTTTAGTTAATGTGTTGTGTCACCTTACAACAACCGAAACACCTAAAACTGGCAAATTTCAACAGAAATAACCCTTTTTATAGCGATTTTTAGGCATTTTTTGCTATTTTCGAAGCCAAAGCCAGCACCGTATTTTCGTTTAAGAAGTGTGTAAGAATAAAATCGTCCATAGTGGATAAATCGCAACCTGGGAATAATAATCCCGAAAAAGAGTTCACCCGCAACCAAAAGCGACTTTCCAGCATCTAATTAGCATGGAATTTTTGTATAATATTAGTAACCTTAAACTATAGGAGGTAAACATGTTTACCGGTTTAAAGGCTGAAAAAAGTTTAGCAAATCCATTTACAGCCAAGTTCGCTTGGCTGTGGTTTTTACTTGCAGTCATTTTATGCACGCCCTCATCTGTTCGTGCAAACGAGCAATTCACTGCGGCGGAACTCGACACGCTAGTTTCTACCATCGCCCTCTACCCAGACCCGCTCCTGGTGCAGGTACTGGCAGCTTCTGTTCATGGTGACGAAATTCCGGGAGCTGCCGACTGGGCAAACCAGAACAAGCACCTCAAAGGCCAAGAACTCGCCGAGCGCATCAAGCTCGAAGACCTTCCTTACGACGAAAGCGTCCAGGCGCTCATTCCCTTCCCGACGGTACTTGCCACCATGGCCAAATATCAAACGTGGACCGACCAATTAGGCGATGCCGTCGCCACCCAAAAAGAAGCCGTGATGGACGCCGTGCAGCGCATGAGAAAAGCCGCCTACGACCATGGGCACTTACAAACTAACGAGCAGGTCAAGGTCGTTAAAGAAAAGACAATTATCATTGAACCCGTTCAAAAGGAATACGTGTACGTTCCGGTTTACAACCCGCACGTCGTCTACTACGTTTATTCGAACGGCTACCCGGGACTCCGTTACCGCACCGGCGTATGGGTAGGCACTTACTACGATTACTGGGGCTGGGGCACAAGCCGTTTTGAATGGGACACGCACCTAATTTACGTGCACGACTACCGCTGGTACCACAACAGGCCTCTGCCGCCTCGCCCGCCGCGTCATCACAACCCACCTCCGCCGCCAAGGCACAACCACTACGTGGCGCCAGCAAGACACGACTCCTATACGCCTCCTCCGAGCAGACCCGTAAAGGTTCCCATGAACCACAACACCGCTCCGAGGAGCAAGGCCGAAATTCATCATTCCGCCGCCCACCCGAACACGATTGCAACGGTTAAGACCACCAAGGACAATTACTGGCAAGAAGACGATTCCCGCAGCAACCGTAACAACAACCGCAACAGCGGGAACAGCAACCGTAATGGCAATAGCCGCGGCGGCTTTGGCAAAAGCATGAGAAAATAATTCGCATCGCCAAGATGCAAGAACATTCATGAAATCTTTATTCAGCATTCTTCCGGTAGCCTTTTTACTTGCCGCCTGCGGCGGAAAAGGCTCTACCGACGCCTCGGCCGATTCCATTCAAGATTCCAAAGACTCCCCCAAGAATTCGCAATACTCCTGTAAGGCGGCCTTAGAGGGTGTCGTTGTATACCTGAATAAAGAGAAAGTAGGTTACATCTGTAAAAACGAATCCTGGGTCGACTATGAAGACTCGGAACTTTTTTCAAAACTTGAAAATGGGCCCGCTTGCACCGATATCGATAAAATCGCAGTCATTTCCAACAGGACATCGCACACCACCATTGTCTGCCATGACCGCGACTGGTTCTTCAAGGACGAATAACCATTTTACTATATTTTCCGGCGTTAAAAACTAAAGGATTAACCATGGAAATCCCTGAATCTTCGAATTTTGTACAGGACATCATCGTTAACGACCTCGCTACGGGCAAGCGCAAGAGCGTGCACACCCGTTTCCCTCCTGAACCGAACGGCTACATCCACATCGGACACGCCAAATCGATCTGCCTGAACTTCGGTACGGCGAACAAGTACAAGGATTTTGGCGGCATCACGAACTTGCGTTTTGACGACACGAACCCCACCAAGGAAGACGTGGAATACGTGGACTCTATCCGCGAAGACGTGAAGTGGCTCGGTTTCGAATGGAAGGGCGGCGAATACTTCGCCAGCGACTACTACGACCAGATTTACGCCTTTGCCGAAAAACTGATTGAAATGGGCAAGGCTTACGTGGAAGACCTGACCCGCGACGAGATGCAGGAATACCGTGGCAATGACGCTGGCAAGCCGAGCCGTCCGAGCCCCTACCGCGACCGCAGCGTCGAAGAGAACATGAAGCTCTTCCGCGAAATGCGCGACGGTAAGTATGCCGACGGTGAAAAGTGCCTGCGCGCCAAGGTGGACCTCGCTAGCCCGAACATGAACATGCGCGACCCGGTCATCTACCGAATCAAGCACTGCACCCACCACCGCACTGGCGACAAGTGGTGCATCTACCCGATGTACGACTTTGCACACCCGCTCAGCGACTGGATCGAAGGCATTACGCACTCCATCTGTACGCTTGAATTCGAAGCCCACCGCCCGTTGTACGACTGGTTCCTGATTGAACTGGGTCTCGACAACCGCCCGCAGCAGATTGAATTTGCCCGTTTGAACTTGACCTACACCATGATGAGCAAGCGCAAGCTCCTGGAACTGGTGCAGACGAAGGCCGTGATGGGCTGGAACGACCCGCGTATGCCGACGGTCTGCGGTTACCGCCGCCGCGGCTTTACCCCGAGTTCCATCCGTGAATTCTGCGACCGTATCGGCGTTTCCAAGGCCGACTCCATGGTCGACGTGAACTTGCTCTACTTCTGCATCCGCGAAGAACTGAACCAGACTGCCAACCGCGTGATGGCCGTGATCGATCCGGTCAAGCTCGTGATTGACAACTGGGAAGACGGCAAGGTAGAAATGATCGAAGTGGAAAACAATCCGAACGACGAAAGCGCCGGCAAGCGTCAGGTTCCGTTCGGCAAGGTTCTCTACATCGAAGCCGACGACTTCATGGAAGAACCGCCAAAGAAGTATTTCCGCCTGAAGCCGGATGGCGAAGTCCGCCTGAAGGGCGCCTACTTTGTGACTTGCAAGAGCGTCGAAAAGGACGAAAACGGCAAGGTCACCGTAATCCACTGCGAATACGACCCGCAGAGCAAGGGTGGAGAAACGCCCGATGGCCGCAAGGTCAAGGGCACCATTCACTGGGTATCTGCAGAACACGCCGTGGATGCCGAAGTGCGCCTGATCGACAACCTCTTTACGCTCGAAGACCCATCCCAGGTCCCCGAAGGCGAAGATTGGCACGATTACCTGAACCCAGAATCCATGGTCATCAAGCAGGCCAAGGTGGAACCGGCCCTCGCCAACGCCAAGCTCGAAGACCGCTTCCAGTTCATGCGTCAGGGTTACTTCTGCCTCGATAGCGAAGATTCCAAGCCGGGCCATCTCGTTTTCAACAGAACGGTTGGTCTGAAGGATTCCTTCAATCCTTCGAAGTAATCCGCCAATAAACTTCGCATTACTACGTCACGCAAGCTCTCGCTGTATACCTCAATACAGCTTCGGCTTGCGTTTCTTGTCCTGCTCGTTTCTAGGCGAATTACGATTCATTATTTGATATATTCAACGGCAAAACATTACAAACAAATTAAAATACGAAAATTTGGGAGTCCTGCAGGGCGTTTTTGCGTGCATTTTGCACTTTTAAGTACCCTTTTGTAAATAAAAAAGCTACATTCAGTATGATAAAGAATCTGAGGCGCTTATGGAAAACGCAAAAAAGACCATTAACCTGTTCCTTAAGAACAAGTATAGCAGCGTAAACGAACTCAAGGCCGAACTGTACAAGGCGGGTGTTGCCGCCATGGAAGAAGGCTGGACGTTCATGGACGCTAGTTTCCAGCTGGGCGGAAAGGCCCGCGACGATGGCATGGACGGAGAAGAGGTCGAACAGACCCTTCGCCGTGCGTTCTCCGCCGAAAAGCGCACTGCAGAACGTCCTCAGGAACAACCGGCGCCGGCGCAGAACGCCGCCCCGGCTGCGGAAGGGGCTCCCCAGGCACAAGCTGCAGCCGCCCCGCAGGCGGTCGCCATGCCAATCATTACGCCGCTGTCGGCGAACATGATTTCCATGGAACAGATGCTCGCCATGGGTCTTGATACCCAATCCCTGGAACTGTTGCAGAACTTCAAGATTGACCCCGAAGCGCTTTCTATTCCATGGCCTGCTGCCGACTGGCGTAAGGACCTCGCCAAACTTCTGGAAGCGGCATTCGACCCCGAAGAAACAATCTCGTTCAAGGTATCGAATACCCCCGACAGCACCCAGGAACTCGTATCAAACATCATTGGGCAAGACGACTCTATCAAGAAAATCATGAAGAGCCTCGACAGTCCCGAAGGCGCCCTCTTGTGCATTAACGCCGTGAAGGGTGGTGACGATGTCACGGACGAATCTTTCCGCTACCGCTATGTCGTGGTCGACAATCCCAAGATGTCCTTGGCCAAGCAGCTCGCCTACTACAAGGCCTTGAACCTCCCCTGTACCGCTCTTGTGAACACGGGCGCGAATTCCGTGCAGGCATGGGTCAAGATCTTTGCCAACGACGAAGAAGAATATAATGAACGCGTAGACTTCCTTTTCAAAACTCTCGATTCCCAGGGATTCAAGGTCGACCCGAGCAACAGCAACCCGCACATGATGGTGCGTATGCCGGGCGTGCTCCGCGGCGGTAAGCAGCAGTACTTGATCGGTCTTGAACAGGGTGCCAAGAACTTTAAGGAATGGCAGGAATGGGTGGAATACTCCCTTGACGGGAAACCGCTCATTGAACTTGCCAGCGATACCGAAGAAGCCCCCAAGAAAGACCAGACGATTGTCGAAAACATGCTCCGTGCCGGCGAATTCTTCTTGTTCACGGCACCTCCGAAAAGCGGCAAGTCTCTTGCCCTTATGGACTTAGGCCTTTCTATTTGCTATGGCGAAGACTGGTTCGGCAATGCAACGTCTTCGAGCGACGTGCTGTTCATCAACTTTGAACTGACCAAGTCCGTGTTCCTGAACCGCCTCTATTTGCTGGGCGGCAAGCGCAACTTGAACGCCAGCACCCCGAAATTCGGTTTCTTGAACTTGCGCGGTACGGCACTTTCGCCTATTGAAACGGCCCAGCTTATCGCCAAGCGTATCCAGGGTGCCAAGCGACTTGAAAACCACGATTACCGCGTAGTGGTCATCGACCCGATTTCTGCCGTGTTGCATAACCCGAAGTCCACACGACTGAACGGCGCTCCCCACCAGATTTTGATGCAGATGGTCGACACCATTATCGCTCTCACGGGTTGTGCAGTCGTATCGTCTTGCAACCTGGACGAATACCCCTACCTCGAAGCCCGCGCCGACTCGCTCATCAAGCTTTCGCCGGTGGAAGGTAGCCTGAACCTTTACCAGATCAACGGAACCTTCCGCGAGTTCCCGAAGATGCTCGCCCGCGAATGCTCCTGGATTTACCCGAGATTCCTTGTTTAAGAAAATAAAATGAGAAACGACTTTAGAAAAAGAAGTAACAGCCCCCGCACAAGCAACGTGCGTCGCAGTAAAGAACAGACGGAAGCCCCGAAGGCCGAAAAGCCGGTACGCAAAGCGGCGATGACTTTTGAAGACATCAAGCAGCAACTTGCCGCGTGGGCCGAAAACGAGCGCATTCCCGGAAAGTTCCAGGCATGGTTCACTGCAGACGCAAATCCGGAACATTCTGACTGGCGCATTATCAAGACTTACCGCGACCAGCAGGAATCGCTTTCGATTGACGCCCCCGCCCGCGGCATGGATGTACCCGAACTTGTCACCCGCGTTTTCGAACAGGTCAAGAAAGAACACCTGCATATTTTCAAGAAGGCTCTCCGCCAGATTTGGTTCCGCGCCGTCGGTGACGGGCGCTATGCGATGCTCGTTCAAGTCAACCTGAAGGGCAGATTCTCTGCTCACGGCTACAAGACCTTCGTTGATTTTATACAAAGAAACTGCCCGGAAGTCATCAGCTGTCACCACATTCAGTGCATGCCCGACCAGCCTTTCGACCCTGCCGGAACGATTCCGATGAAGGTGGAAGCCAAGAGCGCTTTCGGTAGCGACTTTATGCCCATTGGCGAAACGGGAATCAGCATGCACGTGTTGGACTGGACACCTCGCATTCACGACGCCTGGATGGGACTTCCGAAGCGCATCGAAGATGCGATTCACCCCAATGCCGAAGACAGTTTCTTTGAATTCTATTCCGGAAGTTCCTTTGTGAGCGCAATGCTTGCAAACCGATTCAAAAGAGTCGTTTCGATGGACTGCCGCGAATACGCCATGATGTCGTCGCGCTTGAACGCCCGTAACACTGTCGATGACAACATGAAGTTTATCCGCAGCCACGTGGAACAGGAATTTTTCGGCAAGTTTTTCAGCAAGCCCGAAAACGAAGGCCGCTGGACATTCTACTTTAACCTGCCCGGTGACGAACCGTTGGCACAAGGTGTCGCACAAGCCGCCGCCCTTTCGAGACCGGAACGAATTCTCTTGCAGACGTCGAACCTCGAAGTGGCCGCTCGCACGATCAAGCAGTTTAGAAACGAAGGCTACATGTTGCGCAAGAATATCCCGCTTTACCTGGAACCGGGCTCCGGAAAGTTCGAAATCCTGTTCCTGTTCGTACCCGACCGCGTCGGAATCTTGGGGCTGAATCCGGTTCAAAAACAGCGTTCCAGGACCATTCAGCGCCCGCAAGAACGCGTTTCTGGCCGAAAAACGCAAGAAATTCCGCATTTTAGCCAAAAAGCCCCTACTTTTAAGCAAAGAAAAGGTTAAATTATTGATATAACAGCCTGTAAGGGATTATTATGCGACTTTTGAAATGTGCATCCATCTGTCTGGGACTTTCTGCCTTGTTGGCGTCTGCCTACATTGTCAAGGAAGGCGATACCCTTTGGGACTTGAGTGACGAATTCCTCAAGGACCCCTTTGCCTGGCCAGACCTTTGGGAAAACAACCGCCACATCGAAGACCCGCACTGGATTTATCCGGGCGACTCCATTTACCTGGGCGATTCCATTCGCGAAGGCAATGTGCTGCAGGTCGAAAAGAAGAGCAAGTACCCCTGCAATGCAACCATTTCGGATTCTGCACTTCCCAAGGGTAAGGGTCTGACCGTCGCAAACGCCGGTTGCGATGATGGCGACGAACGCAATAGCGATTTCGAAGGCATGCTCGGCAACCTGCGCGACAAGGACAAGAAGGCCGTCAAGAAGGCCAAACCCAACGACGAATACTACTACAAGCAGCGTCCGGCCCCCAAGATTTTCAATGGCTACTACCAGATGCACGCCCCCGAAATCTATACGCTTGATTCCTTGAAAAAAGACAAGCGCTTTATCTCGATCAAGTCGGGCGAAAAGAAGGAACCCCTGATCCACATGCCCGAAACGGAAGTGGTCGTGGGTGTCGGCAAGAAGACGAACTCCAACCTGAAGCGCGGCGACCTCGTGGAAATCGTTGATGCTAAGGCAATTAACGTTCCTGCAGCCAAGGGCAGCAGCTTTGACAAGTACGCGTTGCTCCGCCTTTCCGGCATTGCAAAAATCACAGCCATCGGCGACACGCTTTCCCGCGCAAAGATCGTGACGACCTTCCGTGAAATCAAGATTCACCAGGCCAAGGCAAGGCTCAAGGAACCGCTCAAGACCCTGAACGTGTCCGGTTACAGCAAGGTCAAGGAAGCCAAGTTCGACAACCTGGCCATGATCCGCTATTCCATGGACCCAATGCTGATTATCGGAGCATACTCGTATGTGCTTATCGATAAAGGCCTTAACGAAGGTTACAACACTGGCGACGCCGTCGCCATCTGGGAAGAAGACAAGACCGACGAATCGCTCCCGCCCCGCCTGATTGGCCGCGGCATCATTGCCAGGGCTGCAGACAACGAATCGAGCGTCCTCATTCGCGAAATCTATTCCAACAGCAGACGAATCGAAGTCGGACACAGGGTATCGGTGACCCACCGTGCACAGATTGTCAAGTAAGATTCTCGCCCTAAGTCCACAAATTCTGTAGGGACTGGCAATGCAGGTTTCACGTAATAATCTGCTGTTTGTCCTTTTATTCGCGGGAGGAATTGTCCTCCCGACGGCAATTCTTTCGTTTCTGAGTTTTAGAAATATCCAGAACGAAATATACTTGTCGCAAAAGAATTTCGACGAGAACCTGAACGCGTTCCAGAACGAAGTCGAAGATGCGATAGAAAAAGAACAGACCAAGATTTACCAAGAAACCAAGGCAGCGTCGCTATTCCTTTACGAACAGCCGCAAGGTCTCCTGGACTTTGGGCACGCCGCCGAATTCAAGTCGGTAGAAGGCTTGGACGCCATTTTCTTGTTCAACAACGGGAACCTGATTTACCCCGACATGACTTCCAAGAAGTTCTTCAAGTCGTCCAACTTTTCGAACAGCGTTCCATCTGCCCTCGACAAGAAACTTTATCAAGTGGAAACGAGCGGCCTAAAAGACAGCATCGCCCAGAAAATTTATGTAGAACAGCGCTCGCGGAGTTTAAGGCCGGCAAGCTATTTCTTTGAATCCAAGGAAGAACAAATCCAAAACATTCTTGGACTGATCCGCTTTTACTACAAGAATAAGAAATACGACGAAGCGCTGCACCTGCTTGAAATCCTTGAAAGCAACCCGCACCAGCAGGGCTATTTGCATGCCGACCTGACCTACGCCGTCTACCTATTGCACTTTGAAATTCTAGTATACCAGAGAAAGCACCAGGAAGCACAAGACTACTGTCTTTCGGTATTGGCGCAATTCCTGGACAAGCAAAACATTGACGACATTTCTTCTTCCAGGTATTTCTTTGAATCGGCATTCACGCAGATTCTGTCATTTGAAAGTCTGTCACAAGAAAAGCGCGAAGCCTTCTGGAACCTGCGCGAGAACTTCAACCGCCAGCTGGGGTACATGGACATTCTGTATTACAACAGGGACTTGTTCCATGAAATCCTGAATGACGACGTTTCGTCGAAAGAAGGAATCCTTTACAAGAATACCGAAGAAATTACCTTGTTCAAAATGTCATACCCGTACCTTTCGGGAGACCAAGTGGTGATTGCCGTCATCAACAAGGACGCCTACAAGGCACGACTCCAGAACAAGCTCAAGACAGTTATACAAAGCTACAAGAATATTCCCTTCTCTATTACCGAAAACAATGACAAGTTGGTGATGGGCGAAATTCCGGAAAACGCCCCCATTATCGCGCAGCACTATATTTCAGACGCCTTCGAATGGGAATTCACCTTGTACGAAAAAGACATGCAGGATATTCACAAAGAAACGAGACACCGCATGTTCTTGATGTACGGGCTAATGCTTTTCGCCCTCATCACGGTTATTTTCGGTTCGTTCTTCATGTTCCGATTCATTACTCAAGAACGCAAGCTTTTGGCGATGAAGGCGAATTTCTTGTCGAGCGTTTCGCACGAATTGAAAACACCCTTGACCTCGATCAAGATGTTTGCCGAAATGATGGCGCGTGGACGCCTGCAGCGCGCCGAAAAGGTACAGGAATATTCCACACTCATTGGCAAAGAAGCCTCGAGACTTGAGAACCTGATTGGCGCCATCTTGAATTACACGCGAATGGAACACGGCACGGGCGCCTTCAAGTGGGAACGTTTGGACTTTTCTATTTGCGCAAAGAAAGTGTTCGATGCCGTCGAAGACATCGGTGTCGAAAAAGGGCTTACCTTCTACACGCACTTTGAGCCTAATGTTTTTGTGATGGGCGACTACACAGCGCTATATAGTTTGGTTCAGAACTTGATCGATAACGCCATCAAGTATACCGAAGCGCCCGGAGATATCAAGGTCGATGTCAAGAGCGACAGCGAATGGGTCATATTCTCGGTTGCGGACACCGGTATCGGCATTGCCGCTTCTGAACAAAAAAATATATTTAATGATTTTTATAGAGTGGGTGACGAAATGACTCGAAGCACCAAGGGCTCCGGGCTCGGCCTTGCAACCGTCAAGCGCGTTGCCGAAACACACAAGGCGACCATTTCGTTGGTCAGCAAGCCCGGAAAGGGTTCCACGTTCACCGTCAAATTTAAAAAGGCAGAATAACCATGAACTTCAAAATACTCATCGTAGAAGACGAAGAAATCATCCGCTTGGGCCTCCAGGACAACTTTGAAATGGAAGGCTACACCGTAGAAACGGCCTGCGATGGTGAAGAAGCGATTGCCAAGGCGGATTCCTACCAGCCCCATTTGGTGCTGTTGGATTTGATGATTCCGAAAAAGAGCGGTTTTGAAGTCTGCCGTTATATTCGCAACAAGCACCCGGATACCTATATCATTATGCTCACCGCGAAGACCGAAGAAACGAGCAAGGTGGCCGGGCTTGAAATGGGCGCCGACGACTACGTGACAAAGCCGTTCTCAATTCTGGAACTCCTCGCCCGCGTCAAGGCATTCCGTCGCCGCATCGAACCGCAGAGCGGTAGCACTACGGTCCAAGTGCCTGAAGTTCTTGAATTTGCAAACATCAAAATCAATGTCAAGAAGTTTGAAGCGACCAAGGGCGGCGTGCCTCTGGACTTGACCACCCGCGAGTACCTGATCATGAAATTCTTCTGGGCACACCGCGGCGAAGTAATTTTGCGCGAAACGCTACTGAAGGAAATTTGGGGCTATACCGACGAAAACATGCCCTCGACCAGAACCGTCGACAATCACATTGCAAACCTCCGTCGTAAAATCGAAGACGACTTGGACAACCCGAAATTCATTATCTCGGTGAGAGGCGCCGGCTACAAGTTTGATGCATAAAGATGGCAGATAAACGGTTGAACATAAGTCATTTCGCAACGATTCGCACGGCATTGACGCTCGTGTGGTTATGCGGGCTTGTATCCTTTGCCGCAGCCGAAAAAATGGAAGCCGCCATTCAAGAAGCGCTTTACCTGTTCGAGCTGAAAGGCGAAACCGCCGATGCAATCAAGATGCTCGAAAAAGCCGCCATGCAAGGCGACGAAGACGACAAGGAAAAGGCTTATTTCTACCTAGGCAAAATCCAGGAACTTGCGGACAACAAGACGTCGGCCAATTTCTACTACGAGCAGAGTTTGGCAAGAACGAGCGAAGTTCCTAAAGCTTACTGGCTTTCGGAACGCGAAAGCGCCACCAGCAGCAAGCCTGAGGCATTGCTGAAAGCTCCGATTCAATTAAAGAGCCCTATCCAGAAAACCTTCGGTAAAGATCCGACGTTCTTGCTATTGAACGACGGTTCCATTTGCAAAATCAAGGACGACCGCCTCGAGAAAATAGCAACGGTTCCTGCAAACAAGCAAATTTTCAATATCGACCGTCAGGGAATCTGGTACCAACCCATTGACCAAGATAGTCTTGTGTTCAAGGCATTCTACGCCAGCAGCCCGAGCAAGAGTTTTCCGATTACAAACATAACGCATCTTGTCGTTGACGGCAACAGGGCGATTATCCAAAGCGAAAAACAACTTTCTATCCTGAACAACAAGCGCATTGTCACGCAAGTTGCCGACAAGTACAACGGCTGCGTGCCAGAAGGATTCTTTGCGCCCACCAACGAATTCGTTTTAAATTGCACCGACAACGCGCTTCACTTTATTTCGTCGGAAGACGGTTCGATCAGGAAATCCATTGCCCAATTTGACGTGATTCGAAACGTCTTGATCGACAAGAACATGCTCTTCCTGGTTTCGGGCAATTACCTTTACGGCTACATTCCCAAGGCAAGGACTTCCCCGCTTTGGAAAATTTCGGTCAGCAATATCGAAAGCATGTTCCCCTTCGAGCGAGAGATTGTTCTGCTCGAAGCCTCGGGAAGAATTTCCTTGATCGACAGAAGAACCGGCATGATTCGAAAAACAATTCGAAGCGACGCCTCCTCGATTCACCCGCTTGCCAAGGGAACGCTTGGTTTATTCTCTGGCGAAGGCGCCATTACCGCCGTCGACACCATTCTGAACCCACTGTGGCATTTCAACTTTACAAAACCTATTGAGCAAGCACCCATTTTCACGAACGGGAATCTCTACTTGTACTTTGGCGACCGCAAGCTGGTTTCGCTTTCGCCGCATTATTACGGCAAGAAGATTCTGCTTTCCGAGATTCTTGCCCAGCAGGCGGCAGACCTCGCCGAGCATGAAGAGTGGGAAGACTTGCCAAGTGTTCTGGATTCCCTGTTCAAACTGGAACCCGGCAATGCCGAGGGCTGGTTCTTTAAGGCCCTGTACCTTGAACAGAACAGCAACAACGAGCGCGAAAAGCAGAAAGCATGGTCCGAAGCCGTCAGACTTTCAAGCAGCAATCCGCAAGCGACTCAGTTGATTTTAAACCGTTACAGCAAGGCGATTGGCGCAAAGTTCGTGACGTTGCTTCCGATTTCGCCCAAGACCCGCTACCCGCAATTCTTTAGCGGCAAGCGCAACCTGTACACGATTGACCCCGCCGCCGACAGGCTCTTCAGCATTAACGCCGAAACCGGCGAACTGCGTTCTGCCAAATACATTGGCGCCCTCGATAACAGCCCCGTTATCGACAACGACGAAAACACGTTGGTCATCGCTTCGGGCTACAACATTTCAATTTACGACTTGAACAGGGATGTTTCCCCGGCCAACTTGCAACTTCCGGGAAAGGCTTTCAAAATGAACGTGACCGAGAACGCGATTTACGTTTCGACGTGGAACGGATTCCTGCTCAAAATCTTGAAACCCGACAATAAACTGGCCTGGTCAAGAAAGATTTTCTCCGTACCCTTCTTGCATTCCAAATCGGACAAGACGATTTATGCCTGCAACCTGGAAGGAGAATTTGTCGCGCTCGATGACGAAGCCGGACAAACCGAAGAAAATTCAGCCCGCAAGATTCCCGGACAGATTTCGCACTTGCTCAGCGCGGACTCCATTACCGCAGTCGCAAGCGGCAACAAAATTTACTTGTTCAACCTAAAGAAGAAAGATGCGACTCCGCTCCAGATTCTAATGGAAAACGCCGTCTCTTCTTTGCAGGTGATTACGGATCACGGCGAAAGGAAATTCCTTGTCGGGCTTTCGGACCAGTCCATTTTACTTTACTCTGAAGCAGGCGCCCCGCTGTGGAAATTCAACGGCAAGAATGCCGTATTCCCGAAGCCCTTCGTGAAAGATGGTTACGCCTGGATTGACCAAGGAAACGAAGTTATCGGCATTTCCTTGAAGACGGGTAAAAAGGAGCGGAAATACAGCACTCCGGGCGGCGCCGGCACACCGTTTATACTGAATCATACTTTGTTCAGCGCCTCTCCAAAGCGTTTGCTATACGGATTCACGCTATAATCCCGAAAATGCCCTGAAAAAGGGTATTTTTCTTATCTTGTAAACAAATTTTGGTGGTTTTTTTGTTAAAAACACACTAAATTTATGATATGGATTATGGGAATATAAAGAATTCTTTGGGATGCACGGTTAAACTTCGTGCTCGATATTTTTTCACTCTGGCATCCGCTCTTGGGGCGTTCTTCGTTATCGGCTGTAACGAAGAAACCAAACCTGCTCAGGACAAGGTTCAGTCGGAATACGAACGCAGCGAGACCCTGTATATCGGTGGTTTTGACTGGACGCCGCCTTCTTCTTTCAACCCGTTGGATTACAACCCCAACTTCCCCATCGACGGCAACAGCCGCATTACCTACGAGTCGCTGCTGGCGTACAACCAGTTGACCGGCGAACTCGAGCCCATGCTTGCCAACAGCTATACCAGTGACGAAGACAAGATTACGGTTCACCTGGACACCAAGGCGCGTTGGAGCAACGGGTCCCCCGTTACCGTCGACGACGTTCTTTACACGTTCAAGATTGACTCCTTGCTGCCCACGCCGCGTCACGGCAACTGGCAATTCCTGAGCGAAATCACCAACGATGGTGGCAACAACATTTCGTTCCATTTCAGCAAGAACAAGAACCCCTTGATTATCTTGAATGCCATTGCCGAAACCTCGATTCTCCCGAAGGCCGTATTCGAGCCGCTCATCCAGGGGGCGAAGTCCGGCAAGACCTACGACATGAACCGCATTGCCGAATTCAAGAACGATTCTATGCCGGTGGTTTCGGGACCGTACAACCTCAAGACTTATTCCCCCGACCAGATTGTCCTGGAACGTAACGACAAGTACTGGGGCAACTATAAGTTCAGCGGAAAGAAGCCATCTCCCAAGTATATCATCCATTCCCTGTACAACAGCAACAACCAGTTCAACAGCGCCATGACCAAGGGTAACTTGGACATTTCGTCTGTGTTCCTGCCCCGTATTTGGGAAAAGGCCAGAGACAGCATTCGCGCCTGGAGCCGCAACGAGCCGTACCACCTGCCCGGTTCCATCACGACACTTTTCATTGCGCACACCCGTACTCCTTTCGATGACGTCGAACTCCGTCGCGCCATGATGCACGCCATCAACTTCGAAAAGATCAAGGCTCGCGCCATTTCGAACTACACGCCGGTGATTCAGCCCGGGTTCATTCTGCCCTTCGGTACCGAATCCAAGTATTTCAACAAGGAAGACGCCGACAAGTACGGATATTCCTACGATATCGAAAAGGCCAAGGAAATCCTTACGAAGGCCGGCTACAGCTGGGACGATAACGGAAGGCTGATTGACAAGAAAAAACAGCCCGTCCGTAGCTTCACTATTGAATGCCCGCAGGGTTGGACCGACTGGGAGGACGCCATCAAGGTCATCGTCGAATCCCTCAATGAAATCGGTCTTGCCGCCGAAGAAAAGTTCGTGGACTACAGCGTGTGGGACAAGAACCTGCGCCTCGGTACATTCGACCTTGCCATGAAGACCCAGACAGCCGAACTTTCGGCAGCCTCTCCGTGGAACCGTTTTGACCAGGTGATGGGCTCCGTCTCTTACAGGCCTATTGGCGAAGAAGCATTCGCTAACCAGGGCCGCTACAAGAACGAAGAAGCGGACAAGCTGCTGGAAAAGATCCCGGCTCTCACCGACGAAAAGGAACTCACCGAAGCCTACCGAGCCTTGAACAGGATCTTCATGGAAACGATTCCGGTGCTTCCGATTATGTACCGCCCCACGCAGTTCTACCAGTTCTCTACCAAGCACTGGACGAATTTCCCGACCGAAGAAAACCCGTACGCCCCGCCGCAGAGCCTTGTGGTTGCCGCCGGAGTGAAGGGCCTTTGGAAAATCGCTCCGCAGCCCAAAGCCAAATAAAAAAAAATGCATTTACAGCTTTTGAAAACGCCCGTTTACAGGGCGTTTTTTGCTTTTAGCCCATAAAAAAACTATTTTTAGCGTGATACTTCTTAGTGGAGGCCCCTATGGGTAAATCTCGTTTTATTTTGCCGAATGCGTTTACCAGCATGAATTTTCTTCTGGGCGTTTTTGCCATCTGTTGGGTGACCGGCGCATTCAGTTCCTTTACAACTTCTGACCCTATTCGCACCGGTGCCTATTTCATTATCTTGAGCGTTCTCCTGGACAAGCTGGATGGCTTTGCCGCCCGTCTCGTGAATGCAAGTTCCGAGTTCGGCGCCCAGTTCGACAGCCTTGCCGACCTGATTGCCTTCGGTCTTGCTCCGGCCTTTACGATTTTCTTTGCCTATAAGACATTGTCTCCGGAATGGTTCCAGGCCAACGGTGCGCTCCTGATTGTCACCTTCTCGATTTACGTGCTTTGCGCCGCCATGCGCCTCGCCAAGTACAACGCCTGCGATAGCGACACCTACCACCACCACTTCTCGGGCCTTCCGTCCACCTTTGCAGGTGCAATCAACGCAATCCTGATCGTGTACTTGAAGGCAAACGGCCTGTTCGAAAATTCCGAAAGTCCCATGATGTTCGTCCCCGTTCTGGTGATGCTTGTGACCGGACTTTTGATGGTGAGCCCGCTCTTCTTGCCCAAGCTCCAGCCGCGCAGGAACCAGCTGTTCAACATCGGCCAGGCTATCCTTATTGTAATTACCTATATCTGCGGATTCCTGTTCATTTCGGAAAAAGTTCCGTTTATTCTGGAATACCTGCTGATTCTTTGCTCCAGCTACCTGGTGATCGGCTTTACGGTAGGCCTTGTCCAGCGTAAAAAGATTATCGAAAACGCTGAAAAGAACAAGATCGAGGAACGCCGCTAGACGTTTTCAAGCCATTCGGCAAACGAATGGGCGTAGCGGTCAAACAAAGCCTCTAAAGACATTCTCGGAAGTTCCAGGGTGATACACTCTGGACTTTTTTGTTCCTTGCACCAAGTGCCGAGGCTGCCGGGAGTCGGATACCCGATGTCGGCATGCCAAGGGACTCCGAATGCTTCGCACAATGAATCTACCATGGCGGTGCATTCCGGAGCGTCGACACAGGCCATAGGCGCATGCATCGAAAGGATTGTGGCGGGAGCAAGTTGTTGAATCAGCGAAACGAGAGCCGCCGTTTCCGGTTCACTTCCGGGAGCAACACCAGCCGAGAGAAGCGTATCGCGCGGGGCTTCTAGAATGGAGCGGGAACCTACGGGTTCCTTGTTCCAATTAGAGGTCGGGAAATTGCGGTTGAGGTCTACCCCGTTGGCGTTTCCGCGGGTGCCAAGCGTGACTCCATCGGGATTGGCGCAAAGGACGAAGGCGACCGATTCAAAAGGCTTTTCGAAAGCACGGAGCACACGGCTCAGCAAGAACGTGGTTTCGGGTTCTTCACCATGAATTCCGGCGACCACAAGCAAGCGGCATTTGCCGGAGCACGGAATGTAACGCAAGGACGCGCCAAGGGTGGAGCGGCCGTAGTCGGCAAGAGGCAAGCGCAAGATTCCGCGGGATTCAGGCGAGAAGTTCATGGTCTACTCTAGAATTGGACTACACGAAATACGGGTAGATATAGTTTTCGGCGAGCGCTTCGAGATTGTCGAGCAGCGCCGATTTGCAGGCAATATCGGTTTTCTCGTAGAGGGCGCGGAGTTCTTTCAGCGAGAAATTTTCAAGGTACCTGCGCGAGGTCGGCAAGTGCGCGATGTGCCACTTTTCGGGCTGGATTTTACCGCGGCCAGGCACGAAGACTCGCTCGAAGCCGAAGGACTCGCCCGCCCCGACAAGTTCGGTCAGCTTTTCATGGAAGGGGCGGAACATGCCGTCACATTCGGCAGGCGTAAGTTCCACCTCGTAGCCGGCAGGG
Source organism: Fibrobacter sp. UWB5 (assembly GCF_002210295.1). Lineage (NCBI taxonomy): Bacteria > Pseudomonadati > Fibrobacterota > Fibrobacteria > Fibrobacterales > Fibrobacteraceae > Fibrobacter > Fibrobacter sp. UWB5. The sequence continues at coordinate 304,199 of NZ_MWQH01000002.1, read as the reverse complement.
CATGCATTGCCATCGACCACGTCTAAATCGGTCCCCAAATGGTGACGGCTTGCGCCAGGGAGCGCCGACCAGGTTAAAATCGCATACATCAATTCTTCTTCATCACTCGGGCGCTCCATGGGGAGTCCTTCGGCGGAAAGCAATTTCAGTTCGCCGCTTGCCTTGCGATTCCAAATGGAAAGCTGTCGTTCAAACGGGCGGTAAGCCGATTCAATGCGGAGCGCGAAACCGGACTTCGCAAAAGTTTCTTTTAATTTGTTGTAATCATCGAGAACATTTTTGTCAACGATATAACCGTCAACCTTGACAAAATCAGCGGAGTCAACCAGTCGAAGGCCGTAACAAATCTTGGAGTCCACTAGACAAGCCCTCCCATCTTTTCAATCAAATCTAACCACTGCTTGGTCGTTGCCTTCTTTTTGCGCACGACCTTCTTCTTGCCGAGAACTTTCGAAACCGCATCGTTCAACGGCGAGGGATTGGCGTGAGTCCATGCAATCGCGAGAGCATCGGAAGCATCCAGCGGAAGATTCCCGCCCTGGATTCCAAGGCGCGCAAAAATCATGTTGGCCACCTGTTCCTTGGATGCACCGCCATCGCCTGTAACGGCCTGCTTGACGACACGCGGACTGTATTCGCTATAAGTCATGCCACGCTTGCGGCAAGCCACAAGAACCGCGCCGCGAATGTGCCCCAACACCAAGGCGCTCTTGGCATTCTTCGCAAAAAAGATTCCTTCCATCCCGAAAGATTCAGGCTTGTACTTGTCCAGCAATTCTTCGAGCCCGGAAACGATATGCAGCAAACGGTCTTCGAGCGCATGGCTCGCCGGAGCATGCAAGGTTCCATACTCGAGGACCTTTACTTTCTGCCCGTTCGACTCGATAAAAGCATATCCGGTCGTTATGGTACCGGGATCTATTCCAAGGACAATCATACCCTAAAAATTAAAAAGATTTACTACCCTATCGCAATAGAAATAACTAGATTTCTAGTGTATAAAAGAGGACTCCTATGATTATTGACCAAGAACATGCCGGAATTGTCATGCGAGCCAAGACCCATCCGCGACAGCTGGGAATCCCTTTAAGTCGCTGGGGCCGAAACCTGATTGCATGCTGCCCGTTTCATTCTCCCGAAGAAACGTCTTTGTTCTTTTATGACGCCCTAGGTTACTGGCGTTACCGCTGCTTGCAGTGCGGAAGCGAGGGCGATCTCGTTGAATTTGTAATGCGAAGCCGTTTTAACGGCATGGACGAACCTGCCGCCCGAGCAGAAGCCGTCAACTTTTTGGGAAATCTCGAGCCGGAACACGACCTGCAAGAAGAACACCCGTGGATTAAGGAAATCGGTGGCGAAAAATCCAAGGTTCTCGAAAACTTTGTGCGCTACTGCCACTGGGCCGCTTGCAAGAGCCCGTCTTCTGCCGAATTCTTGGCCGCTCGCGGCTGGAGCATTGGCCAGGCCCAACTTTACGGCATCGGCTATTATAGCGGCGACCCGGAACCGTTCGTAAGTTTCTGCATGATGTCGGGAATCGAACGCCACCAGATCAGTTTCTATCTGGACAACCTGGACGCCTACCACGAACCCCGCATTACGATTCCTGCCCGCAATTCCAAGGGTCTGATTCATTCTGTTTACGGACGAGTGATTAACGAAAACGACAGTCCACACACCTACGTTTCTTATGCCTCGGGCCCCAGCGACATTCCGTTCAACATCCAGTCCGACGTTACAAAACCGATTGTCGTGGAAGGATTCTTTGACGCCTTGACCGCAGACCTCGCCGGCATTCCGGGCGTAGTTTCGACCATGTACCAGGAACTTACCCTGAGCCACTTGTACAAGCTTAAAGCTTGCGGCGCCGAATCGGTGACCGTCATCCTCAGGCGCGAAGCGGATCGCCGCGAACAGGAATACCGCATTCAGAAATACCTGAAGATGGCAGACCGCCTCAACCTGAAATTCAAATCGATCGTTCTCCCGAAAGAAGAAACGGTTGACCTGGTGGTTCGCAAAAACGGTGCAGACCAGTTGCTTTCGCTCGTCGAAAAAACGGAAACCGACACCGTGCACACCCACCGTCGTTCCATGCTGTTGCAGGACATCAAGGAAAACTTCGATACGGCCATGGGTTGCCCGCCCGATGTAAGCGTCGGCTATGCTCTCAACACCTTCCCGAAACTGACTCAGGAAATTGACGGCATCCAGTCCGGCTGTTTCTATGTGTCCTCGAAACCTTTCGGTCTCAAGACCACGCTCCTTTCGAGCCTCGCCTTGGACTTGATCCAAAGCAACCCCAACCTCAAGCTGATCTACATCGCCCTCGAAACGCCCCGCCGCCAGATTTTTGACAGGCTCGTAGCCATGCTCATTGGCGAATCGGTGCTGACCGTTCGCAAGCAGAGCGAAGACGAAGCCGTGAACCAGAAGATTCTGGAAGCGACTCGCGATCTGATGGCGTTCGTGCGCAACAACCGCCTTGAAATTTGGGACGACCAAAACGGCTTTGACAACATCGTCCTTCTCCAGAACCTGAAAGAAGAAATCAGGGAACACCGGAACCTGGTCGTGGTCATTGACGGCATTGACCACTTGAAGGTCGCCGACCACGCCGACCTTTCGGATATTCACGAAAGACGTTCCTCGGTCATTCTCGACCTGTACAAGGCACTGGACATTCCGATGTTCCTGGGCGGCGAACTCATCGATTCCGAAAAGGGACTCGTGGGACCGCGCGCCTACCTGCGCGATTCCGACGCCATTTACTGGCTCGAATCCAAGGGCGGCAACATGTTCCTGACCGTCGATTCCAAGCGCCTCGGCAATAACCAGCTTTACCAAGGGACGCTTTCGATTGACCCGGCTTCAAACCGCATGCAAGAAGAAGCCGAGCTCGAATAATGTTCACGATTGTCGATTTCAACAATTTCTGGAGTCCTTCCGGCGGCGGCGTCCGTCGCTACCATTTGCAGAAAATGGCCTTCTACGAAAGTCAGGAAGAAGTCCTGTCCGTTTTCGTAATGCCGGATTCCAGGACTTATACCGAGCAGAAGAGCAAGGGGCTCATTATCGAGCACGTGGAAGCGTATCGATTCCCGGGCAAGTGGGAATACCGCTTTATGTGGAGGCCTTCGCAGATTAGGCCCGTGCTCGAAAAATACAAGCCCCAAGTGATCGAAGTCGGTTCGCCCTATATCTTGCCGACCATGGTGCGCCATGTGGCCAAGAAGGTGGTGCCCGAAGCGATTCTTTTGAGTTTCTGGCATGCCGATTTCCCCATCACCTACGTGCAGCGCCCGGTCACGAACAAGTTTGGCCGTACGCTAGGCATTTTGGCCAAGAAGGTCGCCTTCTGGTACGCCAGGCAGGAATTCAAGCATTTCGACGGCATCCAGGTTTCTTGCGACGAAGTCCTGAAGCGTCTCGAAAAGAATCACCTGCCGAAATCGCACTGGATTCCGCTGGGTTGCGACATCCAGATGTTTTCGCCCGAAAAGCGAGACGAAAAGCTGGTTCTGCAACTGAAAGCCGGAAGGCCGGAACGCCTCACCATATTCTTCCCGCACCGTTTTTGCGAAGAAAAGGGAATCGAGCTCTTGCTGGGCGCCTACCCGCTGATCGCAGAAAAACTGGGGTGTGAACCGGCCCTCGTTTTTGCAGGCACGGGCCCCTACCTGCCGCAAGTGGAAGAAGCTGTCCAGAAGCACTCGCACATTCAATACGCCGGTTTTATTTCGTCGATCGATGAAATGGCAAGGCACTATGCCAGCGTAGACATGGGACTCGCCCTTTCGGGCTGGGAAACCTTCGGCCTTTCGATTCTCGAAAGCATGGCCTGCGGAAACGCCCAGATTGGCGCAAGCACCGGTGCCGCCGCCGAGCATGTGAAGAACTCCGGTGCAGGCGTCGTTTTGAAAAAACGCACTCCCGAAGCCCTGGCAAATGCCATTGTAGAACTTTACCGTTCGGACTTGAGCCAAAAGAAAGCAAACGCCCGAACCTACGCCGAAAAATTCAGCTGGAACGATTGCTTTAAGCGGCAATTGGACCTGTACAAACAAATTTATAACCAAAAGAGGAACGCATGATCCGTCACATTGTTTTTTGGAAATTGAAGAGCGAAGCCGAAGGTGCTACCGCAAAAGAAAACGGCCAGAAGATGGTCGACGCTTTCCACGCCTTGGCAGGAAAGA